>JAJYXK010000019.1 GCA_021801825.1 bacterium
TTTTGGTACCATTCCCCTATTGCGGGATCGTCTAATGGTAGGACACATGACTCTGAATCATGTAATCTAGGTTCGAGCCCTGGTCCCGCAGCAGTGTTCATGAATTAGTAGGACATATAACTCTAAATCATGTAATCTAGTTAACTTCTACATAATATAAAAACCACCCAATAGGTGGTTTTTATATTATGTAGATAAAAATCTTTATACGATTAGCCGACTTGTCTAATCCAATCACGAATATTCATCCCCACCCTCTCTATATCCTGCGGAGCCAATTCACCACTATGCATAATTACATTTCGAGATCTCTCTAACGACTCAATCACATGCTTTGCCCAATCCAAAGAATCAACGTGGGGTTCGAATTGGTCCCAATTTTGCCCCATTATAGATGCGAGATCTCCAAACTCTGTGTAGCTTATCAGAGCATCTCCTCGAGGAGTGTGCCATCGAGCATTACTTTCGTCTTTTTTTCTCGATTCTGCTTTTATCCGAATTTTTTCTGAAACGCATTCTAACCACCAGTTTTCACCCTTGATTTCCATTAATTTCTTTGAAACAAAATCTCTTACGTAATTCTCAAAGGCACAAATGGCGGTATATACCATTGCCATCCTCTTTGCTTTACTAACAAGTTCGCCTTCAAGCAATGATATTCCAAGTCTTTCGATCATCTCACGGCTCGCTTCTTCAGAAAACTTATCTCTACTGTGTCGGCCTGCTTTATCTAGGGATTGTTCCGTCAGCAATCCACGAAAGACAAAAGAATAAAAATCAGGAGATTGATCCATAGATTAGAATAAATGGTCTTTTAGGCTCTTAAAGATCGCGTCGTAAACGGCCTGGTCCCTAGATTCCGGAAGGTGGATCTGAATGTTATAGTGGAACTCACCTGTTAATTGCGAAGTTGTAGACTTCGGTAGTTCCTTATTTTGTATAGTAGTCTCCTGCTTTGGTTTAGGTTCATCTATTTTCGGTTTTGGTCCTATTGTCCAATCAGCATAATCACATAATGCCCTGAATGTATTTGCCATCAACTGAAGAACATTGTCGGTTTTCTTGCCCTGAGTGAGAGTTCTTAACTTGTTTTTTACATCCTGTGCATTCAGTTCATTAGCTTTGGTTTGCACCGCAAACAAATCCCCATACGCCTCCCTAATACCATCAGCTAAAACTTTCTTCGACTGCGTCTGATCCAAAAATTTATAATACCTGTCTTGAGGTACACCCGCCTCGTCAATAAAGCCCAAGCTCTTCATTAACCCTATGTATAAACGGTCATTGGAGCTCTTAAATTCTAAGGTTTCTAAGAATTTCTGCGTAAAACGTTCTGGAGCTTGAGCCGTAACCAAGGCATTAAAAAAAGCTTCGAGATTTTTACTAGTAATAAGATATGAGTTGGTAAGTGTCATAGTAGTTTAGGTTTGACTAATTTTATCATATACATTTTGACGCTCAAATTAAAACAAGTCAAACAAGCAAACTGTCAAAATAATATATGTAGCTTTTTATTAATTATTCTCATCTTACTCTTAAGATAACCTAGTAAACCACATTTTCCAAATATATAGAGCCAACTACTTAAGTATATGCAAAAATAGTACCCCTGTGGTACTATTTTCATATATCTAAGAAGATTAACCAATAAATATGGAGCAAGTAATTCTTATCCATGGACTCCCAGACAAAGAAGAGATTTTGGACAATATTTTTCCATCACCATCAAATGCGCACTGGTTCCCATGGATACAAAAACAACTAACCAAAAAAGACATTCTGTGCCAGTCCCTAGAAATGCCAAAATCATACAATCCAATATACTCTGAACATAAAAGAGTGCTAGATCAAATGGAAATATCAAATGAAACCATATTGGTTGGTCATAGTTGTGGTGGTGGATTTTTACTACGCTACTTGTCTGAGCATAAAGAATTAAAACCTAAGAAGGTTATTCTTGTCGCGCCATGGCTTGATCTGGAGGGATATTTAAAAAAACTAAATCCCCTATCTGATTATTTTGATTTTGAGATAGACAAAACGATAACCAATAGAACAGATTTGTATTGTATGTACTCAACTGATGACGCAAAAGATATACTCAACTCAGTGGAAATGATTAGAAAAGAATTGCCCGACATTAAGATGAGTGTATTCACAAACAAAAAGCATTTCACCGAAAGACATTTAAAATCAAAAGAATTTCCTGAATTACTAGAATTGATTTTGAGTTAACTAAAGTTTTATGCCAGATTAAATAGGATTATTCCAAAATAGACCATGTCAGATCTTAATTTCAAAAAATGGGAAGAATATATAAAAAAACCAACATGGTATTTTGATATACTCGCCGAAATTGAACAATATAAAAAATCAAATACAAAAACTCCAACGGAATGGAAACAATTAAAGAGAGAAGTTTACAACTTTTTTGAAGACTATTTAAAAAGAGATGCTATTTTTCTTGGAGATACTGGAAAAAATTGGGACACCGAACGAAAATCAATTGACACCATTATAATCCACCACACCTCAGAATCTAGAAATCTCACCCTAGAAAGATTATCCGCAGTCACATTATTTCGCCTATACGCAGCATATTATGCAAATCCATATGATTCTCGTGATGCGGACGTTAAAGGTCAACCGATTTATTCGCATCATTTTAGAAATAAAAAACAAGTGTTCTGGCCTTATCATTGGATAGTAAGAGAGGGAGGAAAAATAGAGCGCCTACTTAACGATGACGAGATTGGTTGGCAAGCGGGAAATTGGGATATAAATTGCAGAAGTATTGCGATCGTTTTAGATAACGATTATGAAAATGATACCCCACCAGATGACGAAATATCTGCGATTGTAAAAATTATAAAAACAAACTACCCACACATACAAAAAGAACGAGTATTCGGGCATCGTGAAATCAATCCAAAAACAACATGCCCCTCAAATCTATTTCTGTCCCAGAATAATACCCCTGGATGGAAAGATGCTATACTGAGGGAGATAACTATATGAACATCAACTCAAAACGAAAGGACTCTACCGAGCTTCCAGAAATCAAAGAGCTTGAAGCAATAATGGAGAAAGAAGCAAAAAGAGACATTCCAATCAACAATAGAGATAAGCATTTTGCGTCCTTTGAGCTCCCTATACAATGGCTTCAATTACTAAGATTACCGACGGACCTTTTTGATCAAAAACACACATGGCAAGATGTGGTAGTATATGGAGCTGAACTCCAACGAGAGGTTGTTTCTAGAACACTTGAGCATGTGGAAGCCAGAGATGCAGAATTTGAAAAACTAGTATCTTGTATCACTCAATATCTAGGAGAGGAAGATATCCCCCGCCCCTCAGATTCTATTTTTGTATTTGGAAGTAAGAATTTAACTCGTATAGAAACTGCGGTAGATTTATATAATAAAAAATTAGCACCAAAAATATTTATAAGCGGCGGAATGCCAGTCTACGAAAAAAGAGATCAATCGGAAGCACAAATATTTCGCAATTGGGCAATTGAGCATGGCGTATCTATGGATGCCATAGCAACTCACGATGAAGCTATCACTGTGGTAGACAACGTGCGTGGCGGATTAAATACTATGGATAAACTCCATCTCCCCTACAATTCATTAATTTTAGTTACTGCATGGTTTGCAATGAAACGATCTTGGGCAGTTATGATGAAACATATCCCAGAAAACACAAAACTATATCGGGTAAATACATCAGTAACAGCGAGTGGAAATTTTACCCAAGATGGGTGGTATAAAAATGAAGTAGGAATAAAAACCATTTTTAACGAGTTTGGAAAATTAAAAATATCTGAACTTTTAAATTCGTCATAAATTTATGAGCTACATACAAAAATATACTGAATATCTGAAAGATAACCCTAAAGAGTATTGGTTTAAGAGAAAATTATATGGTTGGGGCTGGACTCCCGCAAAGTGGCAAGGATGGGTTGTTGTCTTAATAGCCGTCCTCCTTATTGCGTGGAATGGGATTTATTTTGCTGAAATAAAAAGTCCCACCAATGAAAACATTAATTGGTTTCTCATAAGAACCGCTATTATTGTGGGATTATTATTTCTCATCTGCTTTAAAAAAGGAGAAAAACCTCGTTGGCAATGGGGACCAGATAAAAAGTAACTATGAAAAGTATTTTTAGAAAATTCATCCCCTTTTGGATGTTTCTTGTGTTATATAAGATAGGAGGAGCACTGCATTACTCTCTTATTTCACCTCTTGGAGCAAAGATTCTCCCTTTGTGGATAGTAGGTATCTTAATGGGAGGTGGATCAATTATACAACTTTTATGTGATGTCCCCGCAGGACATCTGTTAGATAGATTTGGGTATCTAAAACTTCTAAAAATCACCACGTTCATTTTCCTTTTTGCGGGGATAGCTCTTATTTTTAATTTTTCTCTCGTTACGTTTATTATCAGCCTTACCGCGGCCACCTTTGGGTGGGTATTTTTTGGTCCTGGGGTGAATGCATACATTCTCTCTCAAGCCCCCAAAGATCACGCGGGTAAGTTTATTTCATTAAGAGACATTTTCGGATCCATTGGCGTCTTTCTTTCAAGTGCTCTGTTGGGATTTATTCTCGCGCTAAGCCCAACCTCAATGGGATGGATTATTCTCATTATGATGCTGATAGCGCTAGGTACGCTCTTCTTTAGTCCCCAAGATACTATTTCTGCTCATGCTGAACAAAAACTTTCCACACAACATCACCATATACGACGAAATTACATTCATCAATTGCTTCCCGCGTTGAAAAAATTAAATCCTGCAAGTTCTATGTTATTACTCACAGGATTAACTTCATCTATATTCTATGGGGTCATCTGGTTTGTAGTACCGCTGGTTATCATAGAGAGCGCAAATTCTGGTATTTTAAGCATTGGGTTAGGAATTTTTGATCTTGCGGTCGTAGTTTTTGGATTTCTTCTTGGTAAGGTGGCGGATAAAAGCAATAAAAGGGCACTTGTATTCTTCGGCCTTCTCCTGTTTTCTCTGTCAGGAATGTTCCTTGGTTTTAATTTTAACCTACTCTTTCTTCTGTTTGGTTTTCTTGCCACCACAGGAGATGAGATGGCAAGCCTCTCTCTATGGTCATGGCTTCATGATTTAGACAAAGAACACGCTCATGACGGACTTGTGTCTGGAATTATCAATTTATTCCAAGATTTAGGATGGGCCATAGGTCCTATGGTTGCGGGGTTTCTCTTTACACTCATTGGTCCATCATGGACAATCATGTCTGCTGCCTTGTTGTTGTTTGTGACGTGGATAATTTATCAATTCTTAATACGACACCACAGACCATTGGGATCAATTTTTGACGTACCGCAAAAACCACACAGAGCACGACATAGAATCTAAATATATTGACATTAATGTTAGAAAAATATAACATTATAAATGTTATAAATAATTAACATTTAAATATGTCTGCAAAACAATATAAAACATTAAAGATCATAGTTGCGATGCTGATTGCTATGATTTTTAGCCACTCGCTCATTGCAAATAATTTCTTCGTTCCCATAATAACACTGGCTCTCGCTATGGTAATTCTTTTATATGCAAAGAAACGCGTGCATGGAGTCATTGCTGATGAAAGAGATTACGAAGTAGGAGGAAAGTCAGCTTTATGGACTATGCAAATATTCTCTATCATTGCGGTTGTTATAACATTTATCTTATACGCACTTAGAGAGACGAATCCATTCTTTGGACCAATAGCAATGACATTGTCATATGCAGTGATAACCCTCCTACTATTATATTCGCTCATATTTAATTATTTGGGCCGTTTTAAATTTGGTAATAAAAAATCTTTTTATTCCATGCTAATTGTTTTTGCTATCCTTGCTTTATTTTTAGGAGGCATGCGATTACTCTCTGGTGAAGATACGTGGGTATGTGATCATGGTACATGGGTAGAACATGGACATCCTGCGTCCCCCGCCCCCCCAAACCATTTGTGAATAAAATTTCATGACTAATAGAATAAAAGAAATCAGAAATAAAATAGGACTCACTCAAGAAGAACTCGCTGAAAAAGTTGGCGTACGACGAGAAACAATCGTGTTTCTGGAACAAGGAAAATATAATCCATCATTACAACTAGCTCATGCCGTGGCTAAGGTGTTAAAGACTACCATTGATGCACTATTTAAATTCTAACAAGTGAAGGTATATACTATCTTAATGGACGAAAGAAAAGAAAATTTAGAAGATTTGGGATACAATTCCTCCTTTGAATCAGCAGCGAAAGAAATAAGTCTTCGCAATGTTGTTCCTGCTCGGGTAATCGCTCAACACAAGGAAGCATACAAAGTTAAAAATCTTCATGGAGAGTTTCTCGCAAAAATAACTGGGAAACAAATATTTGAAGCGGAAAATAGAGAAGATTATCCAGCCGTAGGAGACTGGGTTCTTATTACCGAACTAGATAACGAACACGCGGTTATTGAGAAAATATTACCAAGACAAACTATTATTAAAAGAAGGTGTGGTGATAGAGATAAACACGGAGAAAAAAATGGTGTCCAAGTTATTGCTACGAATATAGACGTGGGATTTGTTATTGAATCAGTAACCCGTGATTATAATTTAAATCGTTTTGAAAGGTACTTCTCTATTTTACAAGACAGCGGTATACAAGGAGCTATTATTTTAAATAAAGTAGATCTTTTATCTCAAAAAGAGAAAGAAGAAAAGATAGAGGAACTAAAGAATAGATTCCCCCACACCGATATTATTATGACGAGCGTGATTAATAATAATGGACTTGATACGTTAAGGCAGTATATAGAAAAAGGGAAAACGTATTGCTTTCTTGGCTCATCAGGGGTCGGTAAATCATCTCTCATTAATGCATTAATGGATAAGGAGATAATTAAGACCAACACCGTTAGTTTACAGACTGACAGAGGAAAACATACCACCACCGGAAGACAAATGTATTTTTTGAACAATGGTGGAATTGTAATAGATAACCCTGGTATTCGCGAAGTTGGTATGGTTTCTGTGAAAAAAGGGGTGAATAATTTTTTTGAGGAAATCACTGCGTTAGAACAAAGCTGTAAATATGTTAATTGCACACACACCCATGAACCCGGATGTGCCGTATTAGACGCAATAAAATTAGGAAAAATCAACAAAGAAAGATATGCTAATTATATAAATCTTAGAAAAGAGGCGGAATATTATGATCTAACAGATAGCCAGAAAAGACAAAAAGATAAGGATTTTGGAAAATTTCTAAACAAAGCAAAAAAAGATTTTAAAAAATTTGGATACAATAATTATCAATAATATGGCGCCTATGAAAAAAACATCAAATACACTAACAATACTTGGCACAGGAACTTTTTTTGTAAATAAAAATAGAACTGCGTCGTCTTATCTATTAGAGATAAAAAATAAAAAAATACTTATAGACTGCGGGCCCGGAACACTTATGCGTCTTTCAGAGCTGGGTATAAAACCAGAAAACATAGATTATATCTTCATAACTCATTTCCATGCCGATCATACATCCGATCTATTTCCATTGATAATGAATATTAGATTAAGGGATTTCTTCTTTAAAAACGGATTGAAAAAATTTCCTCACATTGTGGGACCCACGGGTATTAAAAAATTTATTATTTCACTATCACTAAACTTTCAACTACCACTATTTAATAGCTGGAATAAGTTAAAAATAACAGATGTAAAATCATCTCAGAAGTTTGATGGTTTTACCGTGGAAGCATTTAAAGTAAAACATATTGCTTTCAATCTTGCCGCAAATGCATACGCGTTTAGATTTATTATAAATGGAGATAAGGTTATTTCTTTTTCTGGAGACACCACAACATGCGTTGGTATAGAAAAAGCTTGTAGAGACGCGGATTTATTTGTCTGCGATACTTCGTATCCAAAAAACAACGGAAATTCAGCGCATATAGATACGACACAAATAGGAAAAATAGCGTCAAAGAGTAATGTGAAGGAAATTCTTTTAACCCATTTCTATCCGCAATATGAAGGAACAGATTTTGCAAAAGAAGTAAAAGAAAATTATTCTGGAAAAGTGACTAAAGGAAAAGACAAAATGAAAATGAAGATATGAAAAACGGAATAAATTTAAAACAGTTGATATTATGGGCCCTGTATGACTTTGCGAATTCGTTCGTTTTAATTACGTTCTTTTTATATTATTCACAGTGGCTAGTGGTAGATCGTGGTGTTTCTGATTTTTGGTTCAATATGACGTTTGTAGGATCAAGTCTATTGTTTTTATTTACCGTTCCGGTGGCAGGATCTATCACCGATAAAATAAAAATAAAGCTACCAAGTTTGAGAATCACTACCCTTCTAGCAGTAATATTTTTTGCCATCACCGCATTAATAACCATCTTTACTCCTGAATACTATGTAATCAGTATTATAACTTTTTCTCTTGCTTCTTATTTTTACTTATTCTGTTTTACGTTCTATAATCCCCTCCTGCACGACGTTGCAACCCCAGAAAAACATGGGCTCGCGTCTGGTTGGGGTCAATTTGGAAACTGGTTAGGAGAGATTGCTGGATTATTGGTAGCGCTTCCTCTAGCTAGTGGAGCAATAAATTTAATTGGTCAATCTGGAAGAGCACAGACGCTCCTTCCCGCAACTATTCTGTTTTTGTTATTCGCGCTTCCTCTGCTCCTCTTTTTCAAAGAAAGCTCAACAAAAATTCCAACAAAAATAAACCTGAAACAAGAATATAAAGACATATTCAAATCATTTATTGTATTATGCAAATCTCCGGGAGTGGGACTGTTTTTCTTATCATACTTCTTCTTTAACGATGCAGTAACAACCGCATCAAATAACTTCCCCATTTATGTAGAAAAGGTATTTGGTGTTAGTGATAATATAAAATCTTATATTCTCATCGGTATTCTCATAACTTCGGCAATCGGAGCTCCTATAAGTGGATGGATCGCAGATAAAATAGGATTCAAAAAAACATTATATGGTATCTTAGGAGGATTTCTTGTTATTTTTCCACTTATGGCAATAACAAAAAACTTTTTCTTTTTTATAGCAATCTGTGTAGCAATGGGTTTATGGTTCGGATCTATTTGGACAGTAACCAGGGCCTATCTAATGAAATTAACCCCTCCCACCATGATGAATCAATCATTTACCTACTACACACTTATGGAGCGTCTTGCTACATTTATAGGACCTATTTCGTGGGGACTTATTGTTACGTACGTGCCCCCGATGAACAACGTGCTAAACTATCGTATAGCAGCCGCAGTCATGGCAATCTTTGTATTTATTGGCATTGTATTTGCAAAAAATATTCCCGAAACCAAATAATGGAAAAAATTCAAACCTATTCAAAAAATACAAAAAAACAAGCGGATTTGATTTTGAAGAGAACGCAATTAGTAGAATCGTTATCTCGTTTTGGAACCGTACATATTATTGGAAGCTACCCAATGGATTTAATGTATAATCCCGATATAGATATTGTCGTTACTTCAAAAGATATACGCACATCTTCTTTAAAAGCATTAGAAGCAATTCTCCAAAAAAGAATCTGTCAAAAAATAGAATACGGAGATTTCGTAAAATTTAAGCGAGCCAAAAGACCCGCGGGATATATCATTGTTCTTAAAATCATTTCTAAAGGTGTGTTATGGGAAGTAGAAATATGGTTTTTATCAAGCGCGCAAAAAGAAAAGAAGTTCATGGAAAAAGTGGTGAAACAATTAACCCCCGAGAAGAAAAAGTTGATATTAGAATTTAAACATCTAATAAATCAAAGCCACATATCAAAACACCAAATTTCAAGTACAAACATATATGACGCAGTATTAAACAAGAAGATGACCAGCTTTAATACAATATTAAAAAAATATGGGAAAAATAACTAAGCTTTGGTATTCATACGACTTCGCAAATTCTTTTGCATCATCTGTTCTAGTTTTTTACTATCCCTTAATACTCGCTGAAAAAGGAGTTGGTAGCGCCTGGATAGGAATCCCCGCATCAATCTCTACTATTATTCTACTCATTATATTACCTCGATTAGGAAACTATTCTGATGCTAAGGAGAAAAAGATGTTCTTTATAAGAATAGCCTCAATTCTTATGCTTGTATCTTTGGCTGTTATCGCATTCTTATCGCAACATTCAGAAATATTTTCTCTAAATATACTCTTCCTACTCTCAGTATGTTATATATTGTTTCAAGTTTGCTTCCAGGGATCGTTTGGATTTTATTCAGCAATGTTACGAAACATAAGCAACCCAGAAAACAGCGCAAAGATATCAGGAATCGGAATTGCTTTGGGACAACTGGGTAATGTACTTTCTCTGGGTATTATTGGGATAATTCTTGGATCTTCGTTTGTGTTTCTAGGGTTAAGCGGGAAGCCCCTTGCGTTTTTGCTCGGAGGATTACTTTTTGTGGGAATCTCACTACCGTTTTTATTACAAAAAGAATCCCCCACCAAACAAGTAAACCAATCATTCTCGTATAAAGCTCTTCTGAAAAAAGTATTCTCCGACAAGAAACGATATCTTTTTATAGTAGGATATTCTCTGCTTGCGGATTCAATTCTTACGTTCCAAATTTATATCACTGTTTATTTAAAAGATATTTTTAATTTTTCTGATCAACTCATAGCGTATGCGGGAATTACCGGATTAGTTTCTACTGTTATTGGAGGTTTTGTTATACAAGCAATCGTAACCAAAATAAAAGACAAGGAAAAAACATATATCTTTTCGGCTATTTTTTACTCATTTTGTTTTTTTCTTTATGCCGTTATACCAGAAATAACATGGGTTGCATTTGTGTGTCTAGCATTTAGTGGATTTGCGTACGCAATGGTTTTTTCTCTTGCGAGATCAATTTATTCAGAGATATCACCAGAAAACGAACAGGCTGGTTTCTTTAGTATCTTCACCATATTTGAACGAGCTGCTTCTGTAGTTGGACCACTGGTATGGCTTGCTGCATTTTACGTATTAGAAAAATTTGGAAAAAATATGCAATACAGAGGGGCGGTTTTGGTTCTCGCAATTACATGCCTCGTTGGATTTTATTTTTTGAAAAAGAGTAGTAAGTTCAAAGCCATCTCGTAAGAAAAAATTATATGACCTTAAGATGCAAAAATAAAATGCATATGATACTATTTTCCCTATGAATACAAAACAAGGAATTATAGCTTTTATAATACTAGTCGTCGTATTAGGATTGGGTATCTGGTATATAAACAGCAACAAAGTACAAATACCAAGCGAATCAACTCAATCAGAAAACACTGCACAGAAACAAGAACCAGCCACCACAACAAGCACAAACACACAAACTAATAACAAAACTAATATTACAAAAAATATGACTGCAATCTTACACACCACCAAAGGAGATATCACCATTGAATTTCTTCCCGAGCAAGCACCAAACACTGTCACCAACTTTGTTAAACTCGCACAAAGCGGATTTTACGATGGAACTAAATTCCACAGAGTTATAAAAGGATTTATGAATCAAGGAGGAGATCCCCTATCCAAAGATGATGCAAAATCAGCTCTCTGGGGAACGGGTGGTCCCGGATATGCGTTTGCAGATGAAATTGGAGCTAACAACAAGAACAACACCGGAACTATCTCAATGGCAAATGCAGGCCCTAACACCAATGGAAGTCAATTCTTTATCAACGCCGCGGACAATAATTTCCTTGATACCAAACACACGGTATTCGGACACGTGACCGAAGGACTTGATGTGGTTATGGCAATAAATTCTGTACCAACCGATGCAAACGATCGCCCATTAGAACCAGTAGTTATTAATAGCATCACCATAAAATAAACGTTACAAAAAAATAACGGTAAAATTCTAAATTAACCTTAGGCCAAAGTTTTTGACGATCGTCAGTAACTTTGGCCTTTTATAAAGAAAACTAAAATAGTCCGCGCATACCCTTAAGATTATTTTATAAAAAAATTTTTATATTCTTCTGACACGCTCCCAAACCAGTCCTCTTTAAATTCAATATGAGCGCCCACAGGACCTGTTGAAATTTTTACGAGGAACTCCTGCAGTTGAGATAGTCTTCCTTGTCCCACAATCTTAATTCCGTCATCAACGTTTTGAGAAAAACCGACAATTCCAAGGATATCTGCGATATTCTTAGTAAAAGCTCTAAAACCCACGTTTTGAACGGCACCAGTTGCCCGAAAGCTCAATTCCACGCTTTTCTCTAAATCGTCCAAAATAAGGGCATTTTTGAGCGAAAAATGGCCTATTTTGACCCGTTCTAGGGCATTTACATACCCGCCACAGCCCAGAGATTGACCCAGATCGCGGGCAAAACTCCGTATATAAAAACCAGATGAAACAAGTATCGTCACCACAATAAAAATCAGACCGTTCTTTTCTTCTATTGATTCAAGCTCAGAAGCAATAAGAGAAACTTTTTTAGGAGAAAGCATGATAGTCTCCCCCGCTCTTTTTCGCGCATATGCAGGTTGTCCTTGAATTTTTATTGCTGAATATTGCGGAGGTATTTGTGTTTCCTGATTTTTTAATTCCTCCATCGCAGATATTATTTTTTCTTTCCATTCGCTCAGGTGAACGCATGAATCAATATTAGTATTTTGAATAATTCCAGTACGATCGTCAGTATCAGAAGTTGCTCCTAGTACAATTTCGGCTTTATATTCTTTAGCGGTGTGATGTAATTGGTAATCAAGTAATTTAGTATATGGACGAGAAATCCCAACTATCAACAATCCTGATGCAAATGGATCAAGGGTTCCCCCATGTCCAATACGAATATTGCGCGGAAGCTTTAATACATGCTTTATTTGAGAAACATAGTAAGCCGAGCTTGGTCCCGATGGTTTATGAAATAAGAAAAGTCCTTGCATAAAAACAGTATATTCAGAAAAGAGAAAAGATGAAAGTAAAAGCTTATTTTGACAATTCCTAATCTTTATTTTACGATAACAAAACTGCTATTTAAAAAATACATATTGTAAACTTTATCAAAGGAGAGTTTTGCTATGGAACAGATTGCAACAAACACCGCCACACAGAATAGCGGTTTTGTAAGACAAGCAATGGTAAGAATTGGTATTTTCTTTGGACTTGTTATTATTGCAACAATAACACAAGCGTCCATGGAAGTATCCGTAGTCTTTGGTCCGCTAGTTATGGGGATCGTTATTGTATTTGTAACCAGCAAAGTATATTCCAGAGAAAAACATCAATTCGTGCTGAAACAACTGGCAATTTATATTGCATCCGCTTTTGGTTTTATTTCTCACAAAGAGTTTGCGTTTAGTGATGAATACTACCTGATAGTACTTACTTTGCTGACAGCTTTGTTTCTATTAAGTTCCATTTTTATTTATTTGAAGCGATATTAAAAAAGTTTTTTACCGTTTCAAAAATCCCGCCTTAGGGCGGGATTTTTTATTTGAAGTTTTGAAAACTTATTCTTTTAAATATTTCTGTATAGCAAAGAAACTAGACACTAAACCGAGAAGAACCCCAAACAATAGTTGATAGAAGAATATCCCAAAAATATGGGAGGTAAAATAATTCCAAACATTTAATTCAGGAACTAAAACCGTTCCATATGGAGAAAGAAAATATACCACCGGCATTACCAGAAACACGCTGATAACCGCAGAAAGAGCTCCATATAAAATTCCCTCTACTAGAAATGGACCACGAGTGAAGAAATTTGACCCCCCCACTAATCTCATAATAGAAATGCTCTCGCGGTTAGAATAGATAGCGAGTCTAATGGTATTGAAAGTAATAAGTACCGCAATCAACGACATAAAGATAGTAAGCGCAAGCCCCCCCGTTTCTGCGGTTTTTAATATTCTATTCAGACGATCAATGACGGTTTGATTTTGACTATAGGTAACTCGTTCTACAAACGGACCGATAGAATCATTCTTAAGATATTGATCAATGACTCCATATTCACTCGTATTGCGAGCTTTGATATTTAAAGATGCGAGTAGTGGATTTTGATTTAATTGTTCAATCGCTTGAGAAATAGTAGTATCTCCCTGATGTTTCTCCTTAAAAACTTCTAAAGCCTTATCTTTTGAAACATATTCAACCGCTTTTACTTCGGGTAATGATTCAAGGGTTGACTTAATACGCAACACATCATCCTCTGCGGTGCTTCCTTTAAAAAACACGCTGATATCTATTTTGTCCTGCACGCTGGTGATAATGGTTTTAGTAGTGACATTAAATAAATTAAGTCCCGCAAACGCAATAAGGCTTAACACCATAACTAATACCGTAGCAGTTGAGAGCCATGCATTGCGCGTAAAGTTTTGTACTCCGTATTTTATTATTCTTGATAAAGTAGTAAGCATGAATTAAGTATAAAGTTAAAAGTATAAAGCGCTTAGTTTGTTTTAAAACAAAATGTATTTCCCCTCTTCTTCGTCTCTAATAATCTGACCATTATCCAGACTAATTACTCGGCGGTTAATAAGGTTAATAACTTCCTTGTTGTGCGTAGCAAGAATAATAGTCGTTCCTAATTCGTTGATCTTAAGCAAAAGATTAATAATTTCTGATGAATTAATAGGATCTAAATTTCCTGTAGGTTCGTCTGCGATAATAATATCGGGATTATTTATCATCGCGCGCGCAATAGCAATGCGCTGCTTCTCTCCACCCGACATTTCTCGGGGAAAATTATTTGTTTTTGAACTAAGTCCCACAATATCAAGCGCGCGAGGAACCAATTCATCAATTTCACTTTGTGGACGCTCGGCTATTTCCAAAGCAAATGCAACATTCTCATACGCAGTTTTTTCTGGAAGCAATTTAAAATCCTGAAAGATGGTTCCAATATGGCGGCGCATTTTAGGCAATTCGTTAGGTTTCAATTTAGTCACCTCAAATGATCCAAAGACAATCCTTCCTTTCGTCGGCTTCTCTTCTCCCGTAAGAAGTTTGATAATAGTAGACTTTCCCGCTCCAGATTTACCTACTAACGAAACAAATTCTTTGGGATTTATTTTAAAATTTACATCATTTAATGCAGTTTGGGTGTGATGATTTGACTTGTATTCCTTTGAAACTCCTTGAAATATAATCATACAAAATAGTATAACAAAACCGAGAACATATAACCAGTAGTTATTCACCTCTAACCACTGGCGGCTAGTAACTAATTACTCATAGTTAGCTCCGCTTCTATAAATCCATCAAGTTCCCCTCTCTCCAAAACAGCATCAATATTCCCTGTCTCATACTCAGTGTGATGGTCTTTTATAAGTTGATACGGGTTTAACACATATGAACGAATCTGACTCCCCCATTCTGGCTTCACCTTGGTACGCAATTTATCAATTTGATCAACTCGCTCTTGTTCCATGAGTTGGATTAGTTTTGCTTCAATAATATGCATTGCTTTCTCTCTATTTTGTGATTGTGATCGTTCACTCTGTGAAGAAGCAACAATGCCTGTAGGCATGTGAACAATACGAACCGCAGTCTCAACCTTGTTGACATTCTGACCGCCAGGACCCGAAGATCTAAAAAATTCAACTTTCAAATCACTTTCTTTTATGTGTAGTTCGGTTTCTTGTATTTCGGGTAAAACATCAACCAAAGCAAACGAAGTATGGCGAAGTCCCTGCCCCGAGAATGGAGAAATGCGTACCAAACGATGTACACCACTTTCTTTTTTTAGGTGCCCAAATGCATATGGCCCCCTAACTTCAAACGTAATATTTTTTAATGGATGTCTCCCCGTCTTTGATTGAAACGTTTCTTCTGCAGAATCAATTATTAAAGTCTCCCACTTTTGACTTTTTGCATATAACACATACATATCATAGAGCATATGTACCCAATCTGCCGCGTCTTGCCCTCCTGCCCCCGCTTGAATAGTTATTACGGCGTTGTATTTATCTCTCTGACCCACAAACAAGCGTTTTACTTCAATAGCACGAATGCCTCGCTCTATATCAAATAATGCATTCTCGTTATCTGCGGTATAACTTTTACAAAGCTCCAACTGATCTTGTAAAGAAGAAAATTGCTTTATCATATTCTGAATATCCCCCATTTCCTTCATGACTGTCTCTGATTGTTCACGATCTTTCCAAAAATCCTGGTCCTGCATCTGTGACTCTATTTCTTTCAAGCGTAGTTCTTTTTGGGGTATATTAAACCATTCCTCAAGTTGAGAAATTCTAGACAACAGATCATTTCGCTTCTCTATAAATTCTTTTTCTATCATGTGAGCCACCTCCGAGATTTGAACTCGGGACCTACGCTTTACGAAAGCGTCGCTCTACCAACTGAGCTAAGGTGGCACATACTATAAAATTGATTGCTCCCTGCCTACCGGCAGGCAGGTACCAGTTGAAGCTACATCGGCCTTCAAGTAAAAACGATACCAAAAATAACAACGTTGGTCAAAAATTATTTTAATGAGATGAGAATAGCTCCTCCAGCCATTAAAAGAGCTCCTAAAATCACTTTCCATCCAAATGTCTCTCCCAAGAGTAGTGCCGACAGTATTACCACCATAAGAATACTCAAACGATCTATCGCGACTACTTTTGTAGTAACCCCTTCTTTTAACGCAATAAAATAAAACAGCCACGAAAGAGCGCCAGCAATACCCGCGGATATAATCAATAACCAATCTTTCCCTCGCAAAGATCCAAATGAAAATCCATCAAATTTATTTAAAAAGAAACTCACCACAAAAAGAAATCCTGCCATGATAATTGAGCGGATGGTAGTTGCTAAGGTAGGATCAATATTTTTAAGACCAAGTTTTCCAAATATAGCGACCGCGGCGGCAAACAACGCGGACAAAAATGCATAGAATAGCCACATAAGATAAATATTATGACCTCAAACGATTCAGAATATCAGTTTCTACCAATTGTCTATCAGATCCATATTTCGCAGATGACAATTCTTTTAATTGAGGAATCATCATATGATTTTGCTGAGGATACAATGGCGTCTTAATGTTAAAAGGTTTTGACGTCTGACCATGTATCAAAAGACGAATATATGCATTAAAGTTATCAATATTCATCAAATCATTTTGAGAAAAGACTGGTTCAAATTGTTTGACTAAAAATTCAGTATCTTGAGCGCCAACACGGAATACAACCATAGACCCCACGTTACCAAATACCGCATCGCGTATTTTTTCTTCTAATTGAGCGATAAATTGATGCGCGATAGTAAGATTTAATTTATATTTACGCGCTTCTGAAAGAATGGTTGCAATAGAATCGGTCGTAAAGTTTTGGAATTCATCAATATACACATTGAAATCAGTACGACGTTCTTGTGGAACATCAATACGAGAAAATGCGGCAAGAAGCAATTTACCCACAATCAACATTCCCAACAAACCAGAGTTAATATCTCCAATTCTTCCTTTTGAAAGACTCACCAGTAAAATTTTCTTCTCATCCATAATCTGTCTGAATTTAAAAGAAGATTTTACCTGACCAATAATCGGACGCACATAATCGTTGGCAATAAAATTGTTAAACTTTGAAGTAATGTAAGGAGCCATGCTATTCAATGAGGCTTCCCCCGTCACCTTCATTGCTTCTTTCTGCCAAAAATCAAGCACTACTGGATTCGTAATACGAGACAGTTTCCGTTTACGAAATTCATCATCAGTAAAAATGCGTGGTACCTCAACAAGCGTCGCTGGTTCATTAATGGAATCCTCCATGAGGAGCAGGAGGGCATTACGCATATATTGCTCAAACATAGGACCCATCGTCTCTGCAGTAAACAATCTATTAAAGATGCTTTGAATCTCATTCACAATAAATGTCTTTTCTTCAGGCCGTGACGGATCAAACTCAAGCATATTCAATCCGATGGGATGATTAATATTACCTGGATCAAAAATAATAATATCCTGCGCGCGTTCTGGCGGAACACATCCTAAAATTGAATCTATTAATTCACCGTGAGGATCAATAACGCACACCCCTTTGCCATTACGAATATCCTCAACCGCCATATTGGTCATAAGAGATGATTTTCCAGTTCCTGTCTGTCCCACGATATACATATGACGACGCCTATCTTCATCAGTAATATAAATTGGTCGCGCTGAACCACGAAATACATTTTCCCCCAATCGTGTTCCTTGCGCAGGAACATTTGTGGGAGCAGGAGCATCTTTAGATTTCAGCCATTTAATTTTCGGGGAAAGCATGGTGCTCGTAGGTAAATGGAACACGCTTGCAAGTTCTTCAGAATTTAAAACCATGCTCTGGCCACTATCAAATTCGCGAAAAATAAATTGATATGAGAATTTTTTTATATTTTTAGTAACCGCAATTTTAAACTTATTGCGCAACGGAGATTCAAACTGAGAAAATGCGCCGCCAATTGCGGAAAAAATAGCATCAGTATTTACCTGGCTATTCGTTGAAACAATATATCTAAAATTTACCTCTAGTAATGGCTTTGAAATTTTCTTCTCAAGGGCTTGAATAGTTGATTCATCAATAGGTTTCTTTTCTTCCGGTTTTGGTTCTTCAATATTGGAAAATAGTTGTTTAATATCTTTATACTCAATAATTTTCTGAGACGATACGTCCTTAAAAGATGCCCCTTTCTTTAAGTTCTCTATGATAGTCTTTATATTCTTTTTATAAGAATCTTGAGCAGGACGAACACAAATTTGAAGAGCCGCTCCTTCTCCGACCTCATTAATTTTTGAAAGCGCCCCAATGATAGGAGAAAACGTATCCCCTTCTGTTTCAAGATAGGTACGAATAGGAAGCGCATAGTGTTCATTTTGGGTAAGATACGCTCCCGCGGTATATCCATTTGGCTGGAACACATTATATTCAACCACTTCTTCAATATGAGCATCTTTAAATACCCCCTCAATCTGACGACTGAGAAATGGAACCATTTTTTCATTGGTAGAAAGGTAGAAATAAATTTCCTCTCCCACATGATGCACCGCCGCTTCCAAAACAGTTCCCTCGGCATTCCCTGAAAGAATACTAAAAAGCTGTTCAGAAAAATTTATCTCTTCTTTATAGTTAGATTGTCTATCAGCTGACAATTGCGGGATACGAACTAAAAGTAATTTGGAGGATAGAGATTTTCTCAAGTTCTCATCACGATTCTTCTTAATAACAAAAAATAGACTCACTACAAGTATTCCGAGAAACACTACTACTCCGCCTATGAATAAAAAAGGAGACATAAATAAGTTGAAAGTATAAAGTAAAAAGTTTCTATAACATTCCTCTTTCCTTCATTTGCTGAACTACGTGTTCAGCAAGCGCATCGTGATACATATCTATAATAAAAGGATCTAATCCCGCAACCTCGGAAATACCGGCCGATAAACCTTTGTCTAAGGTATGAGTAATAAGTTCTTCAACTTTATTCTGTATTTCTGGAGAGGTGCCTTCTGCATATGAAGGGAGACCCCTCTCTTTTAAATCACTTCCTGCGGTTTGTTGAATTGGAGAATATTGAGTTGTGGTTGAAAACGTAGGAGATTTTTGTTCAGCAATGGTTTTCTCCCTCAAAACAGAAATAACCGCTTCTTTATGATCTTGTGGCGCTTGTTCTTTACCCTGTTGCTGTTTGATTACTTCTCGAGCTAATTCCTCATAATTAATTGAGTCCATGAGATAAGTATAAAGGATAAAGAGTAAAGGGTAAAGTTTATCCGTGGCGAATCACCAAAACATCGCCATCTTTAACTTCATATTCCTTTCCCTCAACGCGCAATTTTCCTTTTTGTTTTGATTGATTCCAACCACCACAAGAAACAAGGTCGTCATATGAAACAACCTCGGCGCGAATGAATTTACTTTCAAAATCAGTGTGAATCGTTCCTGCCGCCTGTGGAGCTTTCCACCCACGCTCAATAGTCCATGCGCGCGTTTCATCTTCTCCCGTGGTAAAGAAACTAATCAAATGTAACAACTCATATGCTTTCGTAATCAACGCGGATAAATTCGGTTCTTGAGATAAATCCAAAATAACATACCCGTTTCCATCGTTCGTGATTTTTTCTCTCAATTCTTGCGATACATCGGATTCTGACCCGTTTAATAAATAAAGCTGTGGTTTTGTAGTAAGTGGAGACAATTCTTTAATAAGCGGCTCAATCAAAACGTCTCTCCCGAGAACAAAGAGTGGTTTTTCAGCGAGGAGAGTTGATTCAAGTTGTTTAAGAAATTCCACATCTTTTGTTTTTTGTTTATCACCACTGCGAGCTTCGCTTTCAGCTTTTCCTAATCGTTTTTGAACGCTATCTAAATCTTTTAAAATCAATTCATTATGAATAATTTCAATATCTCGCAAAGGATTTACCGTTTCTTCTACATGAATAATATCTGAGCGTTCAAAACAACGCACCACATGCACAATTGCATTTACTTCTCTGATATGAGAAAGAAATTGATTCCCCAATCCTTGCCCCTGACTCGCCCCTTTCACCAACCCCGCAATATCATAAAACTCCACAATAGCGGGAATAGTTTTTTTAGAATTACTCAATTTTGTTAATGCCAAAAGTCGCTCGTCAGGAACCGAGACAATGCCTACGTTCGGATCAATAGTCGCAAATGGGTAGTTTGCAATATGCACATCATTATGCGTAAGCGCCTTAAACAGAGTAGATTTACCAACGTTTGGCAATCCAACAATACCAATAGAGAGTTTCATAAAAGTAAGTCGTAAGAGATAAGTAGTAAGTATTAGCTATTTCCAATAGACCCGGTACTGATAGCTTGATAAGTATAACACATCAGTGTCTGAATCTTTGTTAGTCAATCTATCTGGATGGGTTAATGCGTAATGGCAAATTATGTTAAAAGGAAGAATTCCAAGCCCATTAAATGTAGTTTCTAATATTTCACTATAAAAAGATCTACATAAAACATTTGCTCCGGCACAATCACCTGCTATTATTTTCCCCCTCAAACATTTCTTTAAGATCTGTGAAGGGTTCTAAAGCAGATAATAGTTTTGTAGATAAGCCCCCATGCAAATAAACAATGTTTGCTCTTTTTATCTGATCCTCAAATATTTTTTCATCTGCTATCTCAAAAAATAGAGCCCTGTTTCCCTTATTTTTCTCAAATTGCTCTATGTCCTCCTTCTTATTAAAATCAACTCTATCTTTCTCTTTGGCAAAATAAACAAGTAGAACATTCGCTTTTTGCGGAGCGGTTTCAAGTATCTCTTTAAAAAATGCATCATTCCTTGAACCCTCACCAGGATTAAATCCACCATGTAAAACAAATTTTGTTTTCATTGTTTTTCACAACATTCACATTATGTCACTCTACCTCAATTTTGAAAAACATCTTTTTCCCCACACGGATTACACAACCATCTGCGGCTGTATCTTTTATATTGAGCGTCTTTTCAATCGGAGAAACAATTTTTATCGCCCCATCATCAAATAATCTACGTAATTCAGTATTACTTAGTTTCGTTACTCCCTGCTCTTCCTTTAAAGCATCAAATAAAATGGTTTCTGAGGCAATAGAAAGAGTTAGCATATCAACGTCAAATTCCTTCTTACTAAATTTTTTCTCAAATTTTTCTCGTTGCGCGGAAGCTTCTTTTAATTTTTTAGTCGCAACCGCAACCATGAATTGAGCGAGTTGCTTTTTCATTTCAAGAGGATGCTGACGAGTTAATTCTTCTAAATGGGGAACTTCAGTCTTTTTAATATCCGCGAAGGCCCTAAGATATTGCATAATCAAAGTATCTGGAATAGACATAAGCTTTCCAAAAATATCATCTGGTCGCATAGAAAGCGCTATATAATTTCCATAGCTCTTACTCATTTTTCTTCCACTTCCATCGGTTCCCTCTAGTACGGGCGTAGTGATGTTTACTTGAGGATCCATACCATGTGAACGCATCATATCGCGTCCCAATGCTAAATTAAGAAATTGATCTCGCCCACCAACCTCAATATCACACGCTAATTCAACCGAATCAGTTCCTTGTAAATAACCATACAATAATTCTGCCATAGAAAGCGGAGATCCTGAATCCAAGCGAGTGCGAAAATCTTCTCTTTGTAAAACACTTCCAACTGGAATCATCTGCAAATCGGCAAGTATTCGCTTAGCAGTAAGTTTAGATAACCATTGCGCATTATGATGCACTTTAATAAGTTTAACATCCAAATAAGGAGCTATTTGTTTTAAATATGTTTTTTTGTTTGCAGAAATCTGGGTGGTAGTTAAAGCAACGCGTTGCGTATTTCTCCCACTGGGGTCTCCAATCATAGCAGTAAAATCTCCAATAATAAGATGCACCACATGTCCTGCTTTTTGAAATTGTCTAAGAAGCATAATAGGAACCAAATGTCCCATGTGCACATCGGGGCCCGTAGGATCAATCCCCAGCTTTACCGAAACCTTTTTTTTAGAAGCCAAGCGACCACTTAACTCTTCAAAGGTAAGGGCCTGCTCTATTTTAACACTAATAAAATCAAGTAATTCGTGTACCGTAATTCCTTTCCAATCAGAACTAAAGCGCTCAAAAAGAGCGCGGTGTAGATTGTGTAATTCATTCCCTGATGGCAGTCTGTGTAATTCCATATGCAGACAGTATATCACGAATTAATTGGAAATTGGAAATTGACTATCAGAAATTATTAAGCGCCTCTTCTATTTCCGATTGAATTTCATCGGGCAAGGAAGCGCGTAACTTTGACTTTCCCGGATACCGCCACGCAGAAATAATTTTAGTGCTCTTTTTTTTATCAACTTGCGCCATTACCCATATCTCTTGGCTCCACGTTTTTTCATTATTTTTCGTCTTAATTGAAGATGGTTGCATGCACGCAATAGTTTTTGGAGCAATCCCCTCCTCTCTACGAAGAGGATTTCGAAGTACTCTTTTTACTCTACTCTCAGATAATCCATAATATGCCATCTTTGCTTTCGCGTGCTGAGTCCACACATAAGAAGATAGTTGTAAAAGAGAATTCATATAATTATTTTCTGTCACACTCGGCGCCTCGTTTACAAAGATAAATTCTATTGTTAATCGTCAGATCTATATACGCAAGACTCTTCATGTCATATTTTTTCAACTCATTCAGAGCATATTGTGGATGTTGCTGAATACTGAAATAAATAACAGGAAATGAGGCGCGCGGATCAGTCTGTATTTCATCAAGGTCTTTGTTCCATATAATATTTTTAACGGGATCTCCAACAGAATCTAGAAAAGAAAATATCGCGTTAACGGTTGCAACGCCCCCTTCTATAGGAATGGTATCCCCCAATGATATAGTACTAGAAGCCTGAGAGGTAACCTTATTAAGGAGTTGCCCCTGAGTTAACGGCCCTTCTAAAAAAAGAATTCCTTCATCATCAAACCACCAACATGCAGTACTTGCATCACACCATAAAGCAACTTTTTTACGTTCACGGGCAACAATAGTAACAGCTCGTGTAATATAATTTTTTGAAACTGAGATGTCAGTAAGAATAGGATACGCCTCAGATATCTTTTGACTTAAGGAGTGGGAACTAAATCCCCACAAGCTTTGTGTATTAAACAAAAGGGAAGAAATAAAAGACCGGTCATGAATATAGTCCCACGTTAATTGAGTAACTTCCGGTCGTAAAACAGGATCTACAGTATCCCCAACCAAAACATCTGAGACGGTATAAATGTTGCTGTGTAAAAACCAAATAATTCCCGAAACAGAAAGTATCGCCACAATACTCAGAACAATAAGATGTATTTTATAAGCCTTTTTACGGCGTTTTTCTTCTTGTTTTCCTTGAATATAATCTCGCATACCAGGTAATAATAAGGGTTTAGGTGTTAGGGGCTAGGGATGCGTATAGATTGTTTTTGTTATATACACTACTCTTTAACTTATTTTCTCAAACCCAGTGTATTTCTGAAGCGCCTTTGGTATGAGAACAGAACCATCCGCTTGTTGATGATTTTCTAAAAGAGCAATAATGGTACGACCCATAGCAAGACCCGTGGCATTTAAAGCATGCGCAAATTCAACTTTCCCATCAGGATATCTTACCTTAGTGTTAATTCCTCGTGTTTGATAATCGGTGGTGTTGGAACATGAACCAACTTCTCTATATGTATCCTGACTAGGAATCCATGCCTCAATATCAAACTGACGCGCATCAGTAGGGCCCATATCTCCGGTACATATCTCAACAATCTGATACGGAATTTCTAATCCTTGGAACAATTTTTCTTGCAATGCTGATAATTTTTGGTGTTCTTGCTCAGAAGATTCTGGAGCACAAAATTCATACATCTCAACTTTATCAAATTGATGCACTCGTAAGATTCCCTTTGTATCCTTACCATAGCTCCCCGCTTCGCGACGAAAACAAGTTGAAAATCCAACATATTTTTTAGGAAGTTGATCAGAAGAAAATGTTTCATCCATATGCAGGGGTCCTAAGGTATGTTCGGCGCTCCCAATCAAATACAGGTCATCTTTTGGAAGATAATATCGTTCTTCTTTTTGAGAGTCCGTAAGTCTTCCCATTCTTTCATACACATCAGGACGAATCATTACGGGAGGAATAACGGGTTCAAATCCTTCTTGTGTTAGTAAATCAAATGCATAGTGCATAAGCGCTAATTCAAGAAGAGCTCCTTTTCCTTTCAAATAATAAAACCGCGCGCCAGAAACTTCCGCGGCTTGTTTGGTGTCAATAATATTCAACGCCTGACCGATTTCCATGTGGTCCTTAATAGTGAAATTAAATACGGGCTTTTCACCATACGTGCGAATTGGTCTATTGTGAGATTCATCGGGACCCACTAATACATCATCAAAAGGAATATTGGGAAGCTCAGTGAGAGCAATGCGGCGACGATTTTCAATTTCGGGAAGTTCTTGCTCTTTTGCTTTCAAGGCCTCTTTGTTCATACGAGCTTCCTCTCTATGCTCGGGACCAGTAAATTGTTTTTGAGTAGCGCGAAGCTCATCAATTTCTCTCACAAGATTTCTCCACTGATCATCAAGGGCAATGCAAGAATCAACAAAAGATGCGTCTTTTCCTCGTTTAGTAAGAGCAACCTTTAAAAGCTCCGGGTTGGTGCGAAGAACATCTATGTTGATCATAATAAATAGTTAATAACTAATGATAAAAATAGAATAACAGAAAATGAATAAAAAAAGAAGTAAATAACTAAAATCCGCCCAAATGGGGCGGATTTAATATTATTTATTTCTTCGCTTCATGGGAGGAGAAAAAATCGTTTCACGAATTGGTCGCCCCGCAAGAACTGCAAACAATCGTTCAGAAGTTCCAAACCCCGCGGTCGGTGGCATACCATATTCCAAAGCTTCCAGAAAGTCCTCATCAAGCATCTGCGCTTCTACATCTCCCTTTTCACGCAATTTCATTTGTTCCTCAAAACGTTTCCGTTGGTCAATGGGGTCATTTAATTCAGAAAATCCTTTCCCTAATTCAGTTCCGTATGCCATCACTTGGAAACGCTCAACTACACGAGGATCTTTGGGTGAACGTTTTGCGAGGGGTTCAATCGTTACCGGAGGATTAATAAGAAATGTAGGACGGATAAGTAGTGGTCGCACCGTCTTTTTATAGATAAGATCTATCAGACGACCCCTTCCAATATTTTTTTCAAATTTAATACTCAGTTCTCTAGCACGAACACGTAATGCATCATCAGAACAAGAAAGAACATCAAGTTTATTATGTTTCTGAAAAGCCTTACAGTAATCAACGGTATCCCATGCTCCACCCCATGATATTTTTGTATTTCCATACGGAAGCGTAAGGGTACCAAATGTTTTTTTAATAACGGTTTGATACATTTTCTTCACAAACTTCATCAAATCACGATAGTCAGCATACGCCCAATAAAACTCTAGTTGGGTGTAATCCTGCAAATGTTCAGCATCAATACCTTCATTTCTAAAAATACGTCCAATCTCATAAATTTTTTCAAACCCTCCCACGATCATTTTTTTGAGAGCTATTTCCAAAGAAATACGCAAATAAAAATCTTCGTCAAGGGCGTTATGATGTGTAACAAACGGTTCTGCCTCGGCGCCACCGGGAGTAATCTCAAACACCGGAGTCTCAACAGAAATGAAGTTATGTGCCTCCAAAAATTCGCGGACTGATTTCCAGAATACTGATTTCTTAAGAAACAAATCACGTTCAGCGGGATTTAAAATAGTATCAAGATATCGCTTTCTTAAACGAATTTCTATGTCTTCCAAACCATAAAAATCAGTAGGAAGAGGTTGCAATGTTTTGGTGAGAATTTGATATTTTTTTATCAATAAACTTTTCTCTCCTGTTTTTGTTTTTATAGGACTTCCCGCCCCTTGAATAATATCCCCCGCATCAAGAGTTTTTTTGATAAGATCAAATTGAGCAATAGTATCTTTTTTAAAAACAAACTGAATACGTCCAGAGGCATCTTCGCATGAAACAAAGAGAATCTTACCCTGATCTCTGATTGATCGGACGCGTCCCACTAAATAAATAAGGGTTGATTTTTTACTCAACCGCGTGAATGAGTTATTGAATTCCCCGATATGCATACTGCGTTTTGCAGTCACCGGATAAGGATCACATTGAGCTTGTTGTAATAGCTCTAATTTTTTCTTTCGTTCTTCAAGAATTTTGTCTAATAGCATAACATTCCGGATACTAAAATCCGTCCCCTTATTCTATCGCAATTATTTCGTATTGAATAGTGTTTCCCTTTGGAGTTTTTACTAAAACTACGTCCCCCACCTTCTTTCCAATAAGTTCTCGCCCAATAGGAGATACATTTGAAATTTTATTATGTGTAGGATCCGCTTCTTCAGATCCAACAATAGTAAAGATTGATTGTGTTTTATCAGATTTTTTCAAGGTCACCGTTAGCCCAACTCCCACCACAGATTTATTTTTTGGCTTAGTAATGACACTTGAATTCTTAATAAGATTTTCAAGTTTAAAGATTGCATGCTCTAGTCTATCCTGATCTTCTTTTGCTTGCGCATACTCAAAATTTTCAGACAAATCTCCAAATTCTTTTGCACGCTTAAGACGCTCTGCAATTTCAATACGATGCGTTGTTTTTAATTCATGTAATTGCTTTTTTAACTCCTCTATTTTTTCTTTGCTTACGTAGTTTTCGCTCATAAGGTGTAATAAAATATTCAGCCAAATATAGTATGTCTATGGGGAAAAGTCAATCCCAAAATCGTGGCGTATATACTGATTAGAAACAAGCTGTCGGTGGGATTGATAACAATAACATTAAAAGATTTTCTTAAGCGGATAAGAATGAACAACAAGTTTAAATTTAATACGAAATGCTTCACATATCCCCTGTATATATGAAGAAGTGTTTTGAGACGAGGTTGTTATAAAATCTTGAGAATAAAGCTCCTTGACTCGCAGCTTCTGACTCTGCGCAAGCGCAATTGATTCCCGAATGACTGTTGTAGAGCGAGCGATGGTATGCGGAAACAACATTGTTGCCGATTTCTGAGAATATGCCGCCCATCCTCCATCAGCATCACTAATAAGCGGAGTTAATAGATGTTGCATAAACCATTGGAACGCACGCTCATAAAAGGATACACGAATAGCAGAAGGAGCAGTTGAAATCCGCGATCCAACCACGACGTCATATCCTTTACGAAACCACTGCTCAATTCCCTCATAGAAATTAATACTTGAAGCGTTCGCGGGATTCATATATATGCGAATAAGACCCCTTGCTTCCAACATTCCTTTCTGAATCGCCACCCCCTCATATCCACCTTTTATTTCTTGAATACGTGCATGAGGAATAAGAGAAATAAATCTATGCAATACCTCTTTTATATACAAAGCAGAAGTGTGTGGTATTAAAATTAATTCGTATGAAAATGAATGTTTGGCAAAATATGCATCAAGCGTAACTAATGCCAGAGTAATCATTTTTAAATTTCTTCCACAGGGAATAATGATTGAGATAAGCGGTTGTTGAAGTTTCATATTGGTATTACAAAGTCACCACCAGATGACCCCTTTTAGTAACAACGACCGTGTGTTCATAATGAGCAGAGGTACTTCCATCGGCTGTCGCATAACTCTCATCACGCTGTTGTATAATATGCTCCGAAGAAAGACTAAACATTGGTTCAATAGCAAGAACCATCCCCTCTCGCAAAACAAGACCAGCCCCTTTATTCCCATAATTAAATATAACCGGATCTTCGTGCAACTCATATCCTACTCCATGTCCGGTGAGCGCCTTAATTACCTTAACATTATCTCGAGAAGCGCGTTGTTGAATAACCCACCCAATATCCCCAAGGGTCTTTCCGGGTTTAATAATAGAGAGAGCCTCATCAAGAGCTTTTCGGGTACTTTGCATCAAGCGTTTTATCTTCGGAGAAACTGAACCAATAGCGACGGTAATAGCCGCATCGGTATACATACCGTTATAGACAACCCCCGCATCTATTTTAAGTACATCCCCAGAACGAAGTTTATAATTATGGGGAGTTCCATGAACAATCGTGTGGTTTAAAGAAGTACAAATTGATGCTGGATACGGATGATCGGCTCCTTCTGGTTTATAGTTAAGAAACGCAGGTTGTCCTCCGTTTTCTTTTATGTACGTATATGCAAACGAATCAAGATCAGCAAGATTCGTCCCCTCCTTTGCTTGTGCGGCAAGCTTTTTCAACAAACTAGAGAGAATTTTTCCTGATTCTTTAAGTTGAATAATTTCTTGTGGAGTCTTGATAGAGATCATGACAATAATGTAACAATCCGACTAAAGACGCGATACGGCATTGCGTTCGCAGGAACTTCGTGTACTACAAACTTACGCGCCCGCAACTCTCGTATAATAGGGGCTGTTTTTTCTTCATATTCTTTGAATCGAACCAAAATAGTTTTGGGATCATCAAGAGTTCTCTTGTATAACTTTCCACCACAAAATGGGCATTGTGTAATAGTAAGATTTTGTGCCGCCCCTAATAATGGATTCTGGCACACCGAACAGATGAGTCGTTTTGTATTACGCGCAAGAGCTTCTTTCTGAGTAACCTTAAGAAGTATAAAAAGTATATTATGTTTTCCGTATAACCCTTCCAAAATCTGAATAATACCTTGATGTTTTTTGTCACCAAATGCATCGTACATAGCGCGAGGAGAGCCACTAAACACAAGGCTTTCACCGCCTACCGCGAGCTCTTTCACACGCCGACCAGTATGAGAAAGGATAAAATCAGAATCCATTAATTTTCCCGTATCAAAAAGTTTCTTCTCGCGTTGTATATCAGGATGAGAAGCAAGTTTTGGATCATGTACCAAGTTTTCAACAAACTTACCGGTGTTAAAATGATACAATCCAAACTTCTCAGCTAACAATACTGCTTGCGTGCTTTTTCCTGATCCCGGATACCCAAAAATGACAATTGCTTTTTTGCCCTGATTAAGTTTTTTTGACATAGTAAAGAGAAATTATAACGGAAAGATTTTTATTCAAATCCTTCGTACTCACGCATTATAAGTTGAGAGTTGATTTGACGCAACACTTCTAATGCCACTGAAACCACGATAAGAAGCGCGGTTCCTCCTAATGAAACAATGGTAATACCCGTTACCATAGTAGTAATGTTTGGCAAGATAGCAACGATTCCCAAAAAGATCGCTCCCCATAACGTAATACGAGTGATAATCTTACCTAAATAGGTTGAGGTTATTTCTCCGGGACGAATTCCAAGAATAACTCCTCCGGAACGTTGTAAATTCTTTGAGATTTCTCGTGGATCAAACGTCACCGCGGTATAGAAGTACGTAAATAATACCACCAGCACAAAATAAAATAGTGCGTGCCAATACTGATTGTTAAATACTTTTGTAACCACATCAACTAAATACAATGACGTATTCTTTGAAAAGATAGCGACCGCTTGTGCGATAAATTGCGGGAACATAAGTACCGAGATAGCAAATATAATAGGAATAACACCCGCCTGGTTTACTTTTAAAGGAAGGTAGCTTGAAACACCGCCAAACATTTTGGTTCCTCGCACTCGTTTCGCATAGGTAATAGGAATTTTTCTTTCTGCTTCGTTCACATATACCACTCCCGCAATAACTACAACTGCGATAATTAAAAATGCGATATAGCTAATTAGAGTAGTTGAATCAAATGATATAAATAATTTTTGAATCGTGGTTGGAATAGCACTCACGATACCCGCAAATATAATAAGTGAAATACCATTTCCAATATGTTTTTCAGATATAATATCTCCAATCCATACCAATGCCATGGAACCCGCAACTACAATCAGAGTATCTCTCAATAGAGCAAGTGTACTCATTTGAGGAAGTACTTGTTGAGAAATAAGTAGATTCAAGAAACCATATCCAGAAAGGAAGGCAAGCGGAACGGTAAGATATTTTGAATATCTATTAAATTTTGCACGTCCAACACTTCCCTCTTCATAATACATTTCTTTAAATTTAGGGAATATCATAGTCAACAATTGCATAACAATGGTTGCAGTTATGTACGGACCAACTCCCAACATAACAATAGAGAGGTTAGAAAGACCACCTCCCGAAAAGATATTAAGAAAACCAAATAACTGATTCCCCTGAAAGAAGTTAGCCAGACGCGTTAGATCAACATCAGGAACAGGAATAACCGCCAGCAAACGAAATACGATTAACCAAAACAAAACAAAAAATATTTTTTTTCGTAAATCAGGAATGCGAAATATGTTAGTGATCTTTGGCATAACGGTAAAATATCTAATAAGTAATCAAATACAATATAAGATGATTATTCTATGTTTCCTTTTGCTTTTTCAATTTTTTTACGAGCTCCTTCTGAAACAGGAATCCCTTTAAATTCTTTTGCGGTCATTAAAGATCCCGATCCTACAATTTTTGCAGGCTGAGAAAGTGAACGAATAATACGATGTGCAAGCAAAACCTCTTTAGTAATTTGTGTCTCGGAAAGTTTGGCTATTTTTTTAAGAGAAATTGCTAATAACTTCGGTGACTTAGGATTATTTTTATTTCTTCCTCGTCCACGCTTCTTAGGAGTACGCAAAACTAAATCCCGAGCTCCTGGGCGCATATTTCTTCCTGCGCGAGCTTTCTGTCCTTTTTGTCCACGTCCTGAAGTTGTTCCACGCTTTCCTCCCCGACCAATGCGTCGCTTTGAGCGTGTTTCAGTTTTTGGTTGTAATTCGTGTAATTGCATAATGTTATGCGGTTAGTTTCTTAAGTGCCTCAAGGGTTGCGAGGGCGTTTGTTAATTTATTTTTTGTGCGGCCCAAACATTTTGCCGATGCATCTTGAATTCCCGCCATTAACAAGACACTTCGTACCGCTCCTCCTGCTTTTAATCCTGATCCCTTTTTACCTGGTTTAATAAGAACGCGCGCCGCGCTGAATTTCGCCTCTACTTCGTGCGCAATACTCGTCTGATGTAATTTAATCGCGAAAGTTTGTTTCATTGCATCGTGACGAGCTTTATCAATTGCTTGCGCCACATCAATTCCCTTTGCGACCCCTACACCAACTAATCCCTTTTTATTCCCCACAATAAGCGTGCAACGAAATGAAAATCGTTTTCCTCCTTTTACCACACGAGTCACTCTGCGTAAGTCCAACGTCTTTTCGTCCAATTCTCGTTTTGGGGCCATCGGCGCATTAGAACGAGGACCGCGGGAAGATGGTCTGTTGCCACCGCGGAATCCTCCTGCTGATGGTCTATTTTGTTGTGATTGTTGATTGTTCATCATAATATATCAATTAAATACGAATTCCTCCTTTTCGTAGACCTTCTGCAATAAGTTTTACCGTACCATGAAATCTATACGATCCCCTATCAAATATCGCGGTGGTGATTCCTTTTTCCTTTACTTTCTGAAGCACAGTCTCCACCAAACGAGTTGCCCGTTCTTTTCCTTTGGTGGTGCGAAGATCTTTTGCAGCAGTTGATACTCCAATAACAGTTTTCTGAGCTTCATCATCTATAAATTGAAGGTACAGATGGGTATTACTCTTGTGGACTGAAATACGTGGGCGCTGAGCGGTTCCAAATAAAACTGCACGAGTTCTACGCGCGCGACGTTTTTTCATTATGACGGTTTGCTTATTCTTATTCATATAATGACGTTAGATTATTTTGCAGCGGCGCCAGCTTTCTTACCGTCCTTGCGACGGATAACTTCTCCTTGATAACGAATACCCTTTCCAAGATATGGTTCCGGCTTCTTAATTTTACGAATAACTGCTGCGGTTTGTCCGACAATCTGCTTTTCATTTCCAGAAACAGTGATAACGTTCTTTTCAACAGTAATAGAAACGTCCTTAGGGATAGGAAAACGAACCAAGTGAGAAAAACCAACTTTCAAAACCAATTCATTACCTTCAATACTTACTTTGAATCCAACTCCCTCTAACTCTAGTTTTTTTACAAAACCAGTAGTGACCCCCTCTATTGCATTCTGTATGAGAGAACGAGTAGTTCCCCAATCCATAATAGTCTGTTTCAAATCATCTGAGGGCTGCAATACAATAGTTGATCCAGATTCAGTTAATTCAACAGACTTTGGTTTTTTCACGGTTAACGAGCCACGAGGTCCAGCGACAACAATGGCGGATCCTTCAAACTTGATAGAAACTCCGCTTGGTATTTCGATTGGTTTTTTTCCGATCTTAGACATAATAGTAAATTCAAAAAATAAAAACTACCAAATATTAAACAAAACTTGTCCGCCGACTTTTTTAGAACGAGCCTGTTTATCAGTCATGAGCCCCTGCGAAGTTGAGATGATTGCAGTACCATATCCTTGTCGCACCGTTCGCAATTTTGCATAGGGAACATATATCTTTCTGGAAGGAATGCTTACAAATTGCACATCGGTGATACCATTCTTAGTTCCAGATCCAAATAAATTTATTTCAAAAAACTTTTTTGGATTTTTGCCTTTCTTTTCAAAAGCCGAAATGAATTTATTTTCCGCAAGCAACGTTAAAATTTGCTCATCCATTTTTGAGTACGGAAAACGAACCGTTTCCTTGTTCATCACCTGCGCATTTTTTATTTTAGTAAGTAGTGGAATATACATGAGTAAAATTTCTAATTTCTAATATCTAATTTCAAAAGGTGTTACCAAGATGACTTTTTTACTCCTGGAATTTCTCCTCTTCCCGCCATCTCTCTAAAACAAATTCTGCACAATTCAAAATCACGCATAAACCCATGTTTGCGACCACATTTAAAACAGCGTCGTACGACACGAGTTGAAAATTTAGGGGTTTTTTTAGATCGAGCTATAACTGATTGTTTTGCCATACTTATTTCTTATGTTTATTCTTGGAGGAATCATCTTTAAACAAAAATCCAAGTTTTTTATATAATGCGACAGCATGATCGCGGCTATGAGCATTTTTCACCACGATAGTCATTTGTATTCCAAATTGTACGCTAGACGCTTCAGGACTTATTTCAGGAAACACAACGTGCTCTTTTAAGCCGAGGTTTAGATTACCTTGTTTGTCAATGTTTTTCAAGTCAATTCCTCTAAAATCACGGACACGAGGATATACCGCAGAGGTTATTTTATGAACAAAATCATACATACGATCACCACGAAGTGTGGCGGATAATCCAATGGTCTGTCCTTCTCGAGATTTAAACCCTGCGATTGATTTCTTAGCTCCACGGGGTGATGGTTTTTGACCACACAATGAAGCAAGCTCTTTCTCTATATTTGGAAGAACTTTATCTTTGAATGAAGGCTGTTGGCTCGCGCGTCCCAATCCAGTATTAATTACCAACTTTACCATACGAGGAGCCGCATTTCGGTTTGTAATACCCAACTCTTGCATAAGTTGTGGCACCGCTGTTTTTTCAAATGTTTCCTTAAGACTTGTTTTCATAATCGTAGACATTATTTTTTCTTAGGCGCTTCTTCAGATACCACATTTGACACATGAAGTGGACGCGGAACTAATACCGTTTGCCCTTTCTCTTGTTGCGTTCGTGGACGTACGTGTTTTTTATACACATTAACTCCCTCCACAATCACCTTCTCTTGAGCAGGTAAACATTTGATAATTTTCCCGGTCTTTCCCTTATCTTTTCCCGTGAGAACTCGTACCATTTCTCCTTTTTTTACATGTAAGCTATTCATATCTTTAAAAATTAGACTTGGTTAATTTAGACCACATCCTTTGCCATCGTGACTATTTTCTCAAATCCACGCTCTTTAACTTCGCGAGGGATGGGTCCGAAGATACGAGTTCCTCGTGGTTCTTTCTTTGCATCAAGAAGAACCGCCGCGTTCTCATCAAAACGAACATACGATCCATCACGACGACGAAAAGCATTTTTCTGACGAACAATAACCGCTTTTATAATATCCTTCTTCGCGACTGGTTTTCTTGGCTCGGCAACTTGAACTGACGCAACAATAATATCTCCAATTTGCGCATATCTTCGACGAGTAGCTCCTAATACGCGAAAACAACGGATTATTTTTGCTCCGGAGTTATCGGCAACTTTTAAAATAGATCGTTCTTGAATCATAAATAGTAGATTGAAAAATTATAACGTAGTATTTGTTGACTCATCAGTGGCTACTTCGGATTTATTTTTTCCTTTTTCTACCAACTGTATGATTTCCCATCGTTTATCTCTTGAAAGCGGCCGTGTCTCTCCAATAATAACCACATCTCCGGTATGAAATTCATTCTTTTCATCATGCGCTTTAAATCGAGTAGTGACGGTAAAAAATTTCTGATAACGAGGATGTTTTTTAGATCGCGCAACCTCAACCACGCGTGTTTTGTTCATGCGATCTGATACGACAGTACCGGTAAGTTTTCTTTGTGTAGTTGAAGTCATATTAGTGATTATTTCGTTTTTCGTGTATGAGAGTAAGTATAGTGGCTATTTCCTGCTTTATTTTTTTTGTTTCTTTTAGGGTCGCGGTTTTTCCTCCGCGAGCATTAAATTGCAGTTGAGCAATTTTTTGCTTCAATACATTCACCTGTGTCATGAGGTTATCAATATCCTTAGTTCTTAATTCATCACGATAGCTTTTTTTCATACAATGTATACTAGATTATTTTTGTTCTCGTACTACGACACGGGTTTTTATGGGCAACTTATACGACGCGCGATCAAGTGCTTCACGAGCAACTTTCTCAGGGAGCCCCCCTACTTCAAATAAAATTCTTCCTGGTTTCACGGGGAAAACATAATGATCCAAAGATCCTTTTCCTCCTCCCATGGTCAATTCTGGAGGACGTTTGGTAATCGGCTTATCAGGGAAAATACGAATCCACAATTTTCCTCCACGTTTAGTAAAATGAGAAATGGATTTTCTCACTGCTTCAATTTGCTTTGCATTCACATATGCAGATCCCAATGATTGCAACCCAAAATCACCAAAACTTAATTCAAGTCCTCGTGTTTCAACTACTCGTTTGCGTGAGCGTCCTTTTTGTCCTTTGCGAAATTTTGTTTTCTTAGGGGCTAGCATATGCGTACAATAAATTCTTTAGTTATTCTTAAAAATTTGACCCTTATAAATCCAAATTTTAATACCAATAGTTCCATAGGTAGTAAAAGCGGTTCCTTCTGCATAATCAATGTTTGCGCGAAGAGTTTGTAATGGGAGGCTTCCTGCAGTTAATTGTTCACTGCGAGCAATTTCAGCTCCATCAAGTCGTCCGCTGACTTTGATTTTTGCTCCTTTTACATCTCGGTTCTGCATAATACGTTCCAAATATTTCTTGATCGTGCGGCGATATGGCATACGTTTCTCAAAATCCCATGCGATACTTTGCGCAGTTACTGCTGCAGAAACTTCATATCGTTTAATTTCTTCAATGGTGATATTAAGAGACGGATTTTCTTTAATTCCCTTTTCTTTGCGAAATGCTTTGAGCTTCGCGTTCAAGAACGCGTTTAACTCTTCAATTCCCTTTCCTCCTCGTCCGATAATAAGTCCAGGTTTTGCTGTTTTTATTGTTACGCGACAAGTTCCAGAAGAACGCTCAAAGGTAATTGAATCAATACCCGCAATACCTATTTTTTTATTAATTGCGGTACGTAAAATATGATCTTCTTGAAGCTGAAGACCGAACTTAAAATGACGCGGAACCCAGCGAGCGGTCCACTCTTTCGTAATCCCTATGCGTAATGATGTTGGTTTAATCTTTTGTGACATAACAATATAAAATGCTATTATACCGATTTTCTCTGAAACATTTTCTGAGAGAATCC
>JAJYXK010000018.1 GCA_021801825.1 bacterium
AGCTTCTCAAAGCATTTAATGTCCAAAGACAAAAGACGCAAAAAAACAACGCTCCAGTTATTTTACTCTCTCACAAAAGAGTGCAAAACAATATATGGAGCGTTTCCTATTATGCATTTAAAGAAACCAACGTTTTTATAAACAATAGCGATAAGAGGGCAATAGGAACAACCCCATACAGAAATATCTGCGCCCATAACGGCTTACGAACATATAGCGCGTACGCTATATATATATCCAGTAGGATAAATACCGTCCACGCCCCCAGAATGCCATAAATTTCCCCGTGGGTTCCTAAAATATCTATTTCTCCATACGTATTTACATGAAGCACAATTCTATCAGGAATGGCGCTAAAGGCCACGAGAGCATAAATCCACGAAATTGATAATAAAAAAATCACCCCAGAAATAGGAACTATAATATGCCAATCAGAAAAAAATTTTACAAGACGAGCACGATTCATCTATATCAGTATATAATAAACAACTTAAAACATACAGCACAAAATACACATCAATAACTTTACCCTTTCACCTTTTCCTCATATACTTATTTCATGGATATATTACTACCAAATGATTCTTATGCTCTACGAGATTCTGGAAATGGAATGAAACTAGAGCGTTTTGGACAATATACGATTGCACGACCAGATCCGACCGCATTATGGGAACCAACGTTAAGCCCCGCTATTTGGCAAGAAGTGGATGCAATTTTTTCAAAAGAAAAATCGGCGTTGCGAGGAGAGCGATGGAGAAATATTAATATCAGTGAAGATTCGTGGACTATTGCGTGTGACAATATACAGCTACGTCTGCATCTTACTCCATTCAAACATACGGGGTTGTTTCCTGAACAGATGCTTAACTGGCGTTGGTTTGGACCTCTTATATCTGCATCTCCAAAACCTCCCCGCGTGCTTAATCTCTTTGGGTATACGGGCGGAGCAACGCTGTACGCCGCCTCCTGTGGCGCGGAAGTGACTCATGTTGATGCCTCAAAGCCATCGGTGACATGGGCACGAGAGAATCAAAATTTAAGCGGTTTACAAGATGCTCCTATACGATGGATTGTGGATGATGCATATAAATTCGTCATGCGCGAAGCGCGGCGTGGAGCTCAATATGATGCGGTTATTATGGACCCGCCGTCATTTGGTAGAGATCCCAAAGGAAAAGTGTTTACCTTTGAAAAAGATGTTCCTAAACTGCTTGAAGCGATTCGTAGTATTCTGGTACCCGACCCATTATTCTTTCTTATTAATAGTTACGCTATGGGATATTCCCCCACTGTAATAAAAAATCTTCTTGCACACATTCTACCGTTTGAAAAAATAACGTGTGGAGAATTACACATCAGAGAAGAACTTACACAACGAACGCTCCCCTGCAGCGTATATGCACGGTATCAATCAACGATAGTATAAACGAGATGGTTTCTATTGTAAGTTATTTATTGTAGAAACTATTCTCTGGAGAAATTATTTGGATAAGCGCATTCCGTATTGCTTCTCCTAAACTTACCTCTCTCAATAAAATACCGCCAGAATAACTTCCCCAGGTATCATTGGGGAGTTTGCCGTGCTCCTTTTCAAGAATGGTCATCACCTCACTATGTTCCATATGTAATTTGTCCATTTTATGTAAAACATAATCAGGAACTTTCAATCCACTAGAATAACCCGAGAACTCTTTTCCATCTGCGGTTGTTATAATACACCATGCTTCTTCATAGATATGTCCATATCGTTCCACTAAGCCGCTTTCTAAACCAAGATAATAGTCCGCTCCTATGATTTGATTCCTTGCATCTAAAACTCTATTTTTTGCCCCTATCCACGTTTGATCATCCCATGGAGTATCAGGAACTCCAGAAACAGCAGCGCATCCTTCAACAATAATTTCACAGTCTTTAAAATATTCACTCAGTATTTTTTGAGTAATTATTATCTTTCTCTCACTAGTTGATCCTAAAACAAACTTCATATTATTTATTTTAATGACATGGTTACCTGGAAATCTCCGTAGGCGTATGCGGCTACTTGATAGGGAGGAATATACAGCGTGATACTATTTTCTCCAATAGTAAAATTTGAGAAATTATCTAGTCGTGGTTCGGTGCCTGTTTTTATCCATGAAAGATCTACCTCCATATCAGGATTGTTTGTTTTCATTTGTTTAGCAATATCTGCATATGCATACGCGGAGATGCGTTGTAAATAATCTGATTCGTTTGGAAATAGGTCTGCGAGTTTCATTTCTTTGTTCTGCGCCAGATCATAATTGTATGAAATAAAAGATTTATTTCCATGCGCTCCGCCGCTATATTCATCAATGAAAAAGACCATGCTTACTTTTTGAGCGTTCACAACTCCTGCACTATAGCGTACATATAAAGAATACCAGTAATCACTCGCATCCGGACGCGCGGGGCGTTGCTCATTTGCCGGCAACTGCTTGTTGGTTTCTATTCGCGCCTGTTCATTCTCTCGCGCTATTTTTTTAAACTCTGCAACTCGCGTATCTATGATTTTTTGGATATCATCATTTATTCTCTTTGGCACATTTGTTATTTGGGGATATTCAATATCAATTTTGGAAATATCATCCTCCATTTGGATGGTTTGTTTTACCGCCGTCACCTCTGACTTTTCTGCCATAGACTCCTGCTTAGGATCCACCGTACGAAATACGAAAAACCCGACCGCGACAAGTATTATAAGTAGCACTATCGCTATTCCTCCGAACCACACGTTTTTTGGGTTCATATGATAAATAATTAATGATTAATATTAGTATATCGCACCTTATATAGTAATTCCTACGGGACAATGATCAGATCCTTTTGTATCTTTTAGAATATATGCGTCAGTAATATATGATCGCATATCAGTTGATACAAATATGTAATCAATTCTCCAGCCTATATTTCTCTCCCGAGCGTCCACTGCGTATGGCCACCAAGTATAATTTTCACCCTCTTTATGTTTTAGTCTAAACGTGTCCACAAAACCTTTTTGGGTTAAAGTATCTAATTTTTCTCGCTCTTCTGGGGTAAACATGGTGTTATTCTGATTTCCTTTTGGTCTTGCAAGATCCAATGCAGTGTGTGCAACATTAAAGTCACCAACTAAAATTGTCCTTTGTTTTCCCGAAAGGAGTGCGAAAAGGCGGTCGTATGTTTGCAATTTATATACCATGTTCTCCTTTTCCCTCCCTCCATGAGGGATATACAAATTATACAGAATAAAGTTTTTAAAAGAGAGTTTGAGTAAACGCCCCTCTTGATCAAAGCGCTCTAATCCAAGTTTGTTATCTATTGTTGTTGGTTTTTCTTTGGTGAATATAGCAACACCACTATATCCTTTTTTCTGTGCAAAATTACTGTACAAATAATACGGAGAGTGGCGAAATAAACCTGAGGAGGAAAATAATTTCTGTATTTCACTATCTTGCGCTTTTATTTCTTGAAGACAAATAATATCTGCATTAGTTTTCTCCATCCAATCAATAAACCCCTTTTTATATACAGAACGTATTCCATTTACATTCCACGAGATGATTTTCATCTTAATAAATTAACTAAAATGTTTGAGCACTCCGACCACCTTGCCTTTAATAATAAAGTTATCTTGTGGTGTTAGATAGATTGGTTTATGAATTGGGTTTGTTGATTTCGGAAACAAGCCAATTTGCATTCTCCCTGTGCGCTTAAATATTTTTACTGTTGCTACTCCATCAATAATGACTGCAACTTTATCCCCGTCTATATAATCTTGATCATTGGGATCTATAAGAATAAAATCATCGTTCTCAATTTTAGTGCCGCGTACTTCACAGAGATTCATTGAATCTCCCGAGACACGCAGTCCAAAAACATCTTTATTGGGCAAAAGTCGTGATGACACGCGTAGATACCCCTCAATATTATCTAAGGCAAAAATATTCGGATTTCCCGCGTTAATCGCGCCAAAAATAGGAATCTGTCTAAATATGTCTCGCGCGCTATCCACCAACTTAATACCACGACGTTTTCTTCCTTCTTCTCGCTCTAAATATCCTTTTTCTTCTAATAGTTTTATGTATCTAAAAATAGCGCCCAAACTTCCAACGGTGATACCTAATTTTTTTACTTCATCCTTTATCTCTCGCACTGTGGGCATGATTTTTTTTACTTCAAAGAATCGCTGGATAGCGCGTAAGACCTTTTCCTCGTTTTGAGTGAGTATATTATCCATATAGTTTGTTCATTAAAGCTGATACTGATATGATACTAGTAAATATATACAGTAGCAATCCCCCTCCTGTGGATAAGTGCTAATAATCTTGAAAAATCAGTTATTTTCTGGTTAACTATAGAGGTTAATTATATGGCCCTATCGTCTAGTCCGGTCAGGACACAGGATTCTCATTCCTGGAACATGGGTTCGAATCCCATTGGGGTCACCAAACAAGATGCATCTCGCAAATATGACTGATATAACCTGTAAATAGGCGTTAATTTTGTGGTTCCAAATTTTGATTCTAAAAACTCTATATTTTCCTCAAATATTAATTTTTGGAACCGAAGACGTTTTTCTGGTTCTTTTTCTAACTTTAGCCATGTTCGAGCAGTATCACGAACAAATGAGAAGCAATATTCTAATGCTTCTTCCATATTAAATTCTTCTACCCTTGTATCACGCAATAATAATTCTTTCTCTGCTATTTTTTGAGAGAGAATATTCTTCTGTTCCACGAATTCTTTATCGGAATATACGCCCGATCTATGAAACTCAAAAATCTTAAGACGTTCTTGTTCAAGAAATTGCACCTGTTTGCGAACATAATCATTCTTCTTGTTAAACCGCACATAGTTATTTTTCCATATATCAACAACAATTGATTTAAAAAGTTTTTCAAATTCAAAACTTGGAGTGATCTGCTGAAGATACTCTACAAATAATTGTTCAAAAGATTCTTTCGGAATTGATTTTGCATATCCACAACTCTGTTTATGGTGATGATAATATGGGTACCTAATTCCTTTCCGCCCTCGTGAAAAACTTCCCGTGAGCGGTTGACTGCATGATTTACAAATAACTAATTTTCTTAGAGGAAAATTCGGATTTTGAGAAACATGAAAAATTTCTTTTATTCCCTTTCCACCCACCTGGCATTGGTAGAATAATTTTTCATCTATAATTGGATCAAATGATCCTTTACGCTCCATTTCCCATACACGAATAATCCCACAATAAATAGGATTCTTTAAAATCTTCTCTACCAATTGTGGATATATTTTCACATCTCTATGAGCTCGGAAACCTCGCTTATTGAGAAAATCAGCTAGTGTTTTATACGTATAAATCTTCTTGGCGTATTCCTCAAATAAAAGCTGTATAAAGGGGGCTGTTTTGGGGTCTGGGGCTATATTTGCGCCTCTAACAGGGCGATAGTAGCCCAACGGTGCCTGCCATACCCAAATGCCTTGTTTTATGCGTTCTCGCATACCATTCACGCTTCTTTCGGTTCGAATATTGTTATCAAACTCGGCAAAGGTAGATAGAATTCCCTCCATCATTTTTCCCATAGGGGTATTATCTATCGGTTCGGTAACAGAACGCAAGTCAACTTTATACTTCTTTAACGTCTCTCGTACAGAGATATGATCCACTTGATTGCGTGCAAATCTATCTAATTTATAAACAATAAAGTAATTAATATTATTTTTCTTCTGTGAGCAATAATTAATTGCTCTGATAAACTCGGTACGATCTGCTGTCTTTGCAGATTCTCCCTTTTCAATAAACACATCGGAAACAGAAATACCTTCACGGTGAGCATATTCTTTACAAACACGCTCTTGTGATTCAAGACTAGTACCATCTACTTGTTCAAGAGATGACACCCTACAATATATGATCCCATTTTTCTGTTCTGTGTCTACCATAAATATGTTATTACTCTTGCTCTTCATTATTAATTAGTCCATACACCCCAACGGGATTTTTGGAACCACTTTTTTCATCAAAATAACTCTCCAAAGCAAGCTCTGCTATTGCATATAAACTATCTCGCAGTTTTTCTATATCCTCATCAGATAAGTTTTCCAATTGAGGATCTATTTTTTTGCATTGTTCAAGAGAAATCATAAAGCAATTGTCTTTTGATTACTTACTAAATCTTCAAGTTGTTTTCTCACATATGGACTTAATTCAAGATCTTCTAACCGAACATTGAACTTCAGCTCAAAATTTTTAAATTCAATATTTCCACAATAATCACTTGGATACACCCCCTCGTGCTTGAGCGTTGTATATTGGGGAATTATTTGTCTCATAAGTATTTCAATTGCAATGTCATCCCTAAGAATAAGTGGACGAAGCAAACTTCGTGATGAGAAATATCTCTTTTTAGAAAATAGGCGCCCATCAAGGAAATCTTTCATCATATATCGAGAGAGATAGTTGAATATTCCTTGGGCTGTATAAACTTTTTCCAACTTAATAAATTTTCCTCGATTCCATATCTTTCGTATTGTGGTATATACCTTCTTTTCGATATAAGGCATATTGAAAAATACGCAGTGATAATGCACCGCTCCACGTTCTTGAAACTGTGGAACAGTAACGTGTTTTAATTGCATCTTCTTACTTTTAAAGAGGAAATCATTAAAACGTTGAATAAACTTTGAAAATTCACGATTCGCTTTTTTTATATCCACTATATTGTCAGTAAAAGTTAGTGTAAGAAACAACGGAGGAATACGTTTATTTCGATTATTTTTATATGCCCACGCATTTGAGAATATAAGTCTTCTAAATTCTGATTTTGCACGATATATTGCCGTTGAATCTTTAGGTGGTTCCTCCCCTCGTTCTTTTTCAGAAATTTCATCTATAATCTCTTTTTCAATTTCTTCCTCTGGGGCAAGTTTGGCGTAACGTTCTCGCTTACTGTACATATATTCTCGAAATTCAATACGAGGTCCCGATATGATCATTTTTCTCCTCCATTCTAATTTTGAAGCCATAGTAATCTGATTAAGTGTAATAATAATTAAATATAACCAGTGGGGTTCCGCCCCTGCGGGGCGGGAACCCCACTGATAGTGAGTTCTACTAATCCTCTCGACAAAGTGAATGTTCGGCTCATATTTAGAGAATATGATTTTAATTAACTAACCGTTAGATAACCTTCATAACAAAAAAGAGCTCATATTGAGCTCTTCTCGTGTATGGTTATTAACAACCAGTAAAAGTTATGAGTTTATTCGTATTTCAAATTCATCTTTATTAAGTGCATATCCACCCGTAGGATAATGAATAACAAGATCATCAGAAACCTTTAACTGTGTCCTGAATAACTCATTAATTTTTTTAATTTCTTTAATGATTAGAGTTGGCTCCTGTTTAACCTCTTTTTCCATTTCAGATATAGCTGTTTTATCTTTTGCTATAAGAAAATTGATGATTTGAAAGCGTTTTGAGTCCTTTTTAATTTTGTAATTTAATTCAGGATTATCATCTCGATAGATTCCTTTTTTATCGTCAATAATTATTTTTCTCTTTATTTGTTTTTTCTCGGTAATAGTTGTTTGAATTTGTTTGGACTCTTTTACCTTTTGTAATTCATCTAAAAGGATGGCGTGAAATTTTCGAAGTTGTGGTTCATAAAAATTCCTTTTGTCCTTAAACCATCTACTATAACTTCGTATAGAATCTTTAGACCACCTATTTGTATATTTGATTTTCGGAAATTCATTTAATGACAATGCATAACTCTCACCCCTCATAAGAATCACAGCCACAGGATCTTGTTCCCTATCTGGTTCAGGAGAATTTTTGTAATCATCTATGGGTATATATATTCGATTATATATCCATGATCCAACAGCATAGAGATTGAATTGTTCTAATTTATTAGTTTTGGCACTCTTATCATCTACTTCTCTATCTGTCTTTGATTTAATTCTCCAAATCTCAAAATGTTTCTGTGAATAATCATTATAACTATCCCAAAAAATCTTATGTAAAATTGGTGTCTTCTCAATATAATCAAAATAATAATACAGGAGCTGATAAAAGTCCTTTTCTGACTTGTTTTCAAGGGCATTTTTAAAACGCTCTGATAGCTCCGTTCTTATGTTCGTAATATCTTGCATATTGCCAAAATAATACAAAAGGTACATAATTTCAACACATAAGTGATCACAACAGACCATGGGAGGATATGGGGAAAGAATATACGAATATATAAAAGAATATTTAACTATCTCTTATGAAGAATATGGGGAGATTTGGAACACAAAAATATATCCAAATAGAATGTTAAGAGAAATGTATAATGGTGTTTGGATAAGAATATCGCTCAAAAATGAACTACTTGGAGAGGTGACTCAATATCTTTTAGATAAAGAAAAAACAGATGCCACCTATGGATCGCGCGCAATGGGTATTTTTCTATTACTCTCTTGTGTGGATGCATTGAGTGGAGATCAATACCTAGATTTCTATAATTGGTTAGAAAAAGAAGAACATAGAAAACCCCTATATACCAATAAGGATTTAAAAGAGCTTTACAATATTTATATCAAAGACTATGGAAATAGAAGAAAATTTATAATTCTATTTGAGAACCTCATCCCTCTTGGATTAATTGACAACTATAAGATATATTTCTCTAAAAATTATGAAGATCCTGAGCGTGATAAGAAAGAATTCATGAGGAGTATAGAAAAATATGACCTAAGTACCAATGAAGAAAAATCACATACTATAGGAAACTACTACTATAAATTACATAGAAATTTTCTTGTTCATTCTGGACGAATCATTATATCAGAAGATACTCCGGACTGGGTTCTACGTAGAGAAGATAAAGATCGCTCCGAAGAAAGAAATACTATCTCATCATATCCAGAAATTAATCTTAAATCAGGTGAAATAATTGGAGACAAAGCGGAACACCTAGATAAACTGATACGGGTTATACTTGGAAAGAAAATAATGGAATTAAAATCATAAAAGATGAAAACTAGCATTAAATAGTGTAATATATTTATAACAATTAAATAAGAGCCTAAACCTCATTTTTTGAGGCATGGCACCAAAACCGTTCAAAGTAAAAAGCTCTTCGTCAGAGCACTTTGAACGGTCACATGGGGAAACCTGTGTGGGTGGGGTAACCCATCGCTGGCGGGGAGCTTTTTGTTTCCCGCCTAAAATCATAAACATATTTTATGATAAATAAACAAACTCCCGTTGAGTTCTCAGAGCAATTAATAAAGGGAAAGGTCGCTGAGTTAGTATTTTCACAAATGTTCAGAAACAGCAATAAATTTACTGTTATCCCATTTGGTTACGAGAATACTTTTCCCGAAATTGCTCAGTATGCCTATTTAGCAAATGACAAACAAGTATTTGAAACAATCAGAAATGCTCCAGATTTTGCCCTTGTATCACATGACAAAAGAGAGGTCTACCTAGTAGAAGTAAAATATAGACATATTTTAAATAAAGAACATGTCTTAGAGATGGCAGAAAAAATACAAAGCAGGTGGAAATCTGTTCAATTATTTATTGCTACGCCAAACGGATTTTACTTTGGTAATTGTGGAAATATTATTACATCTAAAGGAGTAATCCCCTCGCTTGATATAAGTTGGATTAATAAAAAAGATCAAAAGGAATATACGAGACTACTTAATGAATTTATTGCTAATAAATAATAAACCATCCCTAGTGCTCTGACGATAAATTATTATGCAAGAATTTAGTGAAGATCTAATAGAATGGGTAATAAAGTATTACAAAGAAAAATATAACGTGACTTTTGATAGAAACCAGGCAAATCAAACGTTACATGAGCTTGCTCGTTTTTACGAAGCATTTGAAGGGCTTATTAGTGATAACTATGATAATAAGAAAAAAGAAGAATAAAAAACTAAACTTCGGGATACTCTTCTTTTAAGAACGGATCCTTCCTCGTAAAGATGGCTCTGGTCTTTTGTTTATAATCAAAATCAAACTTATTGACGCACGAATCAAATTCATCTTTGTTTATAGTAAGAATATATTGAAATTTATTTAAACGCGCCAGCTCCCCATTGAGATAATTTAATGCTTGAACCATATCATCCTTACCGACAGACGCAAATATGTTGTCGTGTATCAAAAAACCTAAGTGTTTTTTAGAAGTATAATTATTTAACATCAACAGAGCATCATAAATGAATGTTTTTATTCTGTTTATTCCAGAACTTCCATCAAGTTTTATTCTATAGTCAAAAATTATAAATTCTTTACCTTTTTCGCTGATTTCAATATCAAAATGACACGCCTTATTTCCAGCAATGTATTGGTGAGCTCTTTCTAAATCATTCTTAAAAGACAATGTACGTTTGTTTAAACTGATAATTTGAGCATCTAATTTTTCCAAAAGTTTAGATCGACTCCTCGCGTTTACTTTTAAAGTATCGTTTTTATCTTTTAGTATAGAGAAAACCGAGGTTAACATTTCCAATTTTCTATTTTTCTCTTGAAACTGAGTAATTGCATCTCTTAATGCGTGTACCTCTTCACTAGATTTGTATTGTGAATATATTCTTGAAATCTGATTATTCAACAATTCAATTTGAATATCTAAAGTAGAAATCTCCTCATTTAGAGCGTTTAATTTCTCTTCCATGAGTTGTCTGTGAAAATTTTCTATCTCCGATTGGAATAACTGAACTTGGTCAAGAGATTTCTGTACAAGATCGCCTAAACCACCCTTGAACTGATTGTATATTTCTTTCACTTCATCAGAATTAACTTTCTCAAGCTTTGGTAAATTTTTTATTTGCTTTACAGAATAGTCCCTTGAAACCTTCTCGGATGTTAGTTTTCTTATTTGTCCTTCTAGTTTAGTCAATTCCTCCCTAGCCTGATTTATTCCTTCTCCTGGTTTTAATTCTTCAATGGAAAAATTCAATTTTTCAACCTTGTCTCTCAGCTCGTTTAAATAGATATCTAAATCTTTTGGGTTAATACCTTCATCCTTTATATTTCTTTTAAGCGAAGAAATTACTTTTTTAGTTTCTTCAATAAACTTATCTATTTTTTTGATTTTATCAACCAATGAGAGATCAAAATCAAAGAAATATAGATGTGGTTTTATTATTTCACCAAATTTATTTAAAGATGATTCTGGATAAGGATATAGAACATTATCATATGAAGTCCTTTCATCTCTAATTAGTAAAGATAGCATGCTTCGTAAAGATGGCCTCTCTGTAATTTCATCTTCGTTATCCTTGTTAAAAAGACTATCTAAATATTTCTTCGCCTCCTCAATCCCTTTAAGTTCAGTGGATACATGATCTTCTATAATAATTATAGGAGAATGCTCTGTCGGGAATCTCTTAATTGTTATATTTGTTATACTCTTAGGCGTTTCAATCTCTAGATCTAAACAAATAGAAATATCTGATGGCAAAACTGGCTCTGGAATTTTACTCACCCTATTTTTCTTGAAATCTTTCATCAAGCAATAATTTATCATCTCAATTGAGATTGATTTACCAACCCCATTCATTTTCTTATTTTCGCTTTGGTTTGTAATGCTTTTAGATCTTTCTCCTATAATAAAATTTATCCCGCGATCAAATATGATGGGAGTGATGTTTTTGGGATTAGGGTCAAAATATAGTTTCTTTAGAGTAATCATTTGAGCTCTATAAATGGTTTATTAAAAAGAATTAAGTCATTTATATATAAGAAGATTAGAGCGGAAGACAAAGATTTCGAATTGAATACTTCGGTATCTTGTTTAATCAACTGATATAGCTCAAAGATTGAGATTCTTTTTTTCTTACTTAATTCTTTGAGAATAATATAACCAATAAAAACACTCGATTGTTTTGGGTGCTGTTCAGTAGACATTAATAACAATTCTTTTCTAATCCTCATAATTCAATTGGATTTGGAAATATATTACATTTTATCAATTCTTTGAAGAGATAAAAACGGATGGCGGCTTGATCATAAATCGTATCACTATCTTTTTTAAGAACATTTTTACTCTCATGATATTCAGTAAGTAGCTGAGTTAAAGATGATAGTGCTTTTATTGGATCTCCATTACTTTTTTCTAATTCTTCTTTACTTTTATATTGAAGGAGTAGAGCTATCTTTTCAGCTGTTATCTCAGATATAGAACTCTGCTTCATGGCTTCATCATAAATACCACCGTAAATTAGATATGTTTTTTTATATTCATCTTTCAATTCTTTTTCATAGTTCTTGAAATATTCAAATTTCTTACCAACATCCTTCTCTACATCTTCTCTGGTTAATTTTGTATTCTCGGAGAGTTTTGAAAGAATTTCTATTATTCGCATAATAGAAATAATTTCTCTAGAAGTATTGCCTTTTATTCCCTCTAATATTTGTACAGAGTTCGGGGAATTATCTCCAGAGCTTTTTAAGATTATTTTGTCTTGTATCATTATCTATTTATTAATACTCATTTGATTCGGAGAGTTATCTCCAGTGGATTTTTGGCTATTCTTTTGTTTTGAGATGGTTTTTTTCACGATAACTTTCGCTGTAATTCCACCACCCAAAGCTCCACCCAATAAACTGAGGATTATATCAATAATAGTAATCTTTTCCATGTAATAATCATATACCAAATACATTAACAAATCCACAAATCAACCTATCTAAATATGGACAAACTTCTCAAAATTATAATAATCTGGTTCCAATTCTCCCCCACTTGGGTCACGGCAAATAAAAAAGCTCTTATTTCATTACATAAGAGCTTTTTTTCTTTTCAAAAAAATAAAAAGAGCAACGCTGCCGTTTCCCATAATTCCAGTTAAAATTGGTGGAACAAGAGATAGCCAATTCCCATCAAATTTAAGAAGTATTGCCATTGTCGCGAAAACATACGCAATAACAGCAACAATCCAAGCAAAAGATTTTTCTTTTAATTTTCCACGATGTAATCCAACTAAAACAGGAATAAATGAAATAATATAGATGACCTGAAGTAATAAGTTAGATACAATCGCATTCCCTGTTGTTTTCCAAAATATCCCAATTCCAACCGCCATAATAATTGCTGTTAATTCTATTCTTTCAAATTTTGCAAACTTTCCACGAAAGAGAGAATAGAAAAATAAGATACACAAGAGTCCTGATGTGGTAAAAAATATTAATGACTTCCAGATATCTTTTGAAACAATCGTATTATACGTAAGGGCGTTCAGAATCCCCACCGAAAACCATATAAATATAGTCGCTGGATTTGGAATAGAAAAACCTCTCACAATTTGACGGATATAGGAAATATAACAAATAACAGCAGCAATACTTGCGCAAATAGATAAAATATTAGCAAGCACAACTACCTCCGAATTTTTTATATACTTCTGATATTATAACATATAAGTATTTTTATATCAAGTACTTATAAATAAAGCCTCAATTTCCTTATGTTTTTCACAATCTGGTTCCAATTCTCCCCCACTTGGGTCACGGATAAGAAAAAGCCGCACAAAGCGGCTTTAAGTTTAAAATTTTTTATTATTATACTTTAATTTGAGCAATGATTTTTATTTCCACTTTTGCACCTAAGGGAAGAGATTTTACCGTCACAGCAGTTCGTGTTGGGAATGGGTCCGAAAAATATTTTGTATATGCTTCATTGAAAGGACTATAGTCCTCTTGATCAATTAGGAAGGCTGTAACATCTATCACATCGTTCAGAGTAAGATTATTATCTTTTAGAATAGCACTTACATTTTCTATTGCTTGCGCTGTCTGTTCTTGGATATCATCAGATATCAATTTTCCGTCCTTGAGGCCTATTTGACCAGACAAGAAAACAAGATTTCCTGATATCCGAATTGGGCTAAATGGTAAACTCATATCTTTAAGTATATACTAATTCTTATCCATTAATCAAAGACACTATTTTCTTTATGTTTCTCACAACATGGTTCCAACTCTCCCCCACTTGGGTCACATCTTTTTAAAAAATAAGAAGAACCGCCCGTTGGCGGTTCCGTAAGAAATTCAATCAATAAACCTTCTAATTGAGAAGCCCCTTCCCTTTCAAAATTTCCAGGTCTCTTCCTAGGAAGCCCAGAGAGGAGGAGTCGGTAGCTAATGTTGAAATTGCATACTTTCCATCAGTGGAAAGCAATCTTGTGATTCTTTCTATCTCCACAGAAGTTGTCTTTTCTGGATCAAGTCCTAGCATCTTTGCTTGGACAGCCTCTATTGAAGAGTTGGGGTCCAACCCCAAACTCTGAGCAGCTTTAGATACCGTTTGATCTCTCATTTTTCCCCCATTATTTAGTTCTATGATTTATTTATTAAACTATAGTAAGAAATTAAAATTCTTTTTATATTGTACCACATCCATGACAGAAAATCAATTCTTTATAATTAAGGTTATCACCTATAAAACCCCAAGCAAATTATTTCAAAAAACATAAAATAGAAACACAAAAAGAGGCACCAAAACATTGCTTGATAGTATTTGCGACTAAGTTCTGATTCTCTCCCACCTACCCACCTGTCGGCAGACAGGGGTCATTCACACAAACATAAAAATATAAAAATGGGCGTCAATGTGTACTACATACAGTGACGCCCAAAAAGAACTAGTTAAGATATTCTTCCCGCTGCTTTTGAAACATACGAAAATATTCTCCTTTACTCATTATAAGGAATTTATGAGAACCTTCCTCAATAATTCTTCCATCATTAATCACAAATATTTTATCACAATTTTTAACTGCGGATAATTTGTGAGTGATGAGAATGATGAGTTTTTTTGAATCTTTTTTGAATCTACTGAAAATTTCCGCCTCTTCTAACGGATCAACTGATGCCGTTGGTTCGTCTAATATGACAATTGGCCTGTTACGATAGAATACTTTTGAAAGAGCAATGCGTTGCCACTCTCCTCCTGATGGAGAAACCCCTCCAAAATCTCTCCCTAATTGCTGACTATATTTATCACTCCATTTTTCAATGAACACATCGGCTCCGCCAAGCATTGCTGCATTCCTTATTCTCTCCTCTGAATTTTCACCATCTATGTCAGAAAGAGCTATACACTCACCCACCGGCACCCTGTAATTTGAATATTCTTGAAATAGATGAGCAATACAATCGCGAAGAGAAACGATATCTATGTCTTTGAGGTTTATATCATCAACATATATATTGCCAATGGTTGGATCATATTCTCTTAAAAGCAACTTAATAAGGGTTGTTTTTCCTGCTCCGTTTTCTCCTACAAAAGCGATTTTTTCTCCAGTTTGTATAGTAATACATACATCGTGAAGAATTTCTTGATCACTTCCCGGATATTTAAAGGTTACATGGTCAAAACGGATAGAGTGAAAATCATTCTTATTTAATTTACACCCCTTATCAGAAGTTTGTACTTTCGGACCAGAATTTAGAAGATCAAACATATCCGTTATGAATAGACTGTCTTGATACTGACCCCCTATGTTGAAAAAAAGCCCCGCGATTGCTCCAGAAAATTTATTTAATGAAGCATAGAGAAACGTAAGGGTTCCTATCTCTAAGAGACCATGAATCGTTTGATTAATAAAATAGATATACGATCCCAACAAAACAAACTCTGACAACAGGGTCCCCGAAAGCTTTAAGATAAGGCGTTTTTTATCGGCGTTGTTTTCCTCCAGAAGAAATTCTTTAAAAATATTCTTAATTTTTTTAAAGAAAAAATCTCTATTTTCAAACAGCGTCATATCTCGAATACCGGTAACATACGAAAAATTCCTCCTGTATTCAAAATATGCTCTCCGCTGTTCGGATCGCGACGAATGAATGTTCCATACAACTCTTCCATATTTCCCCTCAATCCATAAGGCTGGGATTGCTGCGATGATAAGAATAGGAAGGATGGCCCATTGAAACGCAATTACCACAAGCGATGCAAGAATGACTTCAAAACATCCTTGTAATATTGCCGATTGTCTCTCAATAAAACCGTTTACCCTCCAAATATTTTCACTCACCCTGTTTATGAGATTGTTAATTTCACGGTCTTCATGAGCCGCAATATCAAGAGCATATCCTTTGTGCTTAAGAAGAAGGGATTCAAAATACTCTCCATTCAATCGATATAATATTTTTTGTAATAACGATTGAAAACTGTATCCGCTCCTTGTCAGAACAAGATTTAACGCTAAACCACCAAGAACAACCCATAACCACGAACTAAAGTGTCCCGCCCTCATATCAATCACTAATTGATTGAAGACAAGTCCATTTAGAAATGAGCCGCTAAAACCTAAAAACGTCACTACAATAAGCATTATAGTGATACCAACTAGTAGTTTTCTTTGATTCTCCCACAAGATAGAAAAAATTTTCTGGGAGTTGGCAAGAAGTTCTACTATTTGGTTTTTCGAGAACTTATTTGCATTTTCCAATAGATTTATACTCCTTTTTAATTTTCAATTGCACCGTCTATATTATACACCTTTATATTATAAACGTCAATTACTGGTATAAAATATAGCTAATCACCTTGTATCTTCCACGATCTGTTTCCGATTCTCCCCCGCTTAAGTCACTAATTTTAAACTTTCAAAGAAAGCTTCCGTGAAAAAAATGATAACTTGAATGCCTGGCTTTCAACAAGTTTCGTTACGGGCTTCCCCATTCCATGTCCAGTATCTATTTCAGTAAATAAATACACATCATTATTTTTATTAATACCTTGTAATAAAGCAGTCATCTTACGTGAATGAAGCGGATCTACACGACTATCCTTTTCTCCCGTAGCAAAAAGAAAGCTCGGATATTCAACACCCTCTTTTGCAGTATGATAAGGACTCCATTTGAGAATATTTATAAGCTCTTCCTTTATAGAGGGGTCTCCGTATTCATGCACCCATCGCATAGCAATTCCAAACTTTGGAAAACGAACCATATCAGTAAGAGGAACCGAAGAACATACCGCGCTAAAAAGATCAGGCCGCTGTACCCCAACAGAGGACACAAGCAATCCTCCATTACTACCACCATAAATTCCTAGGTGCTCTGAATCAGTATATTTTTTAGCTACAAGATGTTCGGCAGCAGATATAAAATCATCAAATGAATTCTGTTTTCTTTCTCTTATTCCATCTTTGTGCCATTTTTCCCCGAATTCTCCTCCACCTCTAATATTTGTAACAACAAATACCCCGCCCCGCTCAATCCAAGGAACCCAACTCCTCATAAACCCGGGGGTGGCGCTATGATTGAACCCTCCATAACCATACAATACCGTTGGATTTGTGCCATTCATGGTTAAGTCTTTTTTGTGGAAAATGAACATGGGGACTTTTGTACCATCCTTGGATACACACCATTCCTGAGTTACTTCATAATTCCCTGGGTTGATGGGATTATCTATCTTTCTATACTCAGAATATTTTAATGTATTTGGATCATACCGATATACTATTTTAGGAAAAATAAATGATTCAACTCCATAGAAAAATTCAATCCCTGTTCTTTCCGTGGATATACCAGATATTTTGGAATATCTAGGAAGGGGTATTTTTTCAATTTGAACCCCTTCATAATTAAAAACAACAACTTCCGAACACACATTGACCAGATATTCAACAAGTATTTTATCTTTAGTTAATTTTATACCCTCAATAACAAATTCCCTCTCAGGAATAAATTCTTCCCAAGTATCAATCGGGTCTAGTATATTTTCATACGAATTACAGAGTACTCTATTATTATTTGCCTTATAGTCGGTTAATATAAGAACTTTGCCCTCAGGAAGATACATTGAAAATTTTGCAGGTATCCCAACCACCACAGGTTTTATTTCTTTCGTATCTCTGTTATACACATAGAGCTCATTCTCAGTCCACTTCTGAGATGCAGAAATCCCCAAATATTTTCCAGAAACGGAAAGTGAAATGCCGAGCATATCATCTTTGGGACGATCTACACCAAATATCAACTCATCGGTATCGGGATCATCGCCGAGTCTGTGCAAATACACTTTTACATGTAAGTGTTCTTCATTTTTTGGCACTGTACCTGGGCGAGCATTACGGGTGTAGAAAAAAGCCGAATCGTCAGGAGTCCACTGTACCGACGAATATCTACAATGAGTTATTGTGTCTGATAGATCTTGATTGGATTCAGTATCTCGTATATGTAAGGTCGCCATTTCGTCTCCTCCTTCGGATATACCATATGTAACATATTTCCCAGAACGTGAAGTTTGCCAATAATCAAGGGATGTAGTATTACCCTCACGCCTACCATTGGGGTCAATAAGTTTGATTGGCTCGCCGTTTAATCCGTTTTTCATGTATAACGCGCTCTGATCCTCGTTAGGTTGTCGTTCTTCATAAAAATACTTCCCATTAACTGGAGCGGGTGTAGAAAAACCAATAACCCTAAAATCTTTGGCAAGTTCATTTGAAAATGTCAGAAAAGAATCGTCCTTTAATACGGACTCGGTATATTTATTCTGCTCCAAAGTCCAATTTTTAACGTCATCATCATCTGCATTCTCAAGCCATCTGTATGGATCAGAAATTTTTATATTATTTATTTCATCAAAAATATCTTGTTTTTTCGTTTGTGGAATAATCATATGATTACCGGCAATTATACCATAAAGTCTGATTTTATTATCTATGGTATAAAAAGATTAAACATCTTTTATTGTCTAGTTCCAATCCTCTCCAGCTCGCTCCCCCAAATTTAAAGGACTATTTACATTAGACACAGTTCTATGTATTAATAAATGAAGTTCATAAAATTAAAGGGTAATTATGAAAACATTAATTATAGGAACAAAAAACACAGCAAAAATTAAACAGATAGCAGGAGCTATACAGTCTCTCAATATTGAAGTTACAGGGCTTCCAGATTCAATAGAAGACGCCACTGAGAATGGTTCAACTGCGCAGGAAAATGCACGGATAAAATCAATATTTTATTCTCGTGTTTTAGGAGACATGGTTTTGTCTATGGACAACGCCCTCTATCTTGATGGTCTTGATGAGACAGAGCAACCTGGAATACATGTAAGGAGAATACCTACTAGCGAGAATATCCGTCCGACTGATGACGAATTGCTCAATTATTATACTTCTATAATTAAGCGTCTCGGAAGCAAAATCAGTGGTAGGTGGGAATTTGCCATATGTATTGCCAACAATGGAAACATAATTAAAGAAACCACTATCATTTCTCCACGTATTTTTGTTTCAACGCCAAGCAAAAAGATTGTTCCTGGTTACCCGTTAGAATCAATACAAATTGATCCTGAAGGTGGAGCTTATATCTCCGAGATGACCCAGGAAGAACAAGACGCATTTTGGCAGAAAAAGATTGGAAGTGAATTATGTTCCTTTATCAAATCTATTGCATAATACTAACCCCGCTCATGCGGGGTTTGGCTTAGATATAAAATATTAATTATATAATAAAAAACCGCGTCTCCGCGGCTTTTATATTTCTTAATGTTTGTAGATGCTTCTTTGAGAGAAAGCTTTATTTTTACATTCTCACTTCTTCTACTACTTTTTCTAAGCCAATAGAATGAGATCCCTTAATTAAGATAATGTCTCCTGCTTTCATTATTTCCTGCAATTTCAATCCCGCTTCTTGCGCGGTATCAAATGAATGTACCGCTGCTTCATACATACCTTTTTCTATTGCTTTTTGGGCCATTAATTTAGAACGAGATCCAACTGTGATAAGCACTTCTACACATTGAGCCGCAAGCACTCCCGCTTTTTCATGAGCCTCCATTGAAAATTCTCCCAACTCCATCATATCTCCCAAAACCGCAACCCTTCGCGTATGCGCAACTAATTGCATAGTCTTAAGAGCGGTTTCTAATGCTAACGGAGATGAGTTATAACTTTCATCAATAATTTGGGTGTTTTTAATTCCTTTTAAAATAACCGAGCGGCCTACCATAGGTTGATAGTGACGCGCGATGGAATCAAAAATAGTCACGAGATTTAGTTTCATATATTCCTGAGCAACCGCGATTGCGCAGGCAATCGCATACGCATGCGCGATGGAAAATGCATCTCGTATAGAAAACGGAACTTCTGAACCAGCATACGCAACTTTGAATGTAATACCAGAAATACGATTATGTTCTACGAGATGCCGCGCATGAGAAATATGTATATCAGCTTTTTCAGAAAAACCATACGTCACCACACGAGCTTTTGTTTTCTCTATAATAGTTTCGGTGTGTGGGTCATCTATATTTAAAACCGCAGTATTGTGCACATGTAACGAATGAATCAACTGCGCTTTTTCTTTTACCACCGATGGTATTCCTGCTGGATAAAATTCAACATGTACTGGAACAGAACCTATTGCTGAAATAACTCCTATATGAGGTCGCGCAATAGAAAGCAAAAACGCAATATCGCCTGGTTTATCAGCGCCATACTCAAGAACTAATACTTCGGGGTACCGCCTTTTTATAGGAATAGCAATCCTCAAAAAAGATCCTAGAATCACACGAATCCAAAACAATCCTGCGGGACGAGCAATAGCATTCCAATTACCTAAAATAGTCAGTGGCACTCCTAACTCGTTATTAAAATTTGCTTGAGTTTTTCGCACGCGTTTTACTTCACATAGTGCGGCATAAATAGCTTCTTTTGCAGAAGTTTTTCCCACACTTCCTGTAATCGCAATAATATAGGGCTTATATACACGCACAGTTTGACGCGCAAGCCAACGCACCACACGATGTAATATACGTACTGCAGTTTTTTTTATAAATTGAGACATACAGATTGTGCTTGATTAATGAGTAGTTGGAGTAGTTGATGCGACTCTATCGGGCCCAATTTCATAATAGTTCAAAAGAAATTGCGCAAGACTCTTAAACGCAGGAACAACGGTTTGTCCGGCAAGTGGCGCATTATGAGGTTTTACTAATTTAATGAGAATGACGAACTTGGGATGTGACGCTGGCGCTGATCCAATATATGTGTTGATCACTTGGTCGCTGTACCTATTGTGTCCAAAATCTGGAATAAATGCTGTTCCGGTTTTTCCTGCCACGTTATATTGGGGAATTGCTGCGAGAATATTTTTATCCACCGCAGACACCATCATATTCATGACTTTACGAGCCGTATCTTCGCTAATAACTCTGCGCACGACTTGTGTTTGTTCATCTTTTAATATGAGTGGTTTTAACAACAATCCCCCGTTCGCAATCGCCGAAGCGGCAGTAATCATACGAAGCGGAGTAACTGAAATACCCTGCCCATAAGAAGCAGTGACGTAGTTTATTTCTTCCTTAGTGTTTTCAATATTACGGATATTTCCTTTCACTTCTCCTGGTAATTGAATACTTGTTAATTCTCCAAATCCGAAATTCTTTACATAGGTTCTAAAAATTTCATTTCCCATAGTGCGCTCCGCAAACGCGGTACCGGTATTTAATGATTGTTCAATAACATTAGTCATCGTAAGCGTTCCATGCGCCTTTCCATCCCAGTTTTTAATGGTACGCCCATTAACGGTAAGGGAACCAGTGTCGTGATACGTAGTATCGGGAGTTATTTTACCCGAATCAATTCCTGCCGCCATCGTAACCATCTTAAAAACAGATCCCGGTTCATATAACGATTGAATGGAATTATTCAAAAAATTTCCCACGCTGAATTTTGCATAATCATTTGGATCAAAGTTCGGAACATTTGCTAATGCAAGAATTTTCCCTGTATACGGGTCTTGCACGATAACACTTGCTGATTCCGCGCTCCATGTCTTCATAAGATCCTTAATAATTTTTTCTGCTTCTGCTTGGATAGTTCTATCCAATGTGGTGTACATATCTTTTCCTGCTTGTGGCCCTTGTACGCTATCCCCCTTAGAAACTCCATCAACACCCCGCAGCTCTTTATCAAATTGCAATTCCAGTCCGTATCTTCCCGCAAATAAATCATCTTGACCCGATGACACAAACCCAAACACATGAGCTGCCATATCCTTGAATGGATAAAATCTGAATGTTTCATTTTTCACATAGAGCCCCTTGATTCCCAATGCGCGAATTTTATCCACCTCCTCTTGAGAGGCTTTTTCTTTTATAAGTTCATACAAATCATTTCTTTTGTTAAATGATTTTTCAAGCGTCTCGTTTGGAACTCCTACCAGGGGAGCGACCGCAAGAGCGGTTTCAAGAGGTTTTTCTATTTCTTTTGGAACCGCGTAAATAAGTGGATATTCCTTATTCAAAACACCCGGAATATCTGTTCCGTTTTTATCGGTCATATAAATAGCCCCCCGTTTTGCGTCAAGAGCTCCCGACGCCTGATCCTGCGCTTGAGCTTGTTGCGTATAAAACTGACCCTTAGATACCTGGATCACATACAAATTGGCGATCAAGCCGCCAAATACCAATACAAATCCTATGCGAATAAACCAAAATTTAAATTTCATTCCCGTGACTTTACCTCATTAGTAAATACCAATCGTGCCTGAAATAATACTATTATCGATATCGGTCCAATCGCGTTTGTTTTTATGGGCGTTGTGTTGCTACCGTTGAAGCCGTCTCTGAATACTGCGGGTGTTTTTCTGAAACCAACCCACGTGACTGAAGAAATGTTTCTTGTGTTGCTTCATCAAGAAACTCATACATATCATTTTTCAATTCAGCATTCGCCACCTGCGCATGCGCGAGAACCTTTTGCTTGCTTGCGATGTCTTGTCGCAATGCAGCAACTTTATTATACAGGAAAACTCCCCCAATGAAAGAGGCGCATATACACACAATCGCCGACACGATAAAAATATTTCCCTTTAGTTCTCTTTTTTTGAATTCAATGACGGTCATAGGATTAGTAGTTAGAAGTTAGTGATTAGTATTTTGGGTTATTTAAAATTGTGTTTTATATTTTTTCAAATACACGAAGTTTTGCAGAACGCGCTCGAACATTATTTTGTATCTCTGATTCACTTGGTACTATCGGTTTTTTCGTAATTACACGTCCCATTCCCTTATCAGCCAATTCTTTAAATCCATGTTTCACGTGTTTATCTTCTAATGAATGAAAGGTGATGATTCCCAATCTTCCTCCTGGCGTTACTAGTGAAGGAGCGTCGCGTAATAATGCCTCTATATTTTCAAATTCTCCATTCACATAAATTCGCAATGCTTGGAATGTTCTGGTGGCAGGATGTATTCCTCCTTTCTTGTATGATGGGACCATGCGTTCAATCAACTCTGCTAATTGTCGCGTGGTATAGATGCGTTCTTTTTTTCGCTCAATAACGATCCTTTCTGCGATAGCCCGCGCATATCGTTCTTCTCCGTAGGCGCGTATAATGTCCGCTAAGGCATCTTTAGAAAATGAATTAACAATTTCATATGCCGGGACACGAGCAGAGGTGTCATATCTCATATCCAATGGACCTTCACGCAAGAAACTCATTCCTCGTTGCGGGGTATCAATTTGTAACGAAGAAAATCCAAGGTCTGCGAGTACGGCGTCAACTGAAGTAATATTTTCTTTTGCAAACACCTGTTTGATGTCGGCATAATTACTCCATACGAATTTTAGTAGTGATTGGTTATATGAAGAAAATTCTTTTCGTAATTCTCTCTCGGTTTGCTCTATAATCCCTCTATCCCAATCAATTCCGACAAACACGCCGGTAGGTCCGATGCGTTGTATAATTTCACGCGCGTGTCCTCCACCGTTCGTTGTTGCATCTACTATCGTCATTCCCGGATGACATTTAAGCGATTCTATAACTTCATGTAAAAGTACGGGAATGTGCATGTCTATATTCCTAGTTCGCCCAACTGCTCGGCGATCTGATCGGATTCTCGTTCTGTTTTTGTTTTATATAATTTCCACTCGTCTTCATTCCATACTTCAATACGGTTATATAATCCAGTGACGATAACATTCTTTCCTAGATGCGCATAGGTTCGTAGGTGTTCTGGAATCAAAATTCTTCCTTGTGCATCAAACTCAACCTCCCCCGCTCCTGCTAACATAAGTCGTACAAACGCTCGAGATCCTGATTGCGCCAACGGCAATGAAATTAATTTCTGTGCAAGCCCTTCCCATTCTTTTTGTGTAAATACAAACAAACAATGATCCAATCCTCGCGTAATAATAGCTCCCCCATCTAATTTGGAACGAAACTTTGCAGGAATTGCCATTCTGCCTTTTGGATCAATATTATGTTTGAATTCTCCTAAGAACATAAATAAATTGCCAAGTTTTAACGTTATAAATTTAATATATGGACAGACTTTGTTTTCTTCTTTGTCTGCGTCGTTCCCCAATGTGACTTGCGCCCACTAGGGCAAACAAAGAAGAAAACATCAACCCTTTTTAACTTATCCACACAGTTATCCACTTTTCACCACTTTTATTTAATTATACCCACCTTACACACTATTGCAACACCTCTCCTGTGCATAACTAAAAGATCATAGAAACTAAACGGTTATTACGATTTATGGACAATTCAATTCTTTTTCTGTACACTTACCCAATATTGAGCACCCTTAGTTTAGTGGTAGAACGTCGCATTCACATTGCGAAGATCGTAGGTTCGATCCCTACAGGGTGCACCAAAAAAATACATAATAAAAAACAACCTCAATAAATTGAAGTTGTTTTTTATATTCTGGTGTCCATTATTACTGACGATCGTCAGTAATAATGGACAAGCAAAAATAAACAAAAAATGAAAAGATTCGGTGTTTACTGTAATTCAACCACTGCTCCCGCTTCCATTAATTTCTTTTTCATTTCTTCCGCATCTTCTTTCTTCACTCCCTCCTTTACTGCTTTTGGAGCTCCATCAACAATGTCTTTTGCTTCTTTCAAACCAAGTCCTGTGATTTCTTTCACAATTTTAATGACGTTAATTTTCTGATCTCCTGCTTCTTTCAAAATAACATTGAATGATGATTTTTCATCTGCTGCTGCAGCTCCTGCTCCCGCTGCTGCGGTCGCTACGGGCATTGCTGCTGACACACCAAACTTTTCCTCTAAAGCTTTCACCAAATCTGCTAATTCAAGAGCAGTCATGGATTCAACTTTATCTAAGATATCTTTAAATTTTTCCATAGTTTTATACGTAATACTTAATATTTTTTATTTCTTTTTCGCTATTTGATCCAAAGTATACACCAACGACTTTGTGGGTGCTTGCAACATACCCAACAACTGAGCAAGTAATATGTCTCGTGAAGGTAATTGACCAATGCGCTTCATTTCACCATCGGAGAAATATTGTTTTGACTTTACATCATATCCCCCAACAATTTTAAACTCTGACGCCTTATCAAGACCCTTTGAAAAACGGAACACTACTCCTCCTGCTTCGGAAATATCTTTTGGAGCAAAAACGGTTGCGAGCTGCCCCCCAAACTGTTTCGTATCAACCGAAACACCTTGTTCATTGAATGCGCGCTGAAGTAATCGCTTTTTGATAACTCGATACACTCCCCCGATTGAACGTACTTCATTCTTAAGTGCGGTAATGTCTTTTACGGGAGTTTTTGCAAAATCCACAAAGACCATAGAATCCGCTTTCTTTGAGAGCTCTTCTCCACTCTCAACTTCTTGTTTTTTCTGTACTTTTGTTTTCATAGAGATAAATATCTATCCCGACGTTTCAGTCGGGATGACTATTTTATGGATTCGCTAACGCTCTAAAAATTGGTTTCATCCCGATGCTTCGATCGGGATGACTATTTTATGGATTCGCTAACGCTCATATAAAATAGTCAAATAACGACCTTTAAGATCGCAGTACAAAAAGATGTATCCTCGGCAGGTCTTATATCCTTTCGGAGTGCCTATCCCGACGCTTTGGTCGGGACCCCAGTGTGGGGCTGTCTGCAGATCTTGTAAAAAAGATAGCATACATAATATAAAAAAACAACCCCCGCACCAAATAGAGCGGGGGTTGTTTTAATTTTCAGTTCGCGATTGTTTTTATGCTTTTAATACATCTATTTCGTCTTCTACTACTTCCTCTCCTTTCTTTTTAAAGAATATCCAGTAGATAAGAAATGCGATGACTAACAAGAGTAATAAACTAAACCACCAAGAGCTAAAGAGCCCCTTAAAGGCATCGAATACGCTTGCGGTCAACGTACGGCCTGAGAGTGCTTCGGCGGTTAGATATGAACTTACTGATTGCGGATGTTTATTGCCGTCAGTAAAGTTAAACACTGAACTGTAGATAAGAATATCTCCTTTATTCACTCCCGTGCTCACGGTCCCCTGTACGGTTACCGCTCCTTGATCTCCTGGTAAAATGGTTCCTAAGTTATACGTTACTCCGTTTGCATCTTGTTCCTTTACCCCTCTATCGCCTGAAATAACTTGAATATCTGATTCTGCTGGGATAATAACCTTAAGGAATGAATCGGAAAGCGGATAGGTGCATCCATTACGATAAGTAACCGTGTAGGTGTATGCTTCTCCTGCGTTTAAGTTTTGTGGCGCCATACTGGGTACCACTAATAAACACGAGGATCCTCCGGTAGTCGCGCTGGTAAAACTAGTAGTGTTTACGGTAGTAACTGTGTTTCCGGTGAAAGTTCCTCCTCGTTGCGTTTGAGCAGCAAGAATGTATCCATATACGGTTCCATAACTATTTTGAGCTACTACACGATAGAAATAGGTAGTCCCTGGAATAAGCCCCGTTAATGCATACGATACTTGCGCATCTTGTGTTCCATTACCTACTTGTTGAACAGTGGTTCGTGATCCCAAGCCTGCAGTAGTTCCATATTCAAACCACGCTGTGGTGTTTCCAATACCATTCGGATTTACGGTTGCATTTAATAGTGCTGAGTTTTGAGAAATAAAGGTGGGGGCTTTCGTAAGCACACTCACTAATTTTCCAGATGCACTAGAACCAAAGGTATTAAAGGTAAGAATATTCCCATAGGTAGTATTTACTTGGTTGCGTCCTGCGGCACGATAGTAATATGTCTTTCCCGCTTGCAAACCAGAAAGCTCAACACTAAATGGCACAAAGTTCTGAGAATTCTGAATAGTCTTTTCATTTGTTTTTGCATCCATTGCGTCTTTAGTAAGACCATATTCAAACCATGCATATCCGGTGTATCCATTGGTGAACAAAGATCCATAGATAGTTGCTCCTGTTAATGAAACCGCTGAAGCATTATCGGTGTTTACGAGTGGACCTCCGGCGCTACTGCCACCGCCGCCGCCCCCACCTCCGCCACCACCTCCGCCACCACCATTATTGGAAGTAACAAATGAGAGAATAGATCCGTACACGCGTCCCATGCTATTTTCTCCAACTGCACGGAAATAATAAGTAGTTGCCGCAGTCAATCCAGAAATTCCTGCGCTTACACTTTGTGTTGCAGAAAGTGTCTGTGAAGCGGTGTTTTGTCCTAATGATTGTGTGGTTCCGTATTCAAACCAATACGTAGTAGTTAATCCATTGGGGTTGATAGTCCCTTGTAGTGTTGCTGCAGTTTGTGAAATACCAGTTGCGTTATTCGTTGTTACGGTTGGAACTGAAGGTCCTCCACCACCCCCACTCGTGGTAGTAAACGACACAATATTTCCATATGAATTTCCTTTGCTATTCTGCCCTACTACACGATAATAATAGGTAGTCGCTGCGGTTAGACCAGAAATAGTTGTTGCCACATTCATCGCCTGTGATCCTGCTCCAGCACTTTGTACGCTTGTGCGATTTCCGAGGGTTTGATCAGTTCCGTATTCAAACCAATATGAAGTTGAAAGTCCTTTTGGATTTACTGATCCGTTCATACGACCACTAGAAGTCGTGATAGTATCTGCCGCATTCGTTTGAACGATTGGCGCGGTCGTTGTGTCTCCTCCACCAGTAGTGGTGATAAAGCTTACTATGTTTCCATAGGAGCGTCCTTTACTGTTTTGCGCCACCAGACGATAGTAATAGGTAGTGTTCGCTGACAATCCCGAGATTCCCGTAGTAACATCGCTTGTTTGTGATCCTGCTCCGGCGCTTTGCACGCTGGTGCGATTTCCTAAGGTTTGATCAGTGCCGTATTCAAACCAATATGAAGTTGAAAGATTGTTTGCGTTAACTTGTCCACGCAATTGAGCTCCTGAAATTGAGAGGTTGCTTGCTGATTGTGTTGAAACTGAGGGTTGCGCGGTATTATCTCCATTTGCTCCCGTAGTAGTAAATGAAAGAATTGATCCTGCAGTTCTTCCTTTGCTATTTTGCGCCACCGCGCGATAGTAATAGGTGGTGTTTGCATTCAATCCAGAAATAATAGAGCTAACTGATTCTGTGGTAGTTAATGATTGCGTAATAGTTTGCGAGGCGGTGTTTTGTCCTAAAGAAGAATCAGCACCGTATTCAAACCAATATGTAGTGCTTTGTTTATTGGGGGTAATATCTGCACGAAGCGTTGCCGCTGATGCCGAAAGATTTATTGCAGAAACGGTAGTGACTGTTGGAGCCGCCCCAGTATCATCGCTTGCCGCTACAAAACGAAAACGAACCACAAGTGATCCTTGTGTTGTCCACCCTCCCGCAACGTCACCAATAGTCACTCCGTTTGATGAAGTGACCTCAGATCCGGTTTGACCTGAAGGAAGCGAAGCACTGGTGCTTACCATTTGATTGGGACGCCATGCAACTGAATCAAACACCATATTCCATGGGGTTTGTGGCGCACCGGTGATATTTATTGTTGAGAATCCTGAAACCGCCGCGGCGTTATCTGCCCATAATTTTGAAGTTGCTTGAATTTTCCCGGTGACTGGATTGACATCAAATGAAAGATTCATACGGGTGTTTACCGCAGTAGTAATTGACGTATTGTGATAATACAAACTCAAACTTACAATATCTCCCGCTTTTGCGTCAATTTGATTGCTCCATGAAGGAGTGTTTGGGTTGTTGGTATAATTTGAAACACGCAACGATGCATAATCCTGTGGATCATTATTAAACATTGCGTTCGCTGAATTTCCACCCGAAGAACTTCCGCTGGTTGGAGTAGAAGGGGTTGGGGTGGGCGTTGGGGTTGGAGTTCCTCCGCCACCAGTACCACCGCCTCCGGTTGTGTCATTATTTGCTGTAGAAAATGAAACGATTGATCCCTCGCTTTTCCCAAACTGGTTTTGAGCCATCACACGAAAATAATAGGTGATGCCCGCAGATAATCCGGATAAAGAAGCAGACACGCTTGCGGCTGACGACGCCTCTCCTCCCGCCTGAACATTAGAATAACTCCCTAATGATTGAGAGGTACCGTATTCAAACCAATATGAAGTTGGCGCGCCATTCGGGTTTACTTGCCCATTTACGGTAGCTCCCGAAGTAGTAATATTGCTTGCTGATGCAGTGGTTACACTCGGCGCAACTTCCGCAGCTTGCGCGCGGATATCAGAAAGCGACAAAACGCCGTTTCCCAATATGAGACCGACCATTAATATGAAAATACTTATTTTTTGTATGGTTTTCATACGTATATTTGATTATTTTTTGGTTACAATTGTGACTTGTATTATATCATAACAATATTTCAGTGTCAATATCTCCACATATAAACTTTCAAGCAGTTTATCTATTAAAAACTTATATATAGAGGTGTTCCAAGTTGGGTTTTTGTGCCCAACTTGGAACAGGAAACTTAAACCGTTAATTATTCGGATTTGCGGGTCCGCCGGTTGGGGCTGTGTTTATTATAATGCTTACCGGAGCTGCATCTTTGTGATCAAGCAGCTTGTAAGTAATAACACCAAGAGCAACCACTCCAACAGCACCTAATGCCCATTTCCACCAACTAGATGAGGATTCAACTTTTTCACCATCACCCTTTAATCCTAGAAGGGCACGGAGTGAAGTAATTTCTTTTTGAATAGAATCCATCTGTCCATTAAGGGCGATGAGGTTATCCCCCATCAGCTCTATTTCACCCCCATCTCCGAAGGATCTTTCAAGGAGTTCGGTGAGTTTTTTCAGATCTTCTTTGCCGATACCAGCAATACCGGTTCCTTGGCGTAATTGTTCAAGTTCAGAAAAAGAAACAACTTTAATCAATTCACCTTTTTTAATACCCGCTGCCTTTCCTGCTATCTTAGACTGGTTATAACACTGGAAGATAAAGAAGTTCTTAATATCTTCGGTTTCTCCTTCTTTAGTAATAACTGGAGTCCCAGGAACGATTCTTTCCTTCGTCCATGATCCTGACTTTGATTGGCTGTATATCATCTTTTCGGGACCAATATATTTGTCCAATTCTTCCCCTGGTCCAAGAATATGAAGATAGTCTTGGTACTGTTTCCAGTTTCCGCCGGGAGCTGCTGGTATAAAAGTTTTCTTTTTTGCTTTTGTTGTATCAGGTTTAGCTTTCGCTGTATCTTTTACCGCCGTCTTCTTTTCGCTTTTTTCTTTTTCTACTTTCTGAATATTTTCTTTTTTTATCTCAGAATTTTTTGCGCCTACTAAATCAGTTTTTGATTGAGCGCTTAGAAAAACTGTTCCAATAAAAGAAAATATGATGACAAAGATTGCTAATCTCTTCATTTTACACCGTCCTTTTTATGTTTTGGTTTAAGTAATTTCTTAAATAGCTGGTTGTAGTTTACTATAAGACAACGAAAATGTCAATTGCGCAATACCTTTATAAACTAACAAAAAATAGCCCTTCTTCGGCCTCTTATACATGCTTTATTTAAGCAAGAATTTCAAAGAAAATTCTTATAGCAAGTGCTTTTTTATAAACGCTCTGCCCGATCCTGACTTTAGATATTTTTCAAATGCAAATGCTTTATATCTATCTTCTATTGTGAAGTAAAATTCTAGCACTATTGGTAAACGGTCCCTTGTTGCTGGGATTTGACCTTTTTGATGTCTATTCAATCTTTCTTGAATATTATCAGTACAGCCAATGTAGTATCCATCTTTACATTTTAGACTATAGATATAATACATGAATAATCACATTTGGATTATTATATAACGAATTCCGCTTTCGCATATGAGGCGGGTTTCACCACGCCGTAGTCATGCTTCAGCGTGACGAAGGCGGGGACACTAGGATTCGAACCTAGATACCTGGTTTTGGAGACCAGAGTCTTACCATTGGACGATATCCCCTTTCTACTACTTTATCATAAACATAAAACAAAATCACCGGTGAGGTGATTTTGAAAAAATATTGATAAGAAAAATTACACCTTCACTTGTTTGTGGTTCGTATGTATGCGGCACCAAGGACAATGCTTCTTAACTGCAAGTTTTCCCTCTGACTTTTTGTTTCGGCTTGTATAATAATTACGCCGTTTGCATTCGGTGCATTGCAACCCTATTAAATTCTCTCTAAATTTTGACTTTGCCATAACGTGAACAAACTATATCGTATTTTATTACAGAAATCAAATCTGTGAGCTAGAGGGGAGAATCGGACTCCCGACCTCTTTCTTACCAAGAAAGCGTTCTACCACTGAACTACTCTAGCAAATGCTTTTTTATACTAAACAAAAATATATAGAAAATCAACTATATATTCTGAGCCGATGGTCGGACTTGAACCGACGACCTTCGCTTTACAAAAGCGTTGCTCTACCAGCTGAGCTACATCGGCAATTATGGATGAAGTATAGAGATGGAGCACAGGGTGCGTGGGGTAGGATTTTCCTTCACCTCTCGTCGCGTCGTCACGCTCCTCGGGTTAGGCACCGCCTCGCTGTGCTCATTACTATTCGCACATACTCCGGCGTTCAAATCCTTGCATCTCACACGCAGGTGTGAGATGACCCCCCCACACTCCACATTTTAAACATCTCTCTAAAAATAATTCTTTTATGGAGCACAGAGTGCGTGGGGTAGGATTTGAA
>JAJYXK010000016.1 GCA_021801825.1 bacterium
CGGTTAATATCGCCAAAATACCAATAACGATAAGTAGTTCAATAAGGGTAAAACCTTTTTTCATAATATAAATTATTAATTCAAGCGACAGTATAGCACACTCTACACGAAAGAACAAAAAAGTGTGAATAAATAAATAAGAAAAAACGAGCTTTTGGGCTCGTTTTTTAAATAGCAACTAAAGAAGTCACTCTGAAATATTTAGATGGCTAATCCAGGAGAATTTCCGACTTCATAAAATGAAGCTGAGTTTCCTCCGTCCCCCGTCATCTTTGTTGAATACTTTGAGCTCTCAAGAACCGCATCCAATTCAAAAGTGAGCGCGGTAGTGTCTCCTGAGAACGAATAGAAATACGTAGTGCTATTTGTTGGATCAATTGGTAACGCTGAAAGTGGAGATCCACTAGAAATAGCGCTTAAGTTTATAGGGACCCAACCAGTACCCGTAATAACGGTACTCTGGGCCGCAGTAGTGGTTTTTGCTCCATGTCGTCCTCCGCAGTTAGCAGCAACGCTCGCAGGATATACATAACAGTTACTAGTGACAATGCTTCCATTTCCAGTAAATGTTTTTTCATCAGCCAAAAACAACGCAATAGCATTCTTCATAGCATCTAAGTCAGTCAATCGCTGACTATCACGAGCTTGCTTGAGAAGCTCAGCAGGATTTAAAACAATAACGACCGCGGCGGTTAATATCGCCAAAATACCAATAACGATAAGTAGTTCAATAAGGGTAAAACCTTTTTTCATAATATAAATTATTAATTCAAGCGACAGTATAGCACACTCTACACGAAAGAACAAAAAAGTGTGGATAAGTGCCACACTTTTTGTTTTTATGAGTATATACTATCTATTTTTTAGCAGAATCCAGAAAAGAAACAACGTTGTTTACTAAATCTTCAATAGAAGTTTTTGCTTTAATAAAATATTCAACCGCACCCAAATCTTGCCCTTTCTGTATGTCCTCCGGTTGTCCAAGGTTTGAAATAATAATAACCGGAGCATTTTGCATTTGAGGATCCTGACGAATCACTTGCAAAACCTCAAATCCAGACTTCTTTGGCAATATAAGATCAAGAAGGACCAATAAAATACCGGTGGTCTCTCTGATCATTTTGATCCCCTCCTCTCCGTCTTTTGCATGCAGAACGGTAAGTCCTTCGCGTGAAAAACGATTTTTAAGAAGAGATGACAAAAATGGATCATCTTCTATAAGTAAAACTTTTTTTTCTTCCATAACTGATGTAGTAATTAAATTAAAATATAATAAAAAAGGTATCCTATATAGTATACATGATTTAATAAACAAAACAATCCCGACATGTCGAGATTGTTTTGTTTTCCACTGAGAGTTTCAGAATTTTTTCAGTTGCCCCGGTACGACAACTTTCGTTGAAGGGTCATAACTTGAGGATCCATGACCAACTCCTTGTATCTCTAAAAAGAGACAAACGACTCTAAAAATATGTAATTGTTTCACGCACAGCTTCCGCTACACGTGCCTTGTTACGACTTTACCCGTGTCACCGAATTTAGGCTAGTCCGCTTACGCAGATTTCACCTACTCCCGGCTCCCTTGGTATGACGGGCGGTGAGTACAAGACTCGAGAACGTATTCACCGCGGCGTGCTGATCCGCGATTACTAGCAATTCCAACTTCATGAAGGCGAATTTCAGCCTTCAATCCGAACTGAGGCCTGTTTTGATGGGATTGGCTCCGCCTCACGGCTTGGCGACCCATTGTACAGACCATTGTAGCATGCGTGTAGCCCAAGGTATCAAAGGGCCACGCTGATTTGACGTCATCCCCACCTTCCTCCCGAAAAATCGGGCTGTCTCGTCTGACACTTGTAACAGACGATAGGGGTTGCGCTCGTTAACCTACTTAAAGGAACAACTCAAGCCACGAGCTGACGACAACCGTGCAGCACCTGCTCTTCCGTTCTAATAAATTAGAAGGGTCCAACTTTCATCGGACTTTCGTAAGAGTTTCAAACCTTGGTGAGGTGTTTCGCTTACCATCGAATTAAACCGCATGCTCCACTGCTTGTGCGAGTCCCCGTCTATTCCTTTGAGTTTTAGTCTTGCGACCGTACTTCCCAGGCGGTCTACTTAACGCGTTAGCTTCGCCACTGAAAGGGTCGATACTTCCAATAGCTAGTAGACATCGTTTAGGGCGTGGACTACAAGGGTATCTAATCCTTTTTGCTCCCCACGCTTTCGCGCCTCAAAGTCAGGAACATCCCAGTACACTGCCTTCGCCTTTGGTATTCCGCACGATATCAACGGATTTCACCCCTACACCGTGCGTTCTATGTACCTCTGATGCCCTCTAGCAAAGCCGTATCTTGTGCAGGTTTACCGTTAAGCGGTAAGATTTAACACAAGACGCACTATGCCTTCTACGCGCCCTTTACGCCCAATAAATCCGGATAACGCTCGAGGTCTCTGTATTACCGCTGCTGCTGGCACAGAGTTAGCAACCTCTTATTCCTATACTAATGTCAAACCACACGAAGTGGTCTTCTTCACATAGAAAAGGAGTTTACAACCCGAAGGCCTTCTTCCTCCACGCGGCGTCGCTCCATCAGGCTTTCGCCCATTGTGGAATATTCTCGACTGCTGCCACCCGTAGGTGTACGAGCCGTGTCTCAGTCTCGTCGTTGGGGATCAGCCTCTCAGCCCCCCTACCGGTCATAGCCTTGGTGGTCCGTTACACCACCAACTAGCTGATCGGGCCTAGGCCACTCTCAAAGCGTCTTACGACTTTTCCCTCTCGGGAGTATGGAGTATTACCCAATCTTTCGACTGGCTATGCTCCACTTCGAGGTATGTACCAAGGTGTTACTAACTCGTTCGCCACTAACCAAAAATCTTCATTGACTTGATGTAATCGCATCGCTGTTAAAACTTAGTTCGTTCGACTTGCATGCCTTATCCACGCCGCCAGCGTTCATCCTGAGCTAGGATCAAACTCTCAATATAGATGTATAGCTCCATAGGTAGGGAGCGAAGTGTGAATGACCGCAATACAAAATGCATCGTAGTCAATCAATCTTCGCTGAACCGGAATCTATACATTTTTTCGGGACAACCGAAAAAATTCTTAAACTTTTTTACACTTCACTTAAATTCTCAATAGATGTTTACGCTATTCACTTGTAACGTGCAGGAATTCAATCGTTTTCTTATATCGCAGCCAGTGGAGATAAGTATACTTAAACAGATTACAAAGTCAACCCCCACGCCATGATAAACAGCGACTTTACACACTTGGAATAAAACACTCTTTATTCAGCGTGTGAATTAAACAACTTTAGGAAAAAACAAGGAAAGAATAAAGAATAAAAATATAAAAAAATAGCATACTAACAATACATAGTATACTATTTTTTATTTCCCTTTTAAGAATTCTTTAATTCTCCTCTCTACCATCCGCAAGAACATCTTCTTGTAATTTTGTAGTCCATATAATATCAAAATAATCTTCTACAAAACTCTCAGCTTCCTGAAGAGATAAATCTTGTCCATCAATATTCACAGAGATAGTCTCCTGAAAGATAGCAAAAGGATCTTCTTCTTTCTTCGTACCTCGCCCAACAAAAGACCCCTCTATTTGTTTACCACCCACCTCTCCCTTAAAATTAATCTTTAATCCTTTTTCATCTGATTCTGTGAAAACTTCCACATGACCTCTTTCGCCTTTTTCCTCTAGGGCTTTTTCAATAGACTCTCTTAGTCTTGATGCCTCTGCTTGATTTTCAGTCATAATGTCCATAGCCCCTTGCTCGTACTTTAAGCCCTGAACCACCTTTTTTACTTTTTCGAATGGATTTGTCATATTGTTTATTTTTAAAATTAACTTATTTCTTTAACCTTATTGTTCTACCTTTAGAAGATATTGTCAACATACTAAAGTTGATACAAAGCATTTTCGACATCATAAATAAAACTAATACTGAAAGCAAAATGAGTAAATTTATACTATATAGGTTGCAAATCTTTATAAAATGGTATAGTATAACCGCATAAAATTATGAAGAAAAACATCCACCCCGAATACCACTCTCAAGCAAAAGTTTCTTGCGCATGTGGAAATGTCTTTTACGTTGGCTCAACCAAGAAAGAAATGGCAGTTGAAATCTGTTATGCCTGCCACCCATTCTTTACGGGAAATGAAAAGTTAATTGATACCGCAGGACGCGTAGAAAAATTCAAAGCAAAGAGAGAGAAGGCGTCAAAGACAACCACAAAAAGTAAGGCAACTAAAAAAGCAGAAAAAAAAGAAAAGAAAGTAGCCAAAAAAGCAAAGTAGTTAAACTAACAGAAAGTGATTAGTGTTTAATGGTAGGTGTGGTATGAGTATATACCAAAAAACGAACCATTATCCCCTAATCACTTTTTTAATATCTAAAAATTATGGAACAAAATATCAACAAATTAATTATTGAAGTTCGCGCGGGCGCAGGTGGAGACGAGGCGGGTATTTTTGCCGGAGACTTGGTGCACATGTACCAACGCTATGCGCAAAAAAAAGGATGGCGTTTTACCGAATTAGACTCAAACCAAACCACGCTTGATGGATACAAAAGTTTCGTTGGAAAAATAGAGGGACCGGATGTATACACCACCCTGCAACAAGAATCAGGTGTTCATCGAGTACAGCGTATTCCTAAAACTGAAAAAGCGGGACGCGTACATACTTCAACCGCATCAGTTGCAATTCTCCCTGTAGTAGATGAACGGGAAGTGGAAATCAACCCAGGTGATCTAGAAATATCTTTCTTCCGCTCATCGGGACCTGGAGGACAAAACGTTAATAAAGTGGAAACCGCAGTGCGCATTGTGCATAAACCCACCGGAGTTGTAGTTGCCTCACAAAGTGAACGCTCACAAACTGCAAATAGAGAAAACGCAATGGGCGTATTACGATCTCGCATCTTTGAAGCAATGAAAGAACAACAAGTGGCTTCTATGGGAGCGCTTCGTAAAGAACAGATCGGCTCAAACGATCGCTCAGAAAAAATCCGCACCTATAACTTCCCCGAAGATAGAATTACTGATCATCGCTTTGGAGCGAAGGTGCACAACATAGAAAAAGTACTAGAAGGAGAACTTGATGCTCTGTTTAATAAAATGAAAAAATAGAAGGTAACTAAAGGTTTAACAATAAAAAAGTCCCAGTTCAAATCGGGGCTTTTTTCTTTCACCATTCTCAATATCTATCTTGTCCAAGATTTTTGACGATCGTCAAAAATCTTGGACAACATTGTTTCACGACCACCAAAGCTCTAGTACAAGTGAAATAATTATTTATTTACTCCCCCATCCCAGCCTAATAATCTCTTGCGCAAGAATCATTGCAGCATCAGGGGTTGCAAAAGAACGAGCCGCGGAACTCATAGACTCAATCACTGTAGGATTCTCCATAATCTTTTTTAATTGAGTAAGAAATAGCGTAGCAGTAAGATTCTCTTCCTCAATCATCACACACGCCCCTCGTTGCGAATATTCAAGAGCATCAAACCATTGATGATTATTTGCAGATTCTTTAAGAGGAATCACAATAGATGGCTTTCCAAAAACCGCAACCTCAAAAAGAAAACTCCCTGAACGAGAAATAATAATGTCAGCAGCAATAAACGCATCTTTCAAATTATTTTTAAAGAAATCAACCACTTTATACCGTTGTTGATATGGTTGAATCTGACCCTCAAATACAATCGCAAGCTCTTGGGAGACATCTTTAAAATTAGCAATTCCGGTTTGATGCAATACTTGATAGTGCGGGACCAACTCTGTTGCTATATCCAATAAGAACGAGTTGAGTCGTCGTGATCCTTGAGATCCACCTATAACAAGAATAACGGGGATCGCAGGGTCAAATCCAAAGATTCGCTTTGCTTGTTCTTTGGTAATATCACTTGGCGCAAGTAAAAACGGACGCACGGGGTTACCCACTACCGCTCCTTTATTTCCCTTCACAAAAGAAAGCGCCCTCTCAAACGCGACACCCACACGAGACGCAAACGGAAATGATAAACGATTAGTGAGTCCAGGAATTGCATCTGATTCATGCACTATAATGGGAATACGATATACCCACGCCGCAAGTATCACCGGAAGAGCGCCCGTTCCTCCTTTTGAGAAAACCACATCTGGCATTACAAATAGCAATTTTATCAATGCCTGTAAAAGAGAAAAGGGAAATTTAATAGCATCAACAATATTCAGGAGAGAAGCGTAGCGTCGCAATTTCGTTCCCACAATAGAACGAATCGCAATCTTCCGTTTTACAAATTCATCACGATACATCCCCGGATCACCAAAATATGAGTATGACATGCGCACATCTGGATATGACTGCATAGAGCGAATTACTTCATCAGCAACCGCAAGTAAAGGGTAAACATGACCACCCGTTCCCCCACCGGTATATGCAATTCGTATATGTTTCTGCATAAAGTAATAACTTAATACTAAAAACTAAAAAATAATATCCAATTTGAACCCCTTCTTTTATTTTCTATGTCTTATATTTTAACTTTTTAAATTTAAAATTTTGAACTAGATGTATGTCTTGATATGTTAGCAATAATACCCACCATCGTCAAAGAAACCGCAAGGGCTGTCCCTCCATAACTAATAAATGGCAGTGGTACTCCCGTGAATGGCAATACTCCCGAATTTGCCGCAATATGAATTAATGTTTGGATCATAATAATAGAGGAGAATCCAAGAACTACCAACTTGGCAAAGTCGTCATGGCTATGCAGAACAAGATCGGATGAACGCCAGAAAAACATCAAATACAACCCAATCACAACCAAAGATCCAATAAATCCAAATTCTTCAGCGATTACAGAAAAAATTGAATCCCCCATGGGCTCAGGAAGCACGCTGTATTTACTTGTAGATTTCCCAAAACCAACTCCAGTTATTTTCCCCGTACCAATAGCAATCAATGACTGTTCAACATGGAAAGAGTCCGCGGACACATTCTCCATTGCAAGCGATGGAGCGACTTGACTCACCACAGTATTTAGAAATGGAGCCACACGATTTAAACGATAGGGGGTAAAAATAGCAAGAAGAAGAACAACCCCGACCGCAATTCCGGCAGTAAGCACAATATGCTTAAATGAGGCGCCACTGAAAAAAAACATAACTGCCCCCGCGCCAACTATAATCACCGCCATAGTAGTTGCGGGCTGAATAAAAATAAGAACGCTCACAATACACGATACAAACAAGAAGAGTCCATATGACGCCCACGATTGCTTCAGGCGTTTTACCGGAATACTAGAAAACAAAGACGCGAGATATAGAATAAAAGTAATCTTGAGAAGTTCCGAGGGTTGAAATGAAAACGGACCTAAATTTATCCAACGGTATGACCCCTTTGCGGCAAACCCAAAAGGAGTAAAAACAAGAATCATCAAAACAATATTCAACAACAATAAAAGTGGAGAAAACTTTTTCCACCTTCTATAATACATAAAATAGCCAATACAAAAACCAATAAGTCCCGGCAAGAGCCCTTTTAAGAGCTGACTAGAAAGAAAGAAAAAACTATCATTGTATTTAATTTTTGCGATATCGGAAGATGCAGAGGCAAGAAATAAAAATCCCGCAAGCACTAAAAACAATACTACGCCCAATAAAACGTAGTCAGCACGATGGCCCGCGAATGTAAACAATTTTTTCAGCGATTTCATAAAACTAAGAGATTCCAGGAAATTAAATTTTTCTCAAAACACGTCCATAAGGTGTTTGTGGACGAGCTACGGCCACCCCCTCTTCTAATACCCCCTTACCATTTACCCACACCCGTAAAGGAATAAAATCTTTTGACAATAAAACCATATCAGCATATGCACCACTCTGAATATATCCCCGCTTAGTAAGCCCAATAACACGAGCAGGAATTCCCGTAAGACGGGCAATCGCCGCTTCAATGGAAAGCGAGGAACGTGAGGCCTTATCTAAGAAAAGTGAAAATGTATGTTTTGCGCGTTCGGGATAAAACTTTGCAGATGCATCAATGCTCGGACTATTACTCGCAATAAGAGCGCGATCAGACAGAATGGTTTTATCAATCAAATCCTGATTAAGATTTTCATAAAAAAGAAATCCGCGAGTTTTCGTTGCCTGCAATAACGCAATAATCGCCTGAGGTATAGTGATTTGTCTATTCTGGGCAAAATCGTATAAAAACATACCGTTCACGAACTCAATACCTGGAGCATGTACAATAATCGCCTCTCGCGCATTAATTTTAGGCATAGACTTAATCATCAAACGAACGACTGCGGGGTCCTGTAATGACTCTAATATCTTATATCGTTCCCATGAATGCATGTCGTGCAACAAGAATGAATCCAATGGAACAACACTATATGAAAACGGATTAGTAGAAAAATGTATATCAGTCTCTTTCGCTTTATCACCAATAAGTGCAAGTGATTTTTCAAATTCAGATTCAAATCCAATAAACGGACGCAGGTGATTAATAAGCACCCGAACAGAAACATCTTGTGCAAGTTTAACTGCTTCTTGAATACTTAAGAAAAGATCTGCTTTTTCGTTACGCACATGCGTTGCATACAATCCTTTACTGCGCGCAACCACCTCAACCAACGCGCGCAACTCATGATACGTCGTTTGTTGATAGGGATAGTAACCAAGTCCTGTAGAAAAACCAAACGCTCCCTGTGCTAACGCATCAGAAAGAATAGAACGAAAAATACGCAATTCATTTATGGTGAGCGGGCGCCACACCCGAGGATCTTTTAATAAATCTTCGCGAATAACTTTGTGCCCCACTAACGTTCCCACATTTACTCCAAAAGAAAAAGATTTTTCAAATGAATCAAGCAACTCTTCAACCGTGCTCCAATTACTATTAATGGTGCTGGTAGGAGCCCAATCGGTAAAATGTCGCAGTGGACCATACAATGATGGAGCTAAAGAAAAGCCACACTGACCAATAAGAATACTCGTAACTCCCTGAGTAATAAAATTAGTATGAAGTGGAGAAGAAAACAACGTAAGATATCTATCAGAAGAAGCGTTCACATCAATAAATCCTGGACACAAATACGCATCATTTCCAGATATAACTGTATCAGCTTTATAGTTTGGAAAATTTCCTACCGCGACAATTGTTTCATCGCGAACTAACACATCACCTTTGAATGGAGATATCCCCGTTCCATCAATGATTTGTACATTCTTGATCAACGTAGTCATAATAATACCCAAATTATACACTATTTTATAACGGCAATATAGAGTAGAAAATAAAACACCCCCTTGGGGGATGTTTATATTATATATTGAGCATTACACAAACATGCGAGACAAGAAGAATAACACAAGCCCCAATCCATTTGAAACTGCGGACACAATCCAGAAACGCATCGTCACGCGAGATTCATGCCATCCCAACGCTTCAAAATGATGATGAATCGGCGTAGATAAAAATATTTTTCGTTTAAATACTTTTTTAGAAATCATCTGCACAATAACTGATAGAGATTCAATAACTAGTATAGGAGCAAAGAACGGGAGCAATAAAACGGTATTAGTAAGAAGAGCAATAATTCCCATAGTTATGCCCAAAGCCATAGAGCCCGTATCCCCCATAAAGAATCGAGCAGGATAAATATTAAACCACAGGAACGCAAGAAGCGCTCCCACAATCATTGCAGTAAACACCGCTAAATCAAATCGTCCCATAACAAACGCTACCACGGTTAATGATGCAAATGAAAACAACGACACTCCTCCTAATAATCCATCGAGTCCATCGGTTTCATTCGCAGAAAACGCAGACGCGACCATAACAAAAAGAAAAATCGGAATATACCATCCATCTATTTGGAAATATCCTGCAAATGGCACATACAATGTGGTCCACCCTAATTTTACAAAAAACCAATATGCACCAATAAGTCCGATAAACAGATATACCAACAATTTATGTTTCATGGAAATTCCTCCTCCTTTGGGCCCAATGCGCAAAATCCCCAAAACATCGTCAACAAATCCAAGAAGCGCGGCAATCAGCATGGCCGCGATCGGTAAGTATGTTTCCGCGCGATTAATTAAATTGAAATATTCCCACCCATCACCAAAGAAATAATTAATAAGAAAGAATATAAGCGCTAATCCTAAAACTGAAGCCCAAATGATAATCCCTCCCATGGTCGGAGTCCCCTCCTTCCCTTTATGGAGACTAGAAAAAATAGGAGCGTCAGCGGCAGATCGAATCTGTTTTCCTGCGCGATACTTAAAAAGAAGCTTTGTTACTAACGGAGTAATAACAAGAGCAATAATAAAGGTAATACCAGTTAAGATAAGAAGGCGAATTGCCTGAAACTGAAGCATAAAAGTATATATAATTTTATTATATATATAGTATCACGCAAACCTATATATTCGCAACAAAATCATTCCTATGGTTTAAGAGTTTTTTGCACACACGTAAGAAGTGAGCGAATATCAGCAAACCGATCATCACTTCCTAAAACCTCAACAGCCCACACCGAAGAATCATGATTAAACAGGGTGACTAAATTTCCTCCCGACTCATTTATAAAACCCGTTTTACCACCAATAAACGCTTTAGTTCCCGCAAAATAATCAATGTTTGAAAGAGTAAATGTACGATGGTGTAATTGATCAACAATAGAAACACTTTTTTCTCTCGTAACCGCAAGGATTTCGGAGTGTGTTTTGTATATATAGGCAAGTAATATCGCAATATCAGATGCGGTTGACTGATTCAAATATGAAAGCCCTGACGGCTCTGAGAAATGTGTTTGATTCATTCCTAATGACTTCGCTTTTTCGTTCATGTTCGTAATAAACGCGTCATATCCAAACATATCAGCAAGCGCATATGCCGCATCATTACTAGAAACCACCAGAGCGGCACGCATAAGATCTTGAACATTAAACACAGCGCCTACTTCAAGAGAAGAATATCCATCGGCACGATCGTGAATCTCTCGAGTGATTGTAGTAGTCGCGGTTGGCGATAATAACTCACGAGCAATAACAACGGTCATTAATTTTGTAACCGATGCAATGGGTCGAAGACTGTCTTCATTTTTTGAAATAAGAGTTGATTCGTGTGTAATATCTTTTACCAAATACGCCGCAGCAGTAACTCCACACAAAGAAGCAACGGTGTTTACCGAAGGTTTCTCAGCAACCGCAACAGTATCAACAGAGGAAGTTACCATATCTTTTTGTTCAAGAGAACGAACTAATCCTTGAGAAACTGGGAGTTGAAATTTGTTTTTTTGAGAAGAAAGTGTGGGAACCACATACGCATCTACGGAGTGAATCGTTTCTGAAATCGGAGCATGAACAGATGCTTCACGAGACGCACTGAAAGAACGCAACATGAAAGTTGAAAATAATATTGCGATTACAAGAACTAACGCTTGATATTTCATTACAGGATAAATTTCTGTTACTGGTGATTAGGAGTTTTCCAAAGATTCAGAAGCTACAGAGGCACCATTTGTTTGCAGTGATGTTTGATTTTCTGAATTTGTAGAGATTATTGATGGTTCCCCTGTTTCAAAAAAATTCTTTCGCGTTTCTTGATAATGAATATATTGAGGTAAATCACTGATGTGCGAAAGCCCCATATGCGCAAGAAATTGAGCGGTTACCTCATATACATACGCATTCCCCTTGCTTGTGCGTTCAATAAGTCCACGCACTAATAAATTACGGAGCATAAAACTTGAATTTACTCCACGGATATAATCAATCTGTGCCCGAGTAATGGGACCAAAATATGCAACCAACGAAAGTGTTTCTACGGCAGAAGGAGTAAGGTCCTCCCTTAAGCTATCTTTTACAAACGATTCAAGAAATATTGAGAACTGCGGCTTGGTAATCAACATATACTCACCTCCTTTTTCCATAAGCATTAGTCCCCGCCCTGTTCTCTGTAACTCTTCTTTCAAAGAAGAAATAACTTCCAAAACCTGTTGTTCCGACAGTTGTAATAAACGTCCAAGCATTACTCGGGACACTGGTTCTCCGTGTAGGAACAAAATTGCCTCAAGCGCAGCCACATGATTAGTTTCTGACGACTCTGTTGGTATGTTGTTATTGATGTTGTTGTCCATAATATTAATTTTCTAAATAAGTGTTGTCTCTTTACTAGTCACTATCAACTAAGTACTAAGCCCTAATTATTAATTTTTTCCATGCTAATTTCTCCAAACAAGCCTTCTTGTTGCACTCGTACGGTCTGATCACGCAATAAATGAAGGAGTGCTAAAAACAAAACAATCAGCTCGCCACGAGAACTTTGTGAAGTTGCCTGAGAAAAACGCGAAAGACCACTAGCAATTTTTGCGGAAAGTTCAGTAATTTTTTCTTCAAGATTTATTAATTGTTTCTCTATGTGTTCAGTTTCAAGCACTAATGAACCAAGAGATTGCAACAAAGATCCAAGCGCGTGTTCTAGTTGCTCTTTAGTAAGCAGTGCAGGAGGATAAAACACCGGAGGAATATCTTTTAAATATTCACGCGAAAAAGATGGCGAAGCAGTTTGCCACGAAGAACGCACCAACAAAAAAAGTGGTTTTAAGGCGCTATATATTTTGAGTCGTCGCTCCAGATCAACTATTTCTTCTTGCTCATCTTGGGTAAAGGAGATATCGGGAAGAAGTTCCTTTGATTTAATAAGTACTAAATGGGAAGCAACCACTAAAAAATCGGAAAGTATCCGAGGAGAAAAACCATCAGCCTCAGACAAAGAAGGTTCTTGATTTCGTACGGTTTCTATATATGAAAGAAAATCATTGGTGACCTCCGCCAAACTAATGGTAGTAATATCAAGCTTTTTTGCCTCAATCAATTCCAATAGTTTCTCCAAAGGGCCAGAAAACTGCTCGGTTTGGACCTGATACATATCTCAAGTGTACTAAAAAAGCCAACAAAATAAAAGGTTTGAAAAATGAATGTAGCTAGAGTACACTTGAAACAATAATAATTTTAAATTGTTGTGTGCGTTAGACATTAAGTAAAAAATAATTATTTTGCTCTATGCTCGCTATTTATCGCAAATACAGACCAAAAAAAATACAGGACATCATCGGACAAGAATCAATAACCACCATTCTTCGCAATGCCGCTATACAAGATAAGTTCGCACACGCCTACTTATTTTATGGACCTCGCGGTACTGGCAAAACCAGCATGGCGCGTATTCTTGCAAAAGTTATAAACTGCAAAAAACGGCAAACCGATGGGGAATTTAAAAAGAAGGGTGAGCCCTGTGGTGAATGTCATACCTGCATACAGATAGAATCAGGAAACACGCTTGATGTTATTGAGATTGATGCTGCATCAAATCGCGGCATAGATGAAATTAGAAATCTCAAAGAAAACATAAAAACAATGCCCACACAATTTGCACGCAAAGTTTTTATTATTGATGAAGTACACATGCTCACCACACAAGCGTTTAACGCGCTCCTAAAAACACTTGAAGAACCACCCGCGCACGCAATACTTATTCTCGCAACCACCGAGTATGAAAAAGTTCCCGCTACTATCGTATCCCGTACTCAACGATTTCATTTTAGAAAACTCACATTGGTGGAAATTGTCTCAGCGTTAGAATCAATTATCAAAAAAGAAAATATTACCTGCGAACCATCGGCTCTAGAAATGATTGCCTATTTAGCCGAAGGAAGTATGCGGGACGCGCAATCATTATTGGATCAAATTATATCACTACAAGGAAATCATATTACCACCGCCCAAGTTGAATTATTACTCGGAAAGACAGATATTCTCAAAATTATTTCTCTCTCAGATGCGCTCATTACCAAAGATGAAAAAAAGGCGCTGCAATTACTCCACGAAATACACAACGAAGGACATAATCTTCCTCAACTCAATAGAGATATCACAGAATATATTCGCCGCGCGCTTGCGTTGCATCTAAACCCCGATTTGGAAAAGTTATTTACTAGAGAACTCGCACAGACAGAACTAACCGCGCTCCATAAACATGCACACGTAATTGATACCGAATACATCGTTAAACTACTCAAATTACTTATAGAAGCGCAAACTAACATGCGCTACAATCCCCTTCCTATTATTCCCTTTGAGCTAGCGCTCATTGAGGCAACACAAGAAAAATAAAACAACATACAAAAAGATGGTTGAAAAAATACCATTTTTTTGATACTGTTCAAACACATAATATTCGGGGATCGTCTAATGGTAGGACAGTGGCCTTTGAAGCCATTAATTGGGGTTCGAATCCCTGTCCCCGAGCACAAAGTTTTTACATAAAAAATCACCACAAAAAAGATGGTTCCTTTTTAATAAAATAATAGAAGCGTTGACTTAGTATTAATAATATATTATTATATAAAAAGAACAATCAAATAATATAAGGAATAAAACATTGAACGGAAATGATGTAGTAACCGAATTTAAGAGCTTTATACAAAAAGTAAGGCTCATTATTCAGCCACTATTCCTAAGCTTCCCCTCTGTAATCTTCTGGTACGCGTCATATACTTTTGGGTTTCATTCAAATTCAAAAGCGGATGAACCAATCGTGAATGCAATACTCCCCTTTATTGGAGGAGTTCATGTGTTTTTGGCGAGCTTTCTTCTCTACAGAGAAGGCTCTGATATACGTGAGCTTAAAAAAATACTGCGGAGACCGCACACAGAAGAAACAAGGCGGGATTTTATGGACATAGCCGAAGACATGATTCCAATACCAGTAAAGTACATTTTACTCTCTACAGGAACCATGATACAGGCATGGACCATATTCTTATATTATCAAAACTATTATGTAGGATTCTTCTCGGTATATTCTATATCGTATATAATAACTTTGATATGGGAAGTTATTATGGATCTTGATGATCCTGTGCATGGGGCGTGGGTGGTTAAGGGAATTCCTAAGGAATGGGAACAGAGTTTTAAAATTAAAAAACGCTGGTCTGATCAGATATTTGATAAGGTGTTTGGAACGACCGCGGCAGGACGGATTTAAGCACTTGAAATCTGGGGTTAGCCCCGGATTTTTTATATACGAAACAAATATTGACATCATTCGTTGTAATATATATAAGAAAATTATGAAAAAACGTTGTCACCAAATAAATATGAGCATTATGCAAAACCCATGGATACAGGGCCTTTTCGCCGTTACCGCCTATGGGAAAAAAGCGCTTATATTTAGTCGTGATATTTATAATTTTTAAAGTCTATTAATTTTTTCAAATTAAAAAAATCTCGACTGAATGAAAGTTGAGATTTTTTAATTTTCGTTCGGTGCAGTTCTTTACAACTAAATAATATAAGGAGAAGTACCATGACACAGCAAGAGATAATGCATCGAAACATATCGCTGTATAAAAAATTCGTATTATTCAGCGAGCCCCTATTTTGGGGACCCATTCTTATTACCGCAATACAAAAACTTGGACACATGTCACTTCCGTCTATCTATTTTATGGAATCAACGGTTATTATTATTTGTGTTGCTCTTGATATTCCCTCGGGAGCGCTCGCAGATTTAATTGGAAAAAGAAGATTGTTGATTGCAGGACGCATACTCTTATTCATCAGCTATATTCTATTTGCTAGTATGTGTTCTCCGCTTATGGTATGGATGGCAAATATACTCTGGGCAATAGGAATCTCATTTCAATCGGGAGCTGATGTATCACTCATATACACCAGCCTCAAAAATGGTGGATCAAAAGAAATCTTCAAAAAAGTAGAGGGGCAAGCAACTGGATATCGTTTTGCGCTCATGGGATGCTGCGCATTGTTTGTGGGCATATTAGCAAAAATAGATATTCGCATGACGCTTTTTCTCTCTATTCCTCCACTCGCTATACCACTCATTTCCGCATGGAAGTTTACTGAACCAGATCAAACACGCACGTATCAATCAAAAGAGCAGTGGCGTATTCTAACCAGCGGTATTAAATTTGCGTTTACGAGCAGACCAATCCGTTGGATACTAGGATTTGGAGCATTGATTTCTGGTGTGTCAAAAATATGGTTTTTTACCTACAATCCATATTTTGAACGAGTACATCTTGATATCGCATATTACGGATTTATTTTCTTTCTATTGAATATGACTGCGTGGATTTTTAGTCACAAAGCGTATGTAATCAGTCAGCATTTCTCGGAACGAACTTGTATTATCGCAATGATTACACTGCTTGCGGTTCCTATTATTGCCATGGGTTTGATTCCATGGTGGCCCATGGCATACGCAGTGTTGTTACAAAACACGGTACGCGGATTCATACAGCCATTTATGGGAGATTTTACGAATCGGCATATCGACTCCGAACGTATAAGAACCACCGTTCTATCAGTGCGTTCCTCCGCAACAAATATGATATCAATCGTATCCCTATCATGGTTTGGTATTATGACTGGTACATTTGATTTACTTGCCTCGCTGATTGTTTTAGGAAGCATAACCCTACTCATGGGTAGTATAAGTATTAGCGCTTACGGCCGAATTTTTCCAAACTCAAAAACCCCGACATAACAGTCGGGGTTTTTTATTATCTAAAGATTCCGTAAAATTTATATAAAAAAGATTATGCTGTTTTTTGTTGATCTGAAATATCAGGTGTGGACAAACCCTTCTCAGCGCCAAGTAGTTGGGCGGTTTGAATGGCGCACCGCGCGCAATCATATGGCTGTATAGTTCTTTGCAATAACTCACTTTCATTAATCCCCACATTACTTAACAACCTCACTAGCTCTGTGATCTTAGAAACTACTTCATCATCAAAATGGGGATTTTCTTTATATAATTTATCAACTATTTTTTCAAGATCATCGAGGTCTATAGGAACATCTAACGGACGCGGAAATAACCGCTTATAGATTTCCTGACGATATAGTTCGCACGCCTCACCAATTTCTTGCAATTTAAACTGAAAGGGATTCATCCCCATGGGTTCAATATAATTCCCCAAGCTATCCTTTTTACGAAATGCGCATTCCTCTCGCAACCGCTCTAACGGGAGCGCGTATGATATCTCGCCCTTTTTCTCCTCAAAAGAAAAAGTGTTTTTCATAATACCATGAAGCTATATCATAAGTGTATACCTCCCCCACAAAAACTCAAATGGCTCCTTGCTAGGAGCCATTTGAATACCACCTCAAAAACAAGAATCTTTATTGAGCTTGAGATCCGGAAGAAGTGGAGTTGGGGGTGTTAAAAAACCCACCACGCATCATACCTCTTCCCGCGCCATACCCTTGATAATCCTGGGCATCAAGATTTCTATAATTATATTGCTGAAATCCGCCGCGCATCATACCATAACCATATCCGTCACCGTATCCCCCATGACGGAAAAGTGATGCCATATTTCCAAACCAAAATCCCGCAAAGAATACAAACGCAAGAATAAGCAGAATTAAAATTATACGAACCAACACATAATTACCGAATGATCCATGCTCACACCACAGTCCACCTTTGTGCAATCCTTTGTGTTTGCACATAAAACATTCACATCCCTCAGGATGTCGTCCATCCTCCTTTTTTACTTCTTCCATAAAGAATATTTGATTATTTTGTAATAGTAGAATGACCATTCTACCTATTATGATATACGAGATAAGTAATCATTTTGGTACATCTAAGAAGACAACCCCTCAAGTTCATCCATTTTCTTCTCTATTTCAAGAAATAAATCAACTTCATTCTCATTATTCGCTTGTATACGCGCGCTCGAAAGCAACTCCCAAGCCTCATCAAGAAGCTCAGCTTCTATACAAATATCAGCCGATTCAACGGAGAGTCTAATCTCGGCGCTTGCTGAATTTAAAAGAACAATTTCTTTTTCTCGTTCTTCCCGCCATGTAACGAAAAGTTCCCGCGCGTTAGGATTGTTATTCTTAAAAGCTTCTACAATATCTTTTCGTAGATCTCCCTTCTCGTGTTTTTCAAAATATGATTCATTCATATGGCACAGTATACCACAATACACAAACTCCAACACCTATACAACGAACACCTCAAACCCTTGCGAAATTATGAAATATACGGCACTATAAGGCGGCATGGCACAAGACGAAACCATACTTCGTTTTAACGAAGTAACTTTTGAATTCGGGCATAAGAAACCTATTCTACGCGAGGCGAGTTTTTCTATACGCAAAGGAAGCAAAATGACGCTTATGGGACAAAACGGAGCCGGAAAAACAACTATATTTAAATTAATTACTGGGACACTGAAGCCAGAATCAGGAACAATAACAACTATACCCGGAATTACCATCGCCACATCACGACAAGTAATTCCTCCCGAGCAAATGGATTGGACGGTTAAAGAATTTTTTGAAAGCGCATTTTCAAAGAAGGTATACGACATAGATCCGCAAATAGATGCGATATTGGAAGTGGTAAATCTATCAACAGCTCATCATAAAAAATTACATGAATTCTCGGGAGGGCAACAAGCGCGACTACTACTCGCGCAAGCGCTCATTCAAAACACCGACATTCTCTTGTTAGATGAACCGACTAATAACTTGGACAAAGGAGGGATTACACATCTCAAAAAATTCCTCGTGGAGTATCCAAAAACTTGCATAGTTATTTCTCACGACGCTGATTTCTTAAACGCATTCACGCACGGTGTTTTTTATCTTGAATCCTTCTCTCACATAGTAGAACAATACACCGGAAATTATTTTAAAGTAGTTGAAGAAATTCAAGCACGTAGAGAGCGAGAGCGCATGAAAAACGCGCGTTTAGAAAAAGACATAGAACACCGCAAAGAAAAAGCAAACTTTTTCGGACAAAAAGGAGGACACTTGCGCGATGTGGCGCGCAAAATGAGAGAAAAAATTGAAGAACTAGAAGAAGATACCGTGGAAGTGCGCCGAGAAGATAAAACGATGAGAAAGTTTCAAATCCCCTGCCAAGAACATATTGGAGGCGTTATTCTAAAACTTTCTTCAGTATCTCTCATGCATCCATATGAGCAAGTTCCTATAACCAAAAAGGTTTCTATAGAGCTGCATAAAAAAGAACGGTTACTATTAAAAGGACCAAACGGTATTGGAAAAACAACATTGTTAAAGAACCTCGCAACAGGACACGCAAAAGGAGAGTCAGTTGCGAAAGATATACACATTGAATATTACCGTCAAGATTTTTCAGCGCTAGATTTTGAAAAGACCCCCTATGAGACATTAAAAGAAACCATGAAAGTGGGCGGAGAAGAAGAGCTCCGCTCACACGCAGCCGGTTTTTTGTTGGATAGTGAAATATTAAAAACAAAAATAGGAGCCCTTTCAGAAGGGCAAAAAGGACTTGTGGCATTCGCTAAGCTTGCGCTTGAATATCCAGGATTACTTATATTAGACGAGCCCACAAATCACATAAACTTTAGACACCTGCCGATTATTGCGCAAGCCCTGAACACGTATGAGGGGGCTATGATTCTCGTAAGTCACTTTCCAGATTTTGTGAAAGAAATCAAAATCACCCACGAGTTAGATCTGGGAGAATTAGTTGAGAAAAACTAAATAATCTCGTCTATTTTTTGAGCAAGAACCCTATCTTTATCCGTCACTATTCCTGCATTATGTGTGGTAAGAGTGATACGAACATGATTATAATCATGCAGCAATATATCAGGATGATGTTGCATTTCTTCAGCAAGAACACCTATTGCATTAACAAAAGAGAGCGCATTAACAAATGAGACAAATACAAATTCTTTGCTTAGCGTATTATTCTTTTCTTCCCACATATATGTGTTTTTCAACACAAAAGATCTACTTCAAACGAAATGACGCCTTTACAGTAATCATAACGTCCTTATCAATACTCGAAGTATCGTACGTCCCATAATCAGAAACATCAACTGAATCAGGAGGAAGCACTTGCACTACACCACTAGACGCCGCCTGCACGTTTCCTACTTCCCTACCGGTTCCCTGCGCAATTTTCTCTGCACGCGCTTTTGCATCTTTAATGGCATCACTTAATAGTGAAACACGTAAATCGGGAAGTTTGGAATAATAATATTCTAACGATTGAACAGAAATGATGGCCCCTTGAGACGCAAGAGAAGAAACCTTTTTTGAAATGTCGGTGATTTTTGCAACATCGGTTGATTGAATGGTAAGAACTTGCCGCAATTCATATTCGTTATTATCTCCATTCGGTTTATACATTTGATTCATCGCGACGGTTCCCTCGGTAATCATATTGCTATCAACCCCCTCTTTCTTTAGAAAATCTTTTGCGAGGGCAAGGTCTTTTGCGATGGCATTATATCCCGCTCCTAAAGATTGCTGAGTTGAAGGACGAACTAAGGCGATTATTAACTTTACTTGATCAGACGTTACGCGCATTTTTGCAGAACCGGTTACTGACAAAATATCCTTTGAAGAAACTGATTGTCCTGAGTAATAAAAGAGTCCAAAAACGAGGGCGCTAATCACCAACGCGACACCAACTACTACCGCAGGAAAAAATTTAGATTCAGTCATAATAGATGAGATTATTGTTTTTGTTTCTATAGTATAACGAAAATATAGAAAAATAAAAATCCTAAAGATATTAGGGTGTTTCCGAAGAGTTATATTCTCTTTTCAATCAAGAAGAACAAGCCGGTTAATAAAAACGCCCCACTAATAATAAGACCAGTTAACATAAATGGATGAAAAAACAAAGCGGTAATAACACCTATACCAACAAACAACCAGCCCCCGATTCTAGGATTCCTCCAGGCCAACAGTGCTATGGTTAAAATAATGAGGGTTAGTAATAAATGAAAAAAAGAATCCTGCCAAGTGAATTGAGAATCAAAACCCTCCAGAATAAACATCCCAAAAAACAAAACAATTAAGATTGATAATCCCCTTGATAAATAATAAATAAATTTATTCATAGTGATATTAGATTTCAGAATGGTGAGCAAAATGTGTTTTTTTATAAGCTGTTGCTGATCGTAGATATACTTTATATTTCACCAAATATGACGACATAATTTTTACCATACTTCTTTGCGCACTTTGGGCACGTCGTATACCACATATACCATCTCTTTATACTCAAACCTTTGTCCGTGGCGCATTTTTTAAAATCCTCACACCATTTATCAGTTTCGGTAAATTTACCTTCATAAACCTTGCTTAAAAATTTTCCAGAGATGATAACGTTGTCTGCTTTTGGTATTTCTTTATCAACTGCCACATAGATATCCATACTCCATTTTGAAGCATGGTCAGAAAGACACATAGCATCTTGGAAGATGGCTCCAGAGTCATTCACCTTCTTAATTAACTCCACTATTTTTGAACCAAAATTTATGGGCATATAAAAAATGGTAGAAACCCTGCCCTTTATAAATCTTTTATTGTTCCATTCTATTATCTTGTTATCCCAAGGTGATGGATTAAACTTTGGACAACATACTCCGTTTTGTTCCATATATTTTTATATCACTTATATACTGCCCCACCAGCTTTCAATTAGTATATTATCAAATAAAATCCATCACAAGGGTGAGGTTATTTTGGTGTGCGGAGAGTGAGGGATTTGAACCCTCGATACCTGTTACGGTATACTCGCTTTCCAAGCGAGCGCACTAGACCACTATGCGAACTCTCCAATTATTTAATTAAATGTATATAAATCGCACTAGACCCCTGCCTACCGGCAGGCAGGACTATGCGAACTCTCCAAGCAGCCGACAACCCAACTATAATGCCTTATTTTTAACCAAAAAACAATATGATATAATTACACATATGAAAAAACTCATTGTTACAGAATTCATTCTGTTGTTGGCGGGGACGTTGTTTGCCTGGACCAACCTTGGTATTGAAATGGTTGATTGGTTAAACGCGCGTACCTGTAGCACCGGATGCGTCGTAGGGATTGTAAACCCTTTCTATACCCCATGTTTTTATGGCGCAATTATGTTTACCATTACCTTCATTATCAGTGCAGTAATATACAAAAAAACAAAATAAGAACAAGAATATTTAAAATTAATTAAAATCCCCATGAGGGGATTTTAATTAATTTTAAATTTCTAATATCCAATTACTAATTGCTATTCCCTCGTTCCTTATTTCTTGTGATCCACTCCTACCGCATCAGAGATAGAATGAAACCCATCTCGCTCTAATAATTTGACCAATCCCTTGTTAATTTTTTTTATGAGTCCAGGACCTTCATAAATCATACCCGTCATTAATTCTACTAATGACGCCCCGGCGCGAATTTTTTTATATGCATCTTCTGCGCTAAAAATCCCCCCCACCCCAATAATCGGATATGTTCCCTGGGTAAGTTCATATACTTCTCGTATCATCTGGGTAGAAAGATCTTTCAGTGGTTGTCCTGAAATTCCCCCTTTATATTGCTCTATATCAGAAACAGCAACATACTTAAGAAGATTTCTATTTCTCGTAAGGTTTGAAATAATAAATCCAGAAATACATGAATATTCTTTTACGAGAGACACAATAGATGCAATCATCTCCGAAGAAATATCTGGCTTTAGTTTGAGAAATATTGGTTTGCGAGGATGCTCCGCCTGAACCGCATCTAATAATTTTCTCAACAAGACAACATCTTCGCAAAACAGAACACCATCGCCTGTATTAGGACAGCTAATATTGATATTTATCATATCGGCGACGTCCTGTAACAATCTAAATGAGGCAATATAGTCAGCAACGGACGCATCTCCTTTTATGTGCGCATCATTGGTCTTTGCGATATTAACCATAACCGGACAGGTTCGCGTTTGCGCTTGAATGCGTGGTAATAATGTGGTGACTCCCTTGTTTCTGAGACCATAATTAACAATAAGGGATTTATCCTTTACAAGCCGTACACTCCACGGGCGAGAGTTTCCCATGTAAGGATGATACGTAATAGACCCCACCTCTATAAATCCAAATCCCACACATGGAATAGTCTGTATAAGCTCAGCATTCTTATCAAACCCCCCTGCAAGACCAACGGGATTCTGAAATGTTATTCCGCACACTGTTGTTTTTAAAAAAGGATGACGATACACAAACATTGCGCGTAATAATGCTCGCGTAATAGATACCTTTCCCAACCACGCCCCCACACAAACAATGCCCGCATGTACACGATCAGGATGAAATAAAAATAATATTGGTTTTACAAAATGTTTATACAATCGCATACACAACAAAAACTATTCTTTTCTCATAGGAGCATCCTTCACGATACGCACAATTTCATCTTCATCATCGGTAATAGTAAAAAGATCCACATCTTCTTTATTGATGGTTTGATGTGTTTTGTACATAAGGTTTTCAAGAAAGTGTTTCAACGGCATCCAGAAATCAGTTCCTACTAAAATCATAGGAACACGAGGAATTTTATGCGTCTGCACTAACGTAAGAATTTCAAAAAACTCATCCATGGTTCCGAACCCTCCGGGGAAATAAATATATGCTTCCGCAGAAAACGTAAGCGCTACTTTACGAGTAAAAAAGTATTGAAAATCAACATGGTCTTGCACATACGGATTCATAACCTGTTCCTTAGGAAGCACAATATTAAAACCAATTGAATTACCGCCTGCATCCGATGCTCCTCTATTTGCCGCCTCCATAATCCCCGGACCCCCACCACTTACCACCGCAAATCCGCGAGTAGCCAAAAGAGATGCTATACGTTGGGCTTTCATATAGTAAGGATTGTCTTCTTTGAAGCGAGCGGATCCAAAAAAAGTAACCGACTTAGGATATGAACCAATAAATTCCAAACCATCAAGTAACTCCTTGTTGATAACCTCAACTCGCTTATGAACTGCATCTACTATGTCCTTATGTGATAAAGGATCAACATGAAGATGTACCGACGGGACATTTATTCGTTCTCTGTGCGTGTGTGACATGGTTCCAGTATACCATATGAGTCACCACCTTAAAACATTGCTTCTTGTCTTGCAGTACGCTACACTATGCCCCAGTAGTAACCATAATTATATATGAAAACAAAGAAAGAAATCTTACAGGATTATTTAGAAGATGCTCAAGAGACCCTATTAAAAATAGATATTACGTATACATATCTCCAAAATAAGTATGCGCAAGATAACAATAAGCACATCTTAGAAGAACTCGCAAAGTTGGAGGCAAACAAAAAAGAAACCGAAAGTTGGCTCGCATACGTTACTGAACAAATCACCAAGGAGAAATAAAGAAAGAGTGATACCAAACCAACACACAAAAAAGGCCAAAGTTTTTGACGATCGTCAAAAACTTTGGACTTTTTAAAAAGACAAAAAACTAACAAAAAACTAACAAAAAATTCCCAAGCGGTTGCTTGGGAATTTTTTCAAAGAACAAAATTCACTCTATAAAGACTCTCCTCATACACCCCAGCGCAATTTTGCTAGAAGGTATGCCGGAATCAACGATGCGAATAGAAGAGTCGCCACCACCCACCAAGACATTATTCTTGATGGGACAGTTGCACCGAACCACGTGGTTCGGATTTAAAAATTTATCAAACAAAACACGGTGCACTGCTTCGGGAATAATCTGAAGACCAACAAAAGGAATGAACGCATCCCCCCGATCAAGTATTGTCTTCTTCTGAATTCCTGCTTTTTCTCCCAACATAATTCCTGAAGGATTTCCGACATAAACTCCCTCCTCAATCGTCATACCCATCTGAAGATATTGGTTAAGAGAAAAGCCATTAGAAGAAAAATCAGTTTTGAAAGTAACCCCTAGATTTCCCCAGAAAAAACCATTTAACTTTGATTTTCCAACTTTTTGAAGAGATAAAATAACCATTTCTCCCTCAGATCGTTTCACATTTTGTAGAGATTCGGAAGAAGGAAGAAATGATTCCCATCCTAACGGTAACGATACCCCCGTATGGACGAGCAAATATTTCCAGACTTTTGGGCCAATGACGCCGCTTTTAAATTCATTAATAGCGTCTTCTTTTTGTTGAAGCAACACATTAGAAATTCCGTTGCTTCCTCTTCTCGTAGCATGCCGGCCAAAATTTGGCATAGATAACTCCTTATTAGTGAATAGAATTTTAGAGAACAAAAAACCCACCTTGGGTCAAAAACACTATATCATAAAATAAAATAAAGTCTAGAGGAAAACTGCGGATTTATTTATCGTCATCAATGAAGAATTCATAGCCCCCAATAAGAACCGGCGTAGACACAAAATACCAAATGATAATATCATCAATAGGAAATACGTGTCCCAACAGCGTAATAGGAAAAACATATTCCCCTGGCCACCACCAACTCCCCACCAGAAGTGAAACGATTTCATACACAAAAAATACCAACGCAAAAAATAGTGTGGGAATAAGAGTTTTTTTAATAAGCAGAGGTTTATGCCAAAAAATAAGAACCGCGGGGATAAAAAGAATAATTACCGCAAGCACCATATACTGAAGCGATATAGTGGTTGGATCATAAAAATATAGAGAAAAAATAACTCCTGCGAAAATCACATATAGTCCAACAAGGAATTTAAAGTATTTTGATACTGATCGTTGCATATGATCCTTATCAATAAAATATTCATAAAATGAAAGTGCCCAAAGAAAATTCAAAAACGCAAACAACATATTCTCCAAAGGAACCAACCCGAACATTCTTGGAAAAACTGATTGCACATCCCATGCGTTTGCAAGCCGAGCCGCCAGCTCAACCGGAGGAGCAAAGATAATCGCCGACACAAGAGAAAACATAAACACGCGAGCACGAGCGTGACGCAACCAGAAAAAATTAATAAGCGATGGAAATAGCAATACAATACCAATAGAAAGAATGTATGGGGGACGAATTGATAAAACAACTCCACATGAAATAAAAATATAGAGAAGAAGATAAAAAATTTTATATCTTTGTGAGAGAGACATAATTTAATTATTTGCGTTTTCGTTGTTTTTTGCTAAATAATTGTTTTGAGCTCTGAGTAATAGCAAACACCATAAGCACCATAATATACACCGATGTCACATCGGGAGAAATAGTAAATGAATTCCCCAACCACAAAGAAGATATGGCAAGACCAATAAAAAGGGCGCTCCATATCGCAACAAATAACTCACCCGGATGTCGCCCAACACCATTGTTTTCAAACCACCTATTGAATTCTTTTGTTCCCACAAAAATACTCAGTAAAGATCCATAAATAACAGAAAACGGGGTCACCAAATAATGATATTGCCCATCACCAAAAAAATCTAACAATACCACAACAATACAAAGAAAGGTCCAAGCATTGGTAATATACCGCCAAAAATTTCCAAAAAAATAATCTCTTCTAGATTTCATATGCACAGTATAAATAAAAACTATTTAACACACAATACAAAAAGATAAAGCCGGCACGCATATAAGCCGGATTCTGTTCACCACATAAGCATGCTATGCGGATCAATGACAATTTATCTGGGCCCTCAATTACTCTCAGGCTCAAGCGACTCATCCCGATAGTTAAATCGGGATACGGTCTTGCACTCATGTAAGGATTTTGCCGTTTCACCCCTTATATTACTACAAGGGCTCATCCCCCTCCGCACAAAGCTTCGGGGAATGTTATATTACTTTCGTAATACAACGTCTCTGTTCGCACCTCTAAGCTTACGCTCGATGGGAATTACCCACTACATGTTCCCGACAATACATCGGGACGAGTGTCCGGACTTTCCTCTCAGCACTACTTTTTTACTCAAAAAATTATTTTATATAAGTAGAAAAGTAGCGCTGAGCTGTCATTCTGCGTGCCAATATAAAAATACAAAGAAAATATAGTTATGTCAATATATGCGCCTTTCTACGCGCTCTTTGCTGGTCTTTCAGAATGCAGAACGTGCTCATCATCATATGCAATAAAAAGAGCAATTTGAGAGAATTTAATGCGCGAAGCCCCATATAGCTCAAAAGGAATAACAATTCCTCGTTCATTTGCATGAGTAAACAAGATAGCAAGCGCTTCTATAAATTTTGAGTGTGATTCCTGTTGACGATCAAGGAGTCCCTGCGCCCCAGATTCATTACGAGGATCAGTATCAGCAAGATCTTGCAATAACATAACATCTCCGGCATAGATATGACTTAAAGCAATCAAAGATTTTACATCGTGTGTAAGAATTTCATCACCTTCCGCAAGACGAGAAAGAGATTCAACAGAAAATACGTTTCCAAATTCAGCTCTATATTTTTCAATAGTATGTTCATTCAACACAACATGATGTTCTGGTTCCATAGATGGCACTTCGCCATATACAATATTTTTTCCAAAAGAATTCTCAAAAGACATATAAAAATATTAAAACAAAGAACGTGTTTGGTGCTTATCTAATGCTTCATTCACCATACGATCTGCAATCGCATTTTGTTCACGAGGAATATGTATAAAACTAACCTGCTTGAATTCTTGTTTGAGATTCCAAATAGATATGAAATGAGGAAATAATTCTGGCTCCTTGAGTTTAAACATACCTGATAATTGATTTACCACCAATTGACTATCCGATCGTATTTCTAGAATAGTTTGTTGAGCGATGTGCGATCCCAATAAACTTTTTGCTTTTTTAAGTGCAAATACAATTGCCTGATATTCCGCGGTATTATTAGTTCCCTCACCAATATATTCCCCATATCGCTTATCACGATCAGGAATAAAGACGCCTATAGCACTCGGGCCAGGATTTCCTCGCGAACCACCATCGGTATATATAATAAACGGGGCATGTGATGACATAATTTCATTATACCGCTTTTTTTGTTTTTTTCACTATGCGCCATGGAAAAGATTCCTCAGCAGAAATAGAAAAACCCGCGGCGGCGGCGTGCCCTCCCCCACCATACTTCTTAGCTAATTTTGATACATCAAATAACCCATCGGAACGTAAAGAAACGTGGATTTTATCTTGTTCCTGAGCCCACGCCACAGAAAATGGCGGCTTCTTCGCATATAAAATATGAGCTACCTCAGAACGAAATGCTTCGGTGGCTTCATTTACCGCATATACTGTATAACCCGCTAAACGAACTAGGTATGCATTTTGAGTAGACTGTTCAATAAGTGTTTTTCTATAACGTTCAATAATTTTACCCTCCGCAATAATAGATTTCTTTTTTGTGGGATTTTCCAACGCGCGCGCAAAAGAATTCCACACTCGAAGATGATACCCTCCAAGCACCAAAACATTACGAATATGATCAGTATGTGCTAATTTAAAATTCCATAAATCTCCGTCCTCAACATATCGCACCAACCATGGAACTTTTACGTGCGGAAAAAAATATTTCCACGCAAGCATAGCTCCAGAATGTTTGATATCAAAAACATACACATCGGCACTCTTAACATCTGTTTCGCTGCTTGCATGATGATCAAGAACAGTAACAACGCAATCATTTTTTCGAAGTAAGTCTAGCTGTACTCGTGTTAAACTATTATCAAGCACGTACACATCGGCATGTTTCATGTGACTCATATCAGACGGAAGTTGACGAGGAGAAACCGCATAATAAAAAGCCTTATTGCCAAATTTTTTCCACGCAACCCACATAGCACAAAAACCATCTAAACAATCGGCGTGATATAAAACCACAATGGACTTTTTCTTCATATATTTCATTCTTTGTTTTTATCTAAAGCACTAAGAGCAGGAAGTTTCTTACCACTCATATATTCCAACAATGCTCCACCACCCGTAGAAAGAAAAATATTTTGAGGGATTTTTTTTGATTCCTTGCGCACAAAAGAAACTGTTTCTCCTCCTCCGATTAAAACTAAAACATCCTTGTGAGAACGGGCGTGTGATTGAATGGCGCGCCATAAAGCTCGTGACCCCTTTTGAAACTTCTTTACATCAGTAAGCCCCACGGGTCCGTTCCAAATAATCATACGAGCTCGCCGTATTTCTTGAGCATAAAATGCGATTGTTTTAGACCCAATATCGTAAATTTTGTTATTTTCTATAATCGTATCACGAGGAATCTGGATTGATGGGTACTTTACAAACATCTGAACCGACGAGAGATTGTCGCGTATAGATTTACCAACCTCATACCCACACCAATCTAAAAATGTATTTGCGATGCCACCACCCGTAAGAATAGTATCAGTAAATCGAACAAACCACTGTAATAAACCAATTTTATCAGAGACTTTTGCTCCTCCCAAAATAGCCACAAATGGATGCTTCGGTTTCTTTAAAATACGATCAAGAATTCCAATCTCCCGAGACAACTCCATTCCCGCATACGACGGAATAAATCGTGTAATAGCGCTCATAGACGCATGAGCTCGATGCGAGTTCGCAAATGCATCATTTACATAGACATCTCCCAACTGAGCAAGTTTTTTTGCAAAAGCCAAATCGTTTGATGTTTCACCCTCATAAAACCGAAGGTTTTCACACAAGAAAATAGAGTAAGAAGATTGAGAAATAATATCTTTTCCATTCAAAACGTCAGGGACAAAAACAACTTTTTCTTTAAGTTCTTTCTCTAAAATTTTCACAAATGGTTCAAGAGATAATTCTTTTTTCTCTTTATTAGAAATTAAAAATTTAAAATTAGAAATTGTATTCTTGAATACAGGTCTTCCCCGATGAGCCAAGATAATCACACGCGCTTTTTGATTACGAGTGTAACGTATTGATTGAATCGCACGCTCTAAACGTAATGATTGAGAAACGTCTTCACTATGAATATCAAGATCAACACGCAACAAGATAGTTTTTCCTTTCACTTCTGATTTTTTTAATTGAGTGAAAAATTTCATAGATAATTCATTATGAGCGCCTGCCTGCCGGCAGGCAGGGGTAACGGGAATCGAATTCTTCTCTAAACTTTATCCCGTACTAAAGAAAGATCGTCCCAAAATTTGAGCGGATGACGAGAATCGGACTCGCGCCCGTAGCTTGGGAAGCTACTGTACTACCACTATACTACATCCGCAAAATGAGCTCAAAACATCTTTCTTTTAGTAGCGAGGCTTGGGAAGACCCACATGCCGTTGTTACATACTATAAAGAAACACTAAGAAACTCAACCATACATACTATTTATCCAGAAACAGAGCTATATAAATAAAGCTAGGTGAGTAGCTTCATTTATATTCTATCCATTTAACACATTAATATCATCTTGAAACGCAGCGGCGCGTTCCATTGCAGGACCGCCGTAGTCTTGCAAATGAACTTTCCAGTTGCTCCCCGCGTAATATTTAGCAGCGGCAACTTTTTCATTATATAAAGATCCAGTCCCCCCAGCACTCTTTAAGTACAACGCTGCCGCAATAAATGCATCTCTGTTATTCCATGGGTTTGCGGGAGAAATTCCCGTAATTGCTTCTACACGTGGCTTATACCCCACCCATGTAGAAGGAATAAACTGAGCCGGCCCCATAGCTCCTCCATATGCGCCATCACGAGGAATAGGACACGAAACAAATACACTCCCCGGATCAATACCTAATTCTTTAGTAATGGTCAAAAACTGAGGAATATCTCGCGTCGGGTGCATAGTGGTTTTATTGCTCGCTCTATCAGGATAATACGGATTCACATCATATTTACATTTCCCCACGTTTCTACCCAAAGCAGATTCTCCATCTAAAATAGCCAAAATAAATGCGGGTCGAACTCCGGTAGCATCACCCGCTATCTTTGCAAGATTGTATGCATCTCCAAATGATAATTCTCCACCACCAATTAATTCATATAATTGACTACGAATCTGAGCGGCGGTTTTTTTCTTCTCACTAACAATTTGTTGATATTTTGATTCTTGTCCTTTAGTAATCGTAAGAAGTTGTTTTTTGTCAGCCTCAGTTTTTTTGGAAGCAAGCATCTGCGCTTCTTGATATTTTTTAAGCTGGGAAACATCTTCATATTGAGTCGCGAGGGATTCTTTCTGATCTATGAGATTATTCTTTAGAGCAACAATCTTTTCTAAAGTTTGGCGTAGATTATCTTGAATAGCTAAAAAACTATTTATATCAAGAAAAAAATCTGAAAATTTCGGATTTTCTAATACCATCTCCAACGTGCTTCGTTGTTCTCCCTCATACAAACTTTGCAAAATACCAGAAAGAGAATCTGAATATTGTCCAATGTCTCCTTCGGTTTGAGTAATTTTGGTTTTAGTTGTTTCTATATCTCCGCTGAGCGTTTTAAGACTCAGGGTTACCGCCTTTATTTGCAAATTAATTTTTGCAATTTTCGCATTCAAAGTATTAATCTCCGATTGAAGTGTCTTGCCTTGCTTCTGATATTGCGCAATAGTTGCCTCATCTTGAGCAATCTGTTCATTGAGCTCCTTTAGTTGTCGTTCATACATTGCTCGTTGCTCTTCCTTGCTTTGAGCCGCAAACAGATTCCCTCCCATAGGGGCATACACAAATCCAAACAAGAATGAGATGACAGCAACAGATACAGCAACATACTGCACCATACGACGAACTGGAATCACTAATTCTGTTTGTTGCCTTAAATTGACGCGGTGAGAAACTTCCCGAATAGCTGATTTCTTATTTTGTATATCTATAAAAACAGATTTCTGAGTCATAAAAAACAGTGCTAATCCAATGC
>JAJYXK010000004.1 GCA_021801825.1 bacterium
TATACAACATAGTTTTTTCTGATTTAGGGATTGCAATAATCGTTTTAACAATTATCATCCGTGTCATATTACTCCCCATTTTTTATAAAGGAGCTAAAGATCAGACTATTATCCAAAAGCTAGCCCCAAAAATTAGAGAAATTCAGAAGACTCATAAAGCAGACAAACAACAACAAACGAGAGAGATGCTCGCTTTATATAAGGAGCACAAAGTAAATCCATTCTCCAGTATTGGGCTTCTTTTATTACAATTACCTATATTATTTGCATTATATCGTCTGTTTTTAAGCGGGTTTAACTCCGATGTTTTATCTCAACTGTATTCATTTGTCGCACGCCCGGAAGTTGTTAACTATCACTTTTTAGGAGTTATTGCGTTAAATGAAAAAAATATTATACTCGTACTTATCGCAGCGGTGCTTCAATATTTACAGACGTATTATTTGATGCAGGCGTCCGCGAGTAAAACACCAATTACTTCTGACGAAAATCCCGCAGTAGCAATGGCGCAGAAGATGTCTAAGAGAATGATGTATTTTGCTCCTATATTGACGGTGGTTATTCTATCAGGACTTCCTTCTGCGGTTGCGTTGTATTGGTTAACTACCTCTGCATTTTCTACGGTGCAACAAATTATTATCAATAAAAAACTTCAGTCACAACCTATTTCATGAGCGACGCTACAAAATTTCAAGAAATAAAGGAGATCATAGAAACCATAGTTCGTACTATGGGATTTCGCGACGTCTCTATTTCGTTGTATGAGGAGGGAAAGCGTTTCTCTATTTTTATTAATGACGCCCCATTCTTAGAGCGACACCTTTCTTCGTTTGTGGCTGATTTGGACTATGTTTTGAAAATGATGTTAAAAAAGAAGGGGCACGAATTTGTTTTTATTGATGTAAATAATCATCGCAAAGAACGAGAAGATTTATTAATAAAACTCGCGCGCGCGGCGGCAAAAAAAGTTTCTCTTACTAAAAAAGAAATAACATTGCCTGCGATGAATGCGTTTGAGCGAAGAATTATACATGCGGAACTTGCGACAAACCCCGATATCAAAACCGAAAGCATGGGGGAGGGACGAGAGAGGAAGGTGGTGGTAAGGCCAATTGAATAGCGGGTAGTTGATAGTCGCCAGTCATTTAGTCGTTAGTTATAAATCTTAATAATAAAAATCCTCACGTCCGTGGGGTTTTTATTATATTTACTTCTTTTCATTTTTGTGCTTATATATAATGAGTAATTTAAGGAGGCTACCATGCCATTTAATAACCAAAGCGTTCTGGAAGAAAAAATAGCTCATATTAAAGAAGATGTTTTATCCAAGAATAATGCCCTATCCGGATTTATAGAGTCTTTGATTGAGGATTTTCCCTATAAGACGGAAGAGGTTCTTGCCTCGTACTATAATCAGTATAAACCAGAAGACCCCGAATACTATTTTGTTTTAGACTCCCCACCCGGACCTGGATCTTTTGCATATTCTAATGTTGTTATTAATGCGATGCATCTGGTGTTTCCTGGTGTGAATATTTCTGACGGGAAATTTAGGGACGATTTATGTCTAAAAGTTCTATGTTCCTCTGGGTTTAAACAATTTGAATTTTCAGTAATTCGGCTTGAAATTGTTGATCGGGGCATAATATTAATGCAAACGGATTCAAAAGAGATAATCTATTTCAATCCTGATGATAAGATCCGATTTCATAATCATGCCGCACTTTTCTTTCTAAAAAACGCAAGATTTTTTTTAAGTTAGTTGAAAGGTCCCCCACGTGGGGGACTTTTTCTTAAAATGTTTATTTATTACTTTATGCTAATCCAACTCTCCCCATCGCTTTCCGATACTTACTTCGGTTCTAATGGGGACATCTAGTGTGTATGCCGACTCCATTTCGTGTTGAATGTTTTTTATTATCTCACTATCTATTCCATCAGTTAACAACTCATTGTCTATTTCAAAAATAAGCTCGTCATGAATCGTAAGAATCATACGTACGCGTTTAGCGAGGTTATTTTTTTGTATATATGCATCTACGCGGATCATGGCAAGTTTTAGAATATCCGCCGCGAGTCCTTGTACCGGCATATTGGTGGCTTCTCGCTGGGCCTGAGATGCGAAGAATCCATTTGTTGAGTGAATGTCATCCAATATGCGAAATCTTCCAGTGGCAGTACGTACGCGTCCGGTAGTCCGTGCTTCGGTGAGAATATTTTCTTGCCATTTTTTTACTGCGGAGAATTCTTCAAAGTATTTCGCGATAAACTCTTTTGCCTCGTCGTTAGAAAGTCCGCTTTGTTGTGCGAGCGCGCGGAATCCCATTCCGTACACCATGCCAAAATTTAATGTTTTTGCGGCGCGGCGCATTTGTTTTGTAACTTCTGATTCAGTCACATTGAATATTTTCTGGGCAGTAATAGTATGAATGTCTTTATTTAGGCGAAACGCCTCAACCATGTTTTTATCTTGAGAAAGAGATGCTAAGACACGCAACTCAATTTGTGAATAATCGCACGCAACCAGTGAATGATCTGGTGGGGCTATAAACATATTGCGAATTTCTGTTGACCACACCGATTCTTGCGGAATATTTTGTAAGTTTGGGTTCTGGCATGACATACGACCCGTTGCGGCCCCGAGTTGTAAGAAAGTTGGGTGAATGCGCCCATCGGCGGCAATTAATTTTTCAAACGCAGTGACGTAGGTACTTTGCAGTTTAAATAACTCTCTATACGTAAGCAGATCCGATACCCACGGAATCTGCTCTTTTATTTTTTCTAAGGTGTCAGCGGATGTTGATTTTATTTTTGCCCCGCAGGTGTTTTTGAGAAATTCTAAAACTTGTTTTGGAGAGTTGAGATTTATAGCATCTCCCGCTAATTCACGTACTTTTTGTTCTTGTGTTTGTATTTCCTTCTGTAATTTTGTTTGTAGATTTTTTAGATGTGCGGTATCAACGAGTATACCTCGCGTATGCAGGTCTTCTAGTAGAGAAATAAGAGGAAGTTCTATGTGTTTATATACAAAATCCAGCTTCTCTTCTTTTATCTTTTTTTCTATCCACGGAGTGATGTCTTTCACAAAATCCTCATATGAAGTTACGCGTTTTAAAATGCGTTGCGCGTATTCTTCCCACGAGAGAGGACTAAGCCCCAATAATTGAAGAGCAACGCGGATGGGGTTAAAAGATTCATATAATGTTGGTTGGCCACTCTCCTTTTTTTCTTTTATCTCTTTTTGTTGGTGCGTGGATTCTTGTTGATTATTATTTGTGGGAAATCGTTTTAGTAATGAGATAAATCCTTGATGAGTAAAATATTTTTTTATTTGTTCTTCGTTGTATGAAAATGCAAGTTCACTCAGTGTGATGGCGATGGGGACGTGCGTGTCTATGCGCGCGAGTTCCTGCGAGAGAAGCGCGAGATCTTTATGCTGCTGTATCTTTGCATATGATTTGTCTTCTGTTCCATTTTCAAAATATGATGATAGGGTGTTGTATTTTTGCAGTAATGCTGATGCGGTTTTTGGTCCGATTCCTGGTACGCCGGGAATATTATCTGATGCGTCTCCTACTAATGCTTTATAGTCAACTACTTGATCTGCTCGTACTCCGAGTCGTTCAATAACTTCTTGTTCGTGATATATCATCACTTCTCCAATTCCTTTTTTAAATGTTTCTACCTCTACTGACTCAGTGTCGTCAATTAATTGTAGAGAATCCATATCTCCCGTAAGTATCGTTATTGAGGTGTCTGGTTCTCGTTTGAATAGTTCAACGCAGGTGCCGATAAGATCGTCGCCTTCGTATCCGGGAAGTTCAAATACCGGTATATTGAATGCCCTGAATAAATCCCGAGATTCTATAAGTTGCGCGACAAGGGCCTCATCAGCTTTTGGTCTTTGGATTTTATAATCGTTAAATTTTTCTTTTCTAAATGTTGGCTCTGGTCTATCAAAAAGCGCGGCAACATAATCTATCTGCCTTTGAGAAATTATTTTTAGAAGCACGTTAGAGACGCCATAGAGGGCTCCTACCGGTTCTCCGTGGGCGTTGGTGAGCGGTGGCACCGCATGGAAACACCGATGAATGAGTGAGTGGGCGTCTATAAGTATGATGCGTTTCATACTACATAGTCTATCATATTTTTTTGTATAGAGTTTTCCACTTTTTAATAGTCTTGTATCGTGAGGTGTGCTATACTTTTTACAATGCGTTTACGCATGTTTGTATTGATGATCTATTTATAAAAAAATATATGGAAAACAATTTTTCACAAAACCAATTTCCGTCGTTTGGTGATGCACAGCAATCACAAGGCCCCAGCGTTCCTCCTCCGCCCTCAAGCGAGAATCAAGTTGGAGTTCGCACGATGGAGTCTGATGCTGAATCTATCCGCCAGACAGGTGGAGAGCAGCCACAATCGCAAATAATGAATGCGGGAGAAGGAGCTTTTCAACAAAACCAACCCTCAACACCATTTTCTTTTCAGCCTCCATTTCAAGCTCCCGATGCTTCATCACCGGAACAAGTTCCAACCCCAACCAGTTCTCCTGAACAAACTCCGACCGAGGGAGGACACTCTGTTACTCTAAAAACTATTCTTATTATCGCAGGAATTATCGTGGTTGCAGTTGCGGTTGGATTTGGTGTGTTTTACCTCGTGCAATCATTAAATAGTACTCCTGAAATTACTACTCCAACGGCGACCGCAACGCTTCCTGTTGCTACAGAAACCCCAGAAGCAGTTGAACAACCAGCAACGACAAGTATTACAGAGATTCAACTACCTCCACCGGTACAACCGTTAGTACACGCTTCATTGTTGGTAAATGTTCCAAAAAGCGAGCGGCTTACTCTGGCGGCAACCGATCTTTCTGGCATAAAAGGAGTTATTGCTTCAACGTCACAGAAAGAGAAATTAGTTGCGGGAACTATTAAAGACATTGCATTTCTTGATTCCGCAAGCTCATCTATTGAATCGTTGGTTATTATAAATGCATTTTTACCCTCTGTTGCAACAAGTCTTTCTTCTTTGATTGATCGTGATATAACTACGTGGTTGTACGGAGATAAATCAGGTGGAAATAAATTAGGATTTATCGTTCCACTTAAGAGTGGGGTGACCAAGGAACAAGTGAATGGTGTATTTGCAACATTAGAAGCGGCTCCACAAGATATTTTGAATATGTTTCTTCCTGTGGTGAAACTTCCTACCGCGACCACCTTTAAAGAGGGACTTATTAGCGGCATCATGGTGCGTTACTTAGCTATTTCAACCAAGGATCAACAAGTGTTTGAATATGTTCCCGTATCAATCGGTGATAAGGGATATGTTATTATCACTTCATCATACAATCAGATGGTTGATATCTTAAAGAGATTAGGAGCAAAAACATTAACAGCATCAACTCCGACACCAGAAGTGGTTCCGGTTATTACGGGGACGAGCACGGCAACCACCTCAACAAGCTCAGCTACAAGCTCTCAATAAAAGAACAGATATAACCTTAATCTATTAAAGTCCTCTCTAAGAGGGCTTTTTGGTTTAGTTAGTATATCTAGACATACAAAAATAAATGGTTATCATTAGCCATAGAAAATTAGGGAGCTAAATATGGAAAAGAAAATTCCAATATCTACTATCGTTTTCCCTATTCGGAACCCACAAAATCCTGAGGTCCTCTTGGGTAGAAAGCTTCGTGGTTTTGGTGTTGGGAAGCCAAATGGGTTCGGGGGAAAGGTAAAAGAGGGAGAAACGATTCTTATCACCGCCTCAAGAGAATTGGAAGAAGAGTCTGGACTCGTGGTCCACCAAGATGATCTTGAAGAGGTCGCCATAATTCATTTCTTTGAAAATAAGGAACTTATTTTTCTTTGTTACGTTTTTGTTGTTCGGCACTGGATGGGTTCTGAAAGAGACACAGAGGAGATGGGTTCTCTTACATGGTTTCCTCTTGAGCAAATTCCTTACCAAGAGATGTGGGCAGCTGATGGTATGTGGATGCCCATTGTTTTCTCTGGTAAGAAGTTTAATGCCATAGTTATTTTTAAAGATGGCATGAATGAAATAGAATCCTTTACTTGGAATGAGCGGGTTTAGAAAATTCGGGAGATACCCTCCCGAATTTTTTATTCGGAACGTTTTATTTTTGTAATTCTTGAAATTTTCTCATCAATTTGTTTCTCGGATAAAGCTCCATTTTCAATTTGTTTTATAATGTACGCAAATACTTCTTCTCGCTCTTGCGGGGTGGTGGAGTACCCTGAAATAAGAACCATATCAGCTCCTGATTGGAGTGCGGCAAGCGACGCTTCTCCTAATGTTTGTTGATCCGCCCCTTCGGGGTGAGATAAATTTTGTGCTTGCGTCGCCTCGCGTTGTGTGAGGTGTGCCGCAACCATTTCCATGTCATCGGTAATAATAACTCCTTCAAAGTGAAATGAATTACGCAACCAGTTTGTGATAATAACTGGCGACTTGCTTCCGGGATTTTGATCTACGTTGGTATATAGAGTATGTCCCACCATAATACAATCAACCTGTTCAGCGATAACTCCTGTGAATGACTGCGCGTCGTTCCATACCAACTCTTTACTCTCAGTATTTATAGACTCTGAAATGTGCGGATCACTGAGCGCGCCTCCGTGTCCGGGAAAATGTTTTGGACATGAGCGAATGCGCGCATCAGTATATCCTCGTACCATTGCGGCTCCCAATGAACTAATTTCTGGAATTGTTTTTTGGAATGCGCGCGCAGAGAGAAATGATTGTGTGTCCGGTATAACATCAAGAATGGGGGAAAAATTTATATTAATACCAAGATTGTATAATTCTTCTCCTCTCTTCTTTGCGACGGTGTATGCCTGATCAGCATTTTTGATTTCTGATTGTGATGTTTTCTCATATCCCTCAAAGCGGACGCGTGATATGTCGCCGCCCTCTTGATCTACCCCGATAACAATGGGAAGTCCGGTTTGTTGTATGCTAGTGGTTTGCAGTTGTTGTGTGAGTTTTTGTACTTGCGCGGGATCAGATATGTTTTTTTCTAATAAGATTACTCCTCCGACCGCGTGTTGTTGTAGTAAATTTTGAGCATCGGCGGGAGTTGTTCCATCAAATCCCACCATAAATAACTGTTCAATTTTTTGTTTTCGTGTGAGAGGTTGATTCGTGGTAGGCGTTGGTGTTTCAAACACATCTTTTATTGATGCGTATTGAGTATTCACGGGGAATGAAAATTGTTGGTGTTGATATAAAAACCCGATGAACATTATGCATATCATCGCTCCTATCCCAAACATATACGTAAGAAACCTTCGTGGGGACATATTGCTTGATTGTAGCGTTTCTTATTTGTGTTTTCTAGTTTCGGAGCATATACTTAGGTGTATTATTAGTATGGTGAATTGAAATTATTTGTATGAACGCAGAACAACTTATACATTTTAAAGAACTGCTTCTTGCGCAGAAAGAACAGTTAGCGCGCGAAATAAAAAAACTAGAAACTCCGCCGGCATATGAAAATACCCCTGGAGACGAAGACGAGGTGGATGAATCAACCGACTATTTTAACTCCACGGCATCAGCGGGCGATCTGCGTGAAGAGATGGGGCGTATTGATCACGCACTGCTCAAAATAGATCAAGGAACGTATGGGGTGTGTGAAGCGACGGGGAAAGATATTCCCATAGAAGTGCTTGAAGTAAATCCTGTTGCGTTGTATCACCCCGAACACCAGAAAGAGATGAATCAATAATCATGGACAACCGCTCATTTTGAGTGGTTGTTTTATTTTAGTTATATATGGCTAACTATATCTCTAAATTATTTTGTGCCGAACTTGAGGGTATTACTCCGCATATTGTTGAAGTTGAAGTTGATATCCATGTGGGGCTTGCGTCTTTTACTATTGTTGGGCTTGCTGATAAAGCAGTTTCCGAAGCAAAGGAGCGTATTTCTTCGGCGTTAAAAAATTCCGGCATCAAACCGCCAAATAGAGAAAATAGAAAAGTTACTGTTAATCTTGCGCCGGCGGATCTTAAGAAGAATGGATCTCAGTATGATGTTGCTATGGCGCTTGGGTATATGATTGCCTCGGGTCAGTTAAAGCCGTTTGATGGATCTACGACGTTGTTTCTTGGAGAACTAGCTCTTGATGGATCTATTCGTCCAGTTCCAGGAATACTTACTATTTGTAACATGGCTCGTGATTGTGGATATAAGACTTTTTATATTCCTCTGGAAAATGCTCCTGAGACCATTCATCTCAACGCGGTCAATGTGTATCCGGTGCGTTCGTTCAAAGACCTAATTGCGCACCTAGAAGAACAAATTCCTTTGCCCGTTCAAGAATCGCAACCATTCAAACCACAACGAGGAATTGGTTCCGTTGATATTTCCGAGATAAAGGGACAGATTGCGGTAAAGCGAGCTCTCACTATTGCTGCGGCAGGAGGACACAATGTTTTTATGACGGGTCCTCCGGGCGCGGGAAAAACCATGCTTGCGCAATCCATTGTTTCTATTTTACCCCCGCTTTCTTTTGATGAAGCAATGGAAGTAACGAGTATATATAGCGCCGTGGGACTTTTGGTTGGAAAATCATTTATTGAAACACGACCGTTTCGAGCGCCACACCATAGCGCATCCGCGTCTTCTCTTATTGGGGGCGGAGGGACTCATCCGCGCCCCGGAGAAATCTCACTCGCGCATAGAGGGATTCTATTTTTGGATGAATTTCCTGAATTCCACCGAGATGTGCTTGAAGCGTTACGGCAGCCGTTAGAGAAAGGAGAAATCACTATTGCGCGATCGGGAGGGAGCTCTATTTTCCCAGCGCGTTTTTTGCTCATTGCGGCGTCTAACCCCTGTCCGTGTGGATATTATGGAGACGAAGAAAAAGAATGTACCTGTGGGGCATATGATATTATTCGATATCAAAGGAAATTGTCCGGTCCGCTTATGGACAGAATTGATTTACATATTTGGGTAAAACGTATTACCTCTGATGACTTGCATATCCCGCGAAATGAGAAAGAATCATTTGCAATTGCGCAGAGTGTGGCTCATGCTCGAGAAAAACAACGTGCGCGGTTTGAAACTGCGGGTGTGGCGTATCTTTCTAATGGAGAATTATCTTCAACGCACGCGACCGAGCTTATTTCAATTACCCCCGGAGCTCAACACATACTTGACCACGCGTTGGATGCGGCGCGTATATCTGCGCGTGGGTATTTTAAAATAAAGAAAGTTGCTCAGACTATTGCTGATTTAGATGGAAAAGACGTAGTTGATGAAGAATGTGTACAGGAAGCATTTTCATATCGTGTGCGGGAGGCGGAAGAGAAAGAGATATAAGAAGTGATGGATTATGGTGATTAGTTTTTTGATTAATATAAAAACCCGTGAGCCACGGGCTTTTAAAGAGCTATAAAATTTTTGAAAATTATTGCAATAACTTTTTTATTTCTGGTAATTTGGCCAGATATTCTGTCTTGGTTATTACAATAATCCTTTTCTCGTCTTCTTTTTTTATGTCTCTGAGTGTATGTGCTGTGGAGAGACAAATAAAAGAATCACCATCCTCAGGAAATCCTGAGAATGAAAGAATTAAATTTTCTGTAAGAATCGCTCCTCCCCATTTATCCGCTTCCGGGTCTCTACTTTCGTAGCTAGTGAGGTGCCCTTCATTTAGATGCGAGAATAGTCTCTTTGCTTTTTCTTTCGCGAGCGATTCATATCGCGCGGCTTTTCCTGCGGGGACCGCTCCTATGAGGACTGTTTTTATGATTTTCCCCTTTTTCCGATCCATAATACATAAGAATCCCCCGTACTTTTTTTGAAAGTTTGGGTATTTTTCTTTGTGGTTTTCCAAGGCGGTCCTCAGGGCAACGACTACATTAGATGTGGTCGGCACAATCAATCCCACTCCGTAGTCTGGAGTAGTGAAAATATTTTTTTCCAACTCTCACCTTTTTCTTGTGTGTAATTTCTATTTTTAGGATAACACCTATACTCTATTATGTCAATCAATGGCGTAGCTTTTTTGTTACTATTTTTTTGTGTTTTGTGTTTCTTGTCTCTCATAGTATAGTGTCTAAATGTTTTCAGAACTTAATGATAAACAACGACAAGCAGTTGAGGCGGGGGATGAGCCGCTATTGATTGTGGCGGGGGCGGGATCAGGAAAGACCAAAACGCTTACGGCACGTTTAGCATATTTGATTGCACGGCGAGGGGTGAAGCCCGAATCAATTCTTGCCATCACGTTTACCAACAAAGCGGCTCACGAAATGAAAGATCGCGCGCTTGCTCTTTTGCACCAGCATCATATTACGACCACCACCGAGCCTTTTTTAGGAACGTTCCATTCATTTGGGGCGTGGATTTTGCGCCGCGAAGCGCACAGATTTAATCGTACCGCTGATTTTTCTATTTTTGATGACGATGATTCGCAACGGATTATTAAAGGGATAGTAAAAGATTTTGATCTTGGTAAAGAAAAAACTCCTGCTTTATTTCGCAAAGAAATATCTCGCATTAAGAATGAATTTCTGTCATCGGACGCATATCAGGGGAGTGATGATCGGGAGCTTATGTGGGAAATATATGAACGATATGAACGCGCGTTGGAAAAAAATAATGCGTTTGATTTTGATGATCTAATTGAAAAACCGGTACGATTATTTCGTTCTCATGCCGATATTTTATCTGCTTATCAAAAAAGATTTACTCATATCTTGGTGGACGAATATCAAGATGTAAATATGGCTCAGTACTGGCTCATCCGTTTGCTTGCTGGAGACCATCATAGAGTTACAGTTGTGGGTGATGACGCACAATCAATTTATAAATTTCGATTTTCTGACTTTCGCAATTTTCTTAATTTTGAAAAAGATTGGTCGGATGCGCGCGTGCTTTTATTGGAGCAAAATTATAGATCTACAAAATATATTATCCAGTCTTCTTCGGGTCTTATTTCTCAAAATGAATTTCAAAAGAAAAAAGAATTGTGGACCGACAACCATGAGGGAGAAAAGGTTTTGGTTGTTGAACACGATGAAGAATTTGGTCAGGCGGATTATGTGGTTCAGGAAGCTCAGAAACGAGCGGTGTTGGGGAAGCGTGTGGGGATTTTATATCGTACGAACGCTCAATCGCGCGCGTTGGAGCAGGTGTTGTTGGAATACGATATTTCGTATGAGTTATTTGGAGCGCTCTCATTCTATGAACGAAGAGAAATAAAAGACATTGTTGCTGCGGTCCGTTTTGCGGTGAATCCCCAAGATAGTATGAGTTATGGTCGTCTGGAAAAAAGTTTTGGAAAACGACGCGCGGCAAGTGTTCGTGAAACGCTTCCCGTGTGGGCAAAAGAAAAAAAACCACATGAAATTATCGCCTCATTTATGGCGGCGATGGATTTTGAAAACTATCTTAAGCAGCACACTGATAATTTTGCCGAGCGTATGGAAAACATTGCCGAGCTTATTTATTTTGCGCAGCAATTTAATTCCACCTCTGAATTTGTTGAAAAGATATCCCTCGCAGACACCTTTGAGTCGGGGGGTCGTAAAAAGCGTCATATACACGAAGGCAAAGCGGGAATTTTCTTAATGACGATTCATTTAGCAAAAGGATTGGAATTTGACGCAGTGTTTGTGGTTGGAGTTAATGAGGGAATTCTCCCGCACCAACGGTCATTGTTTTCTCAGGAGGATTTGGAGGAAGAGCGGCGATTAATGTATGTAGCGATGACGCGCGCGCGAGAAGAACTTGTGTTAAACTTCTATCAAGTCCCCTCTCGATTCCTATATGAGATTCCTCCTGAAACCGTTTACTTTAAAGGGGAACGGCGGCTGGATGATGAAGAGCGATATATAGAAATTGATTAGGTTTTTAATATTTTTTTGAAATGCCAGCGAAAAAACAATTTGGACAAAATTTTCTACAGAATAAAAAGAAGCTTCTCAAAATAGTTGAGACGCTTGATGCTTCATTGTCGGTGGTTATTGAGATTGGTCCGGGACACGGAGAACTAACACAATATTTATTACAAGCCGGATTTTCCGTAATATGTATTGAAAAAGATAAAGATCTTATAGTTCCTCTTGAGAGTAGGTTCTCTCAAGAAATATCTAATCATAAATTTCGTGTTGTGTGTGGTGATGCTCTCACAGAGCTTTCTGGTGTTGTCGCTAAATATGTTTTACCACAACAATCATATGCGATTGTGGGAAATATTCCGTACTATATTACCGGTCACCTTCTTCGAATTATTGAGGGTCTCTCATGGTGCCCGAAACAGACTATTTTTTTGGTGCAAGAAGAGGTTGCGCGACGCGCGTGTTCTAAAAAAGGTTCTATGAATATACTTGCGGCGAGTGTGGGAGTATGGGCGGATGCGCAGTTGGTTACTTTAGTGCCGCGATCTATGTTTTCTCCTCAACCAAAGGTTGATTCTGCGGTAATTCTTCTCACTGCTCATACACAAAACCTTTCTTCAATCCAGCGTGAGCAGTATTTTCGTTGTGTCCATGCCCTTTTTAAACAACCTCGTCGCACCATTGTAAAAAACTTTGTTGATGCGGGTATGGTGCGTCCCGTTGTAGAGAAAATCCTCTCTCAAATTTCTTTACCGCTAACCGCGCGTCCTCAGGATGTCTCTGTACAAGATATAATTATTTTATCTACTCTGTTTTAATAATACGCTGTGCTGTTTTGTGTTGTATACTATATTTATAGTGTGATACACTATACATATTATGCAGGACCCCATACAAAAAAAGATTTTCATTGTATTTATTTTTGTCGTTTGTGGCTTTCTGTTGTATTGGATTGCGTGGTTTATAATTCCCACCTCTTCAACCCCCGCTCTTTCTGAAGTTGTCTCCACTTCGTCTTCCACCAACCCTCTTTTTCAACAAAACAATATCAGTTCGCTTAGCTCTCTATTAAAAGATGCCCCTTCTCCCATTAATCTTACCAAGGGCTTGGTTAACGATATGAGCCAAGAGCTTATTTCTTCTATGAAGCTAGCATCTTCAACTAAAAAGGAAGATCTTTTAAGCGCTATACAAAAATCCGGCGTATCTAATATTAGCGACGCTACTTTGCAAAAATATGTATCTGCAGACAAGTTGGGTTTTGTATCAACTATCCCCGATTCAGAAATACAGACAGTGCCCAGCTCCACGCAGGCTCAGACTCTTTATAAGAGTGAATACGGAAATGCGGTAAGTCCATTTTCTAGCACTTCTCCGGTTGCCATTAATTCGGTATTTACCTCTTTTGTTCAAGGTGGTGACTCTGCGGGGCTTGATAATCTTATACAAACGTATGATAATATATATGCTAATTTAAAGAAGGTCCGGGTTCCCGAGAACGATGTTTTGTTTCATAAGGAGAATATGAAGTTTTTTGCTAATTTGATAGTTATATTCCGCGGCGTGAGAGAATATCAAGACGATCCATTGAAAGCATATCTGTTGGGGCAACAGTTGAGTTCTGTTTCTGATGAGTGGAATAATATTACGACCCAATTTAAAGCACTATGAAAAAAATACGACATCTTATAGCGGCCTTATGTCTCCTCGTTGTTCTTATGGAGGGGATCCTTTTTGTTCCTATTGCGCGTGCTCAAATATCTGATGGTTCTGGGTGGGCTATCTTTGGTATCGAGGTCAGTAAAAAAGTAATGGATGCGGTAAATTGGGCGTGGACTAATCTTATTTATCCGGTACTTCGTGATGCGGTGGTTAAGCGAATTATAGATGATATGACAAATCAAATTGTTATGTCTATTGAGAATGGAGGACAACCGCAATTTTTAACGGATTGGAAGGGGTATACCGGAAAGGCGACTGATATTGTGTTTGATTCGTTTAACAATCAACTCATGAGTCAATCGGGGATAGATTTATGTGCTCCTTTTCGACCACAATTACAAATGTATTTAAGTGTGAATCTTGGTGGAACAAATAGGTACCCACTTGGTATTCCTACTCGATGCAGCTTTGATCAATTTAAACAAAACATCCAAGATTCAAGTTCTTTTATTAAAAATGGCGGATGGATTGGATTACAACAGGTATTTTTGCCCAGCAATAATCTTATTGGCGCAAGCATCGCGTTGGAGTCGTCGTATTATTCAAGTATTGCTGCGGAACGAGAAAAGCGTACTCAGGAGGTCAATATGGGCAAAGGATTTCTCTCTGTAAAAAAATGTGTTCTTTATGAAAATATTGAAAACCCTGATAATAGGGCAGGAGTGAGTGCTACCACATTTCAGCAAATGGCAACTAATTGGTGCAACGAAAATAATGATGGCTCCTCTGATTGTGTTGAGAGGTTGAAAGAATCAAATTGTAAGAAAGAGGAGGTGGTTACTCCTGGAGACACAGTTGCACAAGCGGCGACAGAGGCCACTATATCAAATTTTGCGTATGCCGACAATGTGCAGAGTATCGTTTCTGCTCTTGTGAATGTATTTATTAAAAATGTCTTTGATAAAGGGAAGGGTCTTATATTTGGTAGTACGGGACATGGTGGATCTGGACTTGCGAGCAACTCCCTTGATTTTTCTTCTCTCTCAGGAAATACCATAAACGACCAAAAAATATCTGCCCAAAAAACACTACGTAGAATTGATAATGATTATTTCTTAATCCAGACTTTTCTTAAAGATGGTGTTTTGAAAAAAGCTCGAACGGGTCGCGCAAGAGCCATAAATGCTATCTATTTATGTTCTCTTGCTGACAGATCATTTCCCGCTCCTTGGTTTGGTAATTTAAAATATCAACCACAATCTGGGATGACTACGCATGCGAAACTAGGAGACTTGGTAAATTATCCCTTTACTTTCAAAGAGGTTGATTTTCCTGCTACGGAACCAGAACTTCTTTCCTTTGTTCAGCGGGATCTTATCTATGAAGCGGCGGCGGGCAGATCAGGAAGGGTGTTTCCTCCGGCATATGATCCAAATATTCCCCAGAAGGAAGGATTTTATGAGAAAACAATAACCGAGGCTACACAAGCACTTGCTCTTATAGATAAAAACCGCGCTGAGATTCCTAAATTACAGACACGACTTGATGCAGTAGATACGGCTACTTCAACGGAAAAAATTATCAATGGAAGACGAGTTAGGGTTGTTGTTGACTCTGCTTCTTCCACAGCTGCTATTTCTGATATTCTTAACAAAGCAAATACTCCTTACAGCGATTTCATTAATACTTACCAGAAATATGTTTCTGAGCCTTTGGGTGGGGAAGCGGCTGGTTCCGGTCCGGGTGATATTAGTATTAGTGGTATTGGTAACGCGTTAAGCAAGATGGAATCCGCGCTTGTTCCCGGTGATAGTATTGATCGCACTACCGCAAAGATCGTTGGACAGTATCCGTTTGAATTCATGTTTTATTGTGATCCTAATAGATAAAATTTGTAGATATTTTTATGTCCCCTCTGAATAAAAAAATATTTTTTGGATTTGTGTTTGCTTTATGGATAATAGTGGCTCTATTTGGTTTTGAAAAAAATGTTTTTGCTCAGACTACTACGTGTTCTAGCCCCATGACTAATGCCACGGTTGATGCGGCTCAGTTTGAAGCCGATGCGAAACAAGCGTGTACTGAGACGGGGAGAACAGACCTAAATCAATGTATCGCGGAAATGAGAGATGCTTTTTGCACTACCGCGACCGCGAGTTCTACACCAACTACCCAAACCCCCTCTACCTCAAATGGATCAGGGAATCTTGGTTCCGATGTATTAGGCATTACAGTTCCAGTTATAGGAGTCGCTGTGAAGGGAATTTTGTATATTCTTAATATCCTTGTGGGTGTCTTTATATCTCTTGCGGGATTTCTGGTTGGTTGGGCATTACAGTTTAATTTGTCTATTCTTACGTTTGAGCCATCGTTTATGATGGTTGGATGGACTATTTTTAGAGATATTGCAAATCTTGGATTTGTGTTGGGAATTATTATTATCGCGGTTGCTACTATTTTACGATATAAGAACTATACCGCGAAACAAATCTTATGGAAGTTAATAGTCGCGGCCCTGATTGTTAATTTCAGCTTGGTTATTGGTGGTGCGTTTGTGACGGTTTCTAATTCCATTTCTTCGTATCTACTTAATGCTATGGGTAGTGGTGGGGGTGCAGGTGCGGTCGCGCAGATTGGAGACTCATTTGGATTTATAAAGATTGTTTCTGATGTTTCCAGCTGGAGTGCTCTTGGCACGCTTGCGAATGTTATTGGGTTTGGTGATGGCGCCAGCCTAAGCATGCTTGCTGCGCTTTCAGTAATTCTCTTATTTGGTGTTGTTTTCCTTTTTACTCTTTTGGGAATAGCGGGAATGTTGTTGCTTCGATATTTTAATCTTGTGTTTCTCTTAATGATTTCTCCGGTAGTGTGGTTATTGTGGATTTTCCCTGATACGAATCAATACTTCCGTCAATGGTGGACAAAATTTTTACACTGGATTCAATTTGCTCCGATAATGCTAATATTTTTATATATTGCGCTTTCGGTTCTTTCCAAGTGGTCTGCCTATCAAGCTTCTGTAGAGGGGAGTCTTGGTACTAACTATAGTTTCATGGGGATTTTTGGCGATACGGGTGGAACGAATAAACTTCGTTTTGGAACATTAATGGTTGCTATTGTTGCGTGTGCGCTTTTGGTGGGTGGATTAAAAATGGCACAGGCTATGGGTGTTGGGGGAACAAAAATGGCCCTTGGTGCGTTTGATAGAACAAAGAAAGGGGTGCAGAAAAGAGCCGGCGCCTTGGCGCAACGGACTGGGGCTAAGGTTGGATCGCTCACGTTAAATAAGAAATTTAAAACGGGTAAATTTGATGCAAATGGGAATCCTATTGAGACAAAGAGTTTGAAGGAAAAGATTCAAGAGAAGGGGTCTACAAAGTGGGGGAAGGCTTTGGGCATAGGAGCCTTATCGCGAAGCACTGTGCTTACTGATGAAGAGTTGAAAAAGACCGCATATGGAAGTGTGGAGGACATAAAGAAGAAATATGGAAATCTTCCACCAGATGAATTCCAAAAAGTTCTTGATACTTTTATTGGTGGTAAAATGGGGTCAATTACGGGAGGATCTAGCGCCCAGGTGGCGTTGTATGAACTTATGGCGGAGAAAGATAAATTAGGAGATGTGAGTAGTCATGATCCAAAAGAGCTTCGAAGGGTTCTTGATATACTTGATCATCGTGGGAAAGGAAAAACAGCCGGAGATATACAGAAAAAACTTGGTCTTAATTCTACTGCCGTTGACTATCTAATTAAGGCAAAAGCTGGCGATGCGACCGCGAAACAGTCCGCGATTACTGAGATGGAGAAAGTTTATAATTCTATGAATGACGATGACTTTAAGGTATACATGAAGAACATTGGAGGAAATATTATGAAAGGTAAGGGGGGGCTGTTCGGTACGAGTGAAAATGATGATTCCATTTCTCAACACTTTCGTTCTATGTTTTTGGAAGATAGTAAAGGAGATGCTTCTATGATTAGAGAAATTAGTTCCTCAGTGAAGAACAAGTATAATAAAAGGGATGGATCGTTGGAGGGAAAGGATTATGTTTCTGAAGTTAATGGTGATTTAATCGGTCATCAACTTGAGTGGTTTGAAGATGAAATTAAAAGATTTGATTCAGAAACCCAGGCTTATAAAAATAGCCCTAATTTCCAGCAGAAGGAGTTTGATAAAAAAATGGGACGCCTGTCTGTCCTGAAACATCAACAAGCGACTTTCCATGATGAATATTTGAAACAACATACTTCTAACAAACCTGATTATTCCAATTTAGTTGATCTTATGAGAAATTCAGATACGTGTGCTAATGCTGATTTACGTGATGCGGCACGGGCGATAAAAATTGTTTAGTGTGATATAGTGTTCCATATGAATATTGCGCGAGAAGAAATCTTGGTGCGAAGAAGCTTTATACCCCAGGTATTATTGGATGAGATTTATAGTGGTGTGAATGACCAGGTCTTATTGCAGTTACAAACAACGTATCAATTTTCAGATACGGTATTGTTTGCCATAGAAAAAAAGTGCCAGCTTGTGTTCCTAGGATTCCTTCGTATTAAAGATTTGTTTGAAGAGTTGGTACAAGATGTGAAACTGGATTCAAAGACAGCCCTCGCAGTGTTTCAAGTATTGGATGAAAAAGTATTTTCAGCTCATCGCGCTGAAATTGAAGATAATTATCGTTTATTTCAAACGCAAGGCGCTGTTTCTGAGGTGGCGCCCTTAAAAACCCAAGAACAGGTAGTATTACGTAGAGAAACTACTCCGGATACCGTTACACTTAGTTTTAAAAATATCTCAACCCCAGAAACACCTCCTAAAGATTCTTCAGTGCAAAACACAAAGGCACAACCCGCTGTCCCTCCGCCCATTTCAATTGTGGTTAATCAACAAAACTTGGCTTCTCATCCAATAAATTCTAACAATATTTCCCCTCAGATAAAGCCAGCCTCATCGACTCCTAACCCCACCCCCGCTTCTATTAATATTTCTTCGGCGTCCCCTGCTCAGTCATCTCAATCAACTCAATCTTTACCAATTAAGAATGAACAACCCCGAATATCTCAAACCATTTCTCCCAATATGTTTGCGGTCCCTAACTCTACACCAGTGGATTCGAATGGTCCCATAGTCCTACATAAAAAAGAGGAGGTTACTTCAATAGGACAAGCCGCTACTAATAAAGGATATAAACCAATGTCTTTCGGAAGTTTCATGGGGTCATTTAAAACGCCTCAAAACAAAGAGGTAAATATATCTCGTGCCGAAGTTGAGATGCCTATGCCAAATAATACATCTACTACTCCTCAACAAGTTCCTTTCTCCGTAAAAAAATATGATTCTACTAATCCTCAACCACAAGGAGAATCGGCAAAAGTGGTTCATTACGACTCCAACGGAGAAATTAGGGGTGGCGATACAAAATAATCTCTTTTTTGTTAGAAATTAGAAATTGTAAATTAGAAATTGAATGAGTATACTGTATGTATGCAATTTTCTGTGCCTCAGTTTATTGAATTTGAGAGTAAAATTGTTGGTCCGTTAACTATACGGCAATTTGCGTTTATTGCGGTTCCTGTGCTAGTTTCGTTCGCTCTCTTTTTTGTACTCATTCTTCCGGTATGGATACTTGTTGCTACTATATTGCTTTCTGTTGGAATTTCTTTTGCTTTTATTAAAATTGGAGGAAGGCCTTTATATATGGTTGTTTTATATGCGTTAAAATATTTTTGGCAACCAAGATTATTTTTATGGAAAACTCCTATTGTGGTGCATCAAGAGCCAGCAATTCCATCGGTGCAACGTCGTCGTCAGCAATTAAAAGACATAGTTCCAGATTTTTCTAAAGTTGGAAAATTGTGGCAGGACATTACCACAAGTAAGGAGCCGATTCCCAAGCGTGAGAAAAGACAGCCTAAAAAATCAATTGGAGACATTCAAGAACAATATCAGGTGTTTCGCAGAATCACTGGAGAGAAGGAAGTCGCTCGTCGAGTTGACTATCGCTAAACAGAATTAAAAGCTAAATAATTTTTCATTTTAACTTTTGAATTTTGACTTTTAACTATATACTATATGTATGTCTGAAATAACTTTTGCACCTGATTCAACCCAACAATTTGTAGAAATTGACGAAATAAAAGATGGCGTTGTTTTGCTTAAAAGCGGTGGCGTGCGGTCGGTGGTGATGGTTTCTGGAATTAACTTTGAATTGAAGTCCGAGGAAGAGCAAGAAATGATAACCGGAGCATATCAGAATTTTTTAAACTCGCTAGATTTTTCAATTCAGATTGTTGTTCATTCGCGTAAGCTAAACATAGACCGCTATCTTGCTAAAATGCAGGATATTTATGCACAAGAACCGAATGAGCTTTTGAAGAATCAACTATCAGAATATATTTCTTTTATCCACGGTTTTGTGAAAGAGAATGAAATAATGACGAAACAATTTTTTGTAGTGGTGCCCTATGAAGGAGCGGCATTTGCGGATGTGAAAAAGGGCTTTTCTGGATTTTCAAAATTGTTTTCTTCAAAGAAAAAAAGTGAAACTCAGGCGGCCCAAGAGTCTCTTGATCAGAAAAAAATCCAAATACGACAACGAGTTGATCAGGTTATCGCGGGTATTGAGCGTATTGGGCTTCGTGCGGTTCCTCTACAAGATGATGAATTATTAGAGTTGTTTTATAATTTATATAATCCTGAAGCTATAGAAAAAAAATTACCAGGATCTTCTAAACAAGCATAAAATATATGACCGAAAACCAAACCTCAAATCCTTTATCAGAAGAAACCACAAAAGATGTAAAAAACCTGGTGGCGCCAGCGGCCATCCAGACAAATCAAAATTACATAAAAATCGGAGATAAATTCTCTAAGACATTTTTTGTGTTTTCGTATCCGCGTTATCTTTCAGGTGGGTGGTTTTCTCCGCTTATCAATCTCTCAAAATTATTTGATGTTTCACTTTTTGTGCATCCGGTTGATACCGCGTTTGCATTGCGTAGTTTGCGTCGTCGCGCCGCTCAGGTTGAAGCGGAAATTACTGATCGGCAAGACAAGGGATTTGTACGCGATCCTATGCTTGAGACTGCGTTTAACGACATTGAGTCATTGCGTGACAATTTACAACAGGCCCAAGAAAGATTATTTGATGTCTCGGTATATGTGACTATTTATGCTGATTCGCTTGAAAAAATTCAGGAGCTTGAGGATCAGATTGTGAACATGTTTGAGAGTAAGTTGGTGTATGTAAAACCCGCAATATTCCAACAGCTTGAAGGATTTGTTTCTACACTTCCTCTCGGTCAGGATAAGCTTGGCATTCATTCTCCGCTTAATTCTGGTCCCGTGTCCTCATTCTTCCCATTTGTGTCCATGGACCTTACCTCTGAGAGTGGAATTTTGTATGGAATTAATCTGCATAACAATGGATTGGTTATTTTTGACCGATTTTCTTTGGAAAATGCCAATCAGGTAGTGTTTGCAAAATCTGGTTCGGGAAAATCATATGCGACAAAGTTGGAGATACTTCGTACCCTTATGATGGGGACTGATATTTTAGTTATTGATCCTGAAAACGAATATAAAAATTTGTGTGATACGGTGGGGGGGACGTATTTCAAGATTTCACTTACTTCCGATCAACATATTAATCCATTTGATATTCCTATTGTTCCCACTGGAGAAGATCCGGGGGATGTTTTCAAATCTCATATATTGACGCTTACGGGTCTTTTAAAAATTATGTTGGGAAGCATTACGGTTGAAGAGGAGTCTTTGTTGGATCGTGCGCTTACCGAAACATATGCGTCATACGATATTACTCCCGAAAATCCGAATTTTCTTACCATGGATCCACCGCTCCTATCTGATCTTGAGACGGTTTTACGCAATATGGAAGGAGGAAAAACACTCGCGGAACGATTATATAAGTTTACCCAAGGAAGTTATGCGGGGTTCGTGAACCAACGCACTAATATAGATGTTAAGAATCGCCTCGTGGTGTTTTCTATCCGCGATCTTGAAGATGAGTTGCGTCCGGTTGCTATGTATGTGGTATTGAACTTTATTTGGAATTTGGTTCGCTCACAACTTAAGAGGAGAATTTTGGTTATTGATGAAGCGTGGGTGATGATGAAATATCAAGAAGGAGCCTCATTCCTCTATGGATTAGCAAAACGAGGGCGTAAATATTATCTAGGACTTACTACTATTACACAGGAGGTGGAAGATTTTATGAATTCACCGTATGGGAAACCAATAGTGACTAACTCATCGTTACAGCTACTTCTTAAACAATCACCAGCGACCATTGATGTGGTAAAAAAGACTTTTGCGCTTACTGAAGCAGAGAAAAACTTATTACTTGAAGCTGCGGTAGGGCAGGGACTATTTTTCGCGGGATTGAAACATGTGGCTATGCAGGTGGTCGCTTCTTATTTTGAAGATAAAATTGTAACTACAAAACCACAACAATTATTAGGAGAAGAAAAGGATCTCATCTAATGTGTTGTTTTGGTTTTTTGTTTATATGATATGGCTGAAGCAAAAATTCCAAAAATAAAAACATCTGGCGTTTCTTCTCCAACGAAAGCATCGTCGCAAAACTCTCCCCTTGGAGGTAACGTCCAAAACGCAACTTCTTTAGAGAACACAACCGAAGATCGAGAACAAGAAGAAGCAGGAGAACAAAATCCCGAAAGCGAAGAAAACCAAGAAGAGGAATCTTCTGGTCCTCATTTTGATACCGTGGATACATTTTTTTATGTGTCACTTGCCGTTATGGGGGATATATTTGATGGAATTTGGGTAACGCGCATATTTTTTGCTCCTATGACAGTACTCTTCTTGTATTTGAAAGGAGTTGATCAGATGATTTCAAAGAATATGGTGTCGCAGGGCATAGAGCTTATCCCGATGGTTGGATGGCTTCCTATTAGTACTACTATGGCTATATATACTATTGTTATGACCAATCACCCAGAATTGCTTGATAAATTGGGAGCTGCGGGAGATGCTCTTAAAAAAGTAAGCGAGGTTAGTAAAAAAAAGAAGATATAATTTCGGTGATTTGTTTAGTCTCTTTTCTTTTTATTTTGTTCCTTAGTAGTGCTTATTTGTGTAGGCGTGGGAAGTATTGCTTCACTGCGGGGCATGCTTTATACTATTTATATATGAACCGCATCTCCACATTTATTTTGTGTGGTATAGTGGGAGGCATCTTTTTTGGGGCTGCTTCGTTTGTATATGCGGCTGAGCCCCAATTTCTTATTTCATGGAAACCATCGGTGTATGCTCCTAACTGGTATGAAGGAAAATTATTTCCCACAAAAGACAGCGCGCTTCAAGTATCGTTTGAGCTTATTGATCAGAGTTCCACTAGTAAGGGGAAAATAATTAGTCTCAAAGACAGAGAAGTCCGTTGGTATATTGGATCAGATCTGGTACGTAAAGGAAGCGGACTTCAGTCTATTATTATAAAAAACAGCTTATTTGCGGGAAGTACTATTGACCTGAGGATTGCAGTTGATTTTTATGATCCTGATACCGGATCTCAATATTTTACCGAAAAATATTTTTCTATTCCTGTTGTAGATAGAAAATTGGTGCTAGCCCGTCGTTCTATGAGTAATACGTTTTCTCCCCGTTCTCAAGCAACGTGGTATGCTCTACCATTCTTTTTCTCTTCTGACCCGCGAACTCTCAATCTTACTTGGACGGTTAATGGTCAAGTGGTAAATTCTGTTTCTAATAGTCCTTTTTCACTTTCTATCCAATCGGGAGACGCAGGACAGGCGGTGGATATTCAGGCGTCTCTAGAGGACACTAATTCCCCCTGGAATAATTCTTCTGTTTTTGAGAGGGTATATGTTCAATAATAACAGTTTATAGTATGAAAAAAATAGCATTATTTTATATTGTGATTATGGTGTTGGTTTTTGGGTCTGTGTCGTTTGCTTACGCGGTTGACCTCAAGCTTCCTTCATTTACCACCGCCTCATCTTCCATTGCCGGCATGATTAGCCAGATATATATATATGCGCTGAGTATCGCGGGGATATTGGCTATTGTAATGATCATTTATGGAGGAATTTCTTATGCTCTTGATCCAGGAAATGCCTCAAAACAAGGAGAAGCAAAGGAAATTATGCAGAGTGCGGTATGGGGAATTGTGCTTCTTGCGGGGGCGTACGTCATTTTAAAAACTATTAATCCTGATCTTGTTGCATTGCGTGATTTACCGCTTGAAAATATTGGAAACTTGTCCACGTTAGATATAACTTCTCCTGATACTGGAACCACTGATCCAGGAACGAGTCCCGGAGGAACGACCATTGGGTGCACTGTTAACAATACTAATGTTACCACTCTCGCGGGAATAGCTTCGGAACTTCTTGCTCTAAACCCTGAATTTTCCGGGAATACAAGTTGTCCGAAAGAATCATTACCAAAACAAAACGTTCAGGATGTGGCGAATGGGAAGAAGCCAAGGGTTTGTAACGATTTAAGTTGTGGATGTGCAGAAGGGGGGACGAACGGAGATGTTACTCTATGTCCTGACCTTTTAAATGCTTTGAAGAGTGCTCAAACTCAAGCTAAAGCGGGCGCTATTCCGAATTTTAGAATTACGTCTCTTACGGGAGACACTCACTCAAGTGGTTCTACTCATTACCAGGGTCGCGGTGCCGATGTTACCGTTAATGGCAACACTGCGGGTTGGTTTAATGCCCTTAAAGAATTTTCAAAATATGGAAGCGCATCGTTGGAATATCATGATGCGTCAAAACAAACCAAGTTTATAAAAATATCTGGTACGTCATCTGATAGTGTTACGATCGTCTCTAGTCCTGATGGATTAACGCCGGCGTGGTGTAATGGTTGCTCAAATCAGCACATCCATATGAATTTTGGTGGAGCAGGAACCCCCACCTCAGATATAAATGATCAATATGGAAATGCTCTTAGAACTGAATTAGCACAACTTGCAAGCGCATATCTTTCTATGCAACCAAATCTTCTTTCGAATGGATCATATGGAATTCCCGCGGGTAAGACTGAAAATACTTGTTCAAAATTTCCGCTCGCAAGTCCGTGGAATGTAATGAATAGAGTTCTTAATAAACAATTTCCCTATGTGTGTGATCAGAGTAAGGTCATGTTAGATGCCCAGGTGCCTGATGCGTACTGCTCTTGTTCTGAGGGTGGAGCCAGTGGGAAAACAACCCTTAATAAAAATGTGTTTCGTTATTTAGGTGACCTACAATCTATGGTGGGGGGTACTACAAATTTACCCGCTTTCCAGGTGGTAGCATTAACAGGTGGTATACAGAAAGAGGGTGCATCATCTTATTATAGTGGAACTGGCGTCGCTATAACTCCTACGACATATACCAAAGCCAATCTTCAAAAATTATTTAATACCGCTAAGAGTTTAGGATATTCCGATGCAACATATCAAGCGTTTAAGGTTGGGGTGACCTTGCCATCTCAATATAACACTACATACCTATATTCTTTTAGCACCATCTCTTCAAAAGATGTCGATGATGTAAGCGATTGTAAAACTCAGCTCGACCCCAATAAAATATTAAACGACTATAAGAATGTTCTTACTAGTACGTGCTATTTTGGAAGAATTTATGTAACCGCATTTGATAACTAAATATGTCTAAAAAAGGAAAAATAATTTTTATAGTTGCGGCACTCCTTATTATTGGGGCTATTGTGGCGGGTGTTCTCTTGGGTCTTCGCAAAATTCCTACTGTCCCTGGCGGAAAATCGGGAAATCTTCCTATAGCTTCATCTTCTCAATTAGATGTCCAGAATGTTGCATCAACAACTTCTCCTCAACTATCTAGTTTAAGCGGTGAAGGATCGGCCGACCTTCCTTCTGATTTAAAACGCCTTACTATTCTTACAAAAAACCCCGTCTCGGCATATTGGATTGCTTCTCGTAGCGCGCTTAATGAACAAATCGCTTCTTCATCTCTCTTACAATCAATTGTGTTTTATATGAATGAAAAGGGGGATATTATGCGTATTCATAATGACGGGACAGAATCGGTGATTTCTCATCTTGGAGAAGCCCCTCTTTCTATTACTCAATCAGCATCAGGAGCAAAAGTTGTTGTTAAGTTTATTTCTGGTAGTTTTGCGTTGTTTGATGTGATGCGCGGAGCGTTTGAATTTTTACCCCAAGGAACCATCTCCACAGCATTCTCTCCTGACGAAACAAAACTTGCGTACCTAGTTACAAGTACTTCAGGAAAACAAGAATTATTTGTTCGCGATCTTGTTTTAGCGAAGAAAAACATAACTAAACTTCTTTCTCTGTCTATGAATGATATGCAAATTACCTGGCCCGTGGGGACACGGATTTATTTCTATCCTCCACAATCTGCAAATGTAGTGGGTGAGATTTGGTATTTTGATCTGACGAGTAAGACCATGGGACTATTTCTCTCTGGTTCTGGCGTGGGAGCCCTCTTTTCGGGGACTTCTTCTGTTATGGTGGAATTTCGTAATGAAGGGATTTTTTCCATAGTTGCCAATGTTAAAAATTTAAAAACAGGCTTAGTAAGCCCTCTTAATGTTTCTACGCTACTTTCTAAGTGTTCATTTTCTTTTGATGCCCCTGATTTGCTATGTGCAGTTCCTCAGGTATGGAGTAAAATGTCTGGCGTGCAGGTTCCCGATGATTATAATATGATGTCCGTGTTTACCAACGACCAACTTTACCGCTTTTCTGGGGCTAACAGATATCACAAACAGGATTTGCTTATAACCACACAAGCTCCTTTTGATGTAAAAGATATTATTTCTCGCTCCCAGCAGCTATTCTTTGTTGATAGACTTACTGATATGTTGTATATGTTTGATATGAGAGGATTGTAATGGCTTATGAATTATCTTTCCAAATCAGAATTTAAAACGTTACTATATCTTGCTCCTTTTGTGGGGATTATTATTGTTATAGATGTCTTATTCCTGCCCCTTGCTTGGGCTCTTGCGGGTATTGTTATTACGTTGGTTTTTTATGGCCTGATATTGTTTTCAAACATGCGGGCTATTCGTACGGGACTATTAAATACAACTCGTACAAAACAAATTGAGACCATTATTCGCGATATTCCTCTTGCGATCGTTGCATATGATAGCAACTTTGAGGTTCTTATTTACAATCCTGCGGCGCAGCAGATTTTTGGTGTTTCGGAAAGCGCGATTGTGGGCAAAATATTAGATGCTTCACAAGCAAGTAATGCAGAGATGCGCATGTTGATACAAGTAATTTTTTCATCTCTTGCTCCTGAGGTGGTGAAGCTCTCCGATCCGGGAGTGTTTCCACAGGTTGCCGATATCACCTTCCACGATCCAGAAATAAGTCTGCACGTTATTACAGATCGCATTGTAGATGCTCATGGAGGAGTGGTTGGATTTATTAAATTCATTACTGACCTTACTCGCGAGAGAGAACTACTAAAATCAAAAACTGAATTTATTGCGGTGGCAGCCCATCAGTTACGAACTCCCCTGACCGCTATTAACTGGGCGCTGGAGGCTCTAGAGGCATCCTCTTTAAACGAAGATCAAAAACAGTTTGCTGATACCGCGTATGCGGCAGTAAAAAATTCTTTGAATACGGTAAATAGTTTATTAGACGTTTCTAAAATTGAGGAGGGTAAATTTGGATATGAATTCCAAACCACCCCACTCCTCTCATTTTTGGATGAGATTGTTAAGCAGGCATATGATTTGGGGAAACAATATGAAATTTCAGTATTCTTTGATCGTCCGAAAGAAGATTATTTTGTGCGCATTGATGCTCAAAAGTTAAGTATGGTGTTTTATAACCTTCTTGATAATGCTATTAAATATAATGTGGAACATGGACAGGTGACGGTGTCAGTAAAAGCCGACGCGGCTCGCAAATCAGTTATAATAAGTGTCGCGGATACCGGTATTGGTATTCCCGCGGAACAAGTCGATAAACTTTTTAGTAAGTTCTTCCGCGCTGACAATGCGGTTAAGTTGGTTGCTGATGGAAACGGGCTTGGGTTATATATTGCTCGCAATATTGTACGTACTCATGGAGGGGATATCGCTGTTACCTCCGAAGTTAATCGTGGAACAACGTTTTCTGTAACACTTCCCCTTGTCTCTGAAAAAGACGCAAATCCTCTTGAAGCAATAACTCTGTAGCAGGTTGATGTATTTGATTTAGATGGTACGATAAAACAATATGATGATTCTCTTGTATGGTCCTAATACCTATGAACGAGATAGAAAGGCACAAGAACTTATCTCCGCGGCTCGTTCCAAGTACTCAGATGCTTCTTACGAGGTAATCTCGGGTGATGATGAAAACGATATAGAAAGGACTCGCGACTTTCTTTCAGAAACAGGACTCTTCTCGGGTGGTAAAAAGGTTTTGTATCTTCGTGGACTTTTAGCTATTTCTGGGGCTACGTTGTTGCGTCAGGTGCGCGTAAGCGCGGCGCGTGATGATGTTTTGTGTATTTTTTCAGAGGATTGGCAAAAACAGACCCTCAACGATGATATAAAAGAAGAGTTGCGTGGGGTCGATTATAAAGCACAGTACTTTGCTCCCTATACTGCGTCTCAGGCAACGCGCATATTAATCACGGAGGCTGAAAAAAGAGGGGCAGTATTAGACAGTACTGCCGCTCAATATATTTATGAGTATGCTCATACAAATATGTATGAAGCGCTTGAAGAAGTTGCTCGACTCTCATTACTTTCCACATCCATTACTACTCCATTATTACGTTCACTTCCCGAATATGCCGATTCTATGAGTGTTTTTGAATTTGCGCGGACTATTACTTCTTCTACCTCTCTTCGTCAGAGGCTTATTGTGTGGGAACACATGCAGTTACAGAGAATTGATCCTTATATGATATTTGGATATCTTGCAAAAATGGCAAAGAAGAAAAATCTTATTGATGCGTTGGCGCGTGCGGATATATTGGTAAAATCTGGAAGATTAGAGATAACGCAGGCGTTGGAAGAAATTGTAATTAGCGGATAATTTTTAGTTACCGTCTTTATAATAAAAATCCCCAAGGGGGGATTTTTATTATTTTGTTTCTATCTTTTTTAATAACTTTGCGGCACGAGATTTTATACGATCTGCTTTGGCTTTTTTGATGTATTTTGTTTTTGCTATCTTGTCTGCGGTTGAAAATACCTTTACCAATGCATCTTTAGCCTCCACGCCTTTATTTTCTTGGACGAGTTTTCTGAATGTTTTTATGGTCTTTTTAAGTGTTATCTTTCGTCCTTCGTTCACTTTTCGGCGTCGAGTGCTTTGTCGCAGAGCCTTTTTTGCTGATTTTATTTTTGGCATAAATTCGTAGTTGTGGTGGCACTATATCAATTTTTTTGTGGTAAGTCAATAAAACGCCACTTTTTATGTACTTTATGATTTATACTTTTTCCTTTACTCCCATACCCATCATAGGTGTGGGGGTTTATACTTACTATCTAATACGATATACTTAACGTATGATTTATAGCCTTGAAGGAACCGTAACTCATATTGGGGATAAATTTATTGTGCTGCAAACCGCGGGGATTGGATTTAGAATTAGTGTGCTTGATTCTTTTATTGGGAGCGTTCAGCTTGGAGCGTCGGCTCGAGTAGTTTGTTATATGCAACAGGATCCGCTTACTATATATGGGTTTTCTTCTGATGAAGAATTATCTTTTTTTGAGTTGTTAAATACTATATCAGGCATTGGTCCCAAGATTGCAGCAAAAATTATGAATGCTGTTCCGGTTCGTCGCTTAAGTGCGTATATCGCCTTAGAACAGAAGGATCAACTTTCTGCTCAGGCGGGGATTAGTGCAAAGACCGCCTCAAAGATAATTCTTGATTTAAAAGAGAAAATACAAAAAGGATCTGGAAAGGAAGCGCTTATGGAGTCGGGGTTGGTTGAATTAGAATCTATCCTCTCTGATCTTGGATATTCTCAAAAAGATATAGAATCTATTAGATCAAAGATTCCCACTGATGCAATCACTGTTGAACAAAAGGTAAAATCTGCTCTTAAACTACTCTCTTCTTACAAACACAAGTAAATTAATTGACATGCGTTCTATTCTTAAGCCTCTTTTTTCTTTGTATCATTATCTTTGGTCGTTTGTTTCCGCGGTTATTTTTAGATTTCCGTCGCGACATATTCGGGTAATTGGGGTAACGGGCACCAAAGGAAAAACTACTACCGTTTCACTACTTGCTCACATTTTTTCTTCTGCTGGTAGGCAGAGCGCGTATCTTTCAAGCGCTCTTATGAGCGATGGCGTTTTTCTCACAAAAAATAAAACGGGTAATTCTATGCCGGGGAGGTTTTTTATTCAGCAATTTCTACGCGCTGCAGTTCGCGCAAAGAGTAGCTACGCGTTTATAGAGGTTACTTCACAAGGAACGGTGCAACACCGGCATAAATTTATTTCCTGGGCGGGGGTAGTGTTTTTAGATATCCATCCTGAACACATTGAATCCCACGGATCTTTTCAAAAATATTTATTGGCAAAACGTGAACTATTTTCCTATGCGCGAACTCATTCTCATGGAGTAACATTTTATATAAACCAAGACGATCCACATGCGAACGATTTTATTTCTGCTGCGGGCGATGGGAAAAAAATCTTGTTTTCTAATACTAGTCCTGAAATAAAGGATACACATTGTCCAGCTCTCCCGGGGCCATTTAATGCCATTAATATTGCTGCGGCATATGCTATTGCGCGGGAAGAGGGTATTTCTCATGCGGACATTATAGCTGCGCTTGGTACTTTTTCGGGAGTTCCTGGGCGTATGGAATTTATTGTTCATGAACCATTTGGGGTTGTGGTTGATTATGCGCACACCCCGGAGTCATTGGAGGCGGTGTATCAATACTTACGAGGACGCGCTTTGTCTCGTGGTGGTAAATTAATTTGTGTTCTTGGTTCTGCGGGAGGGGGGAGGGATGTATGGAAACGAACTGCTATGGGGAAGCACGCGGGGGATTATGGTGACGAAGTTATCCTTACCAATGAAGATCCGTGGGATGAGGATCCTGGAAAAATTATCACTATGGTACACGAAGGTGTAAAATCTAGTGAAAAATATAATGCACAACGGGTTAAAGTTATTATGGATCGCAAGGCCGCCATCGCAGCCGCAATCGCTATGGCTCAGAAAGGAGATAACGTTGTTTTAACAGGCAAGGGTTCTGAAAGTTGGATTCATGTTGAAAATGGTAAAAAAATTCCATGGAGCGAGAGGAGCGTTGTGGAAGAAATATTAAAGATGAGTAATTTATAGATAAAGCAGTGTCATTCTATGTATAACCGCCGCTTTTCTTTCACCCTCACCCCCCTTCGTTCACTCCGTTCACTAGGGCGAGGCAAGTTGATATTCTCGGTAAAACAAAATAACTCTTTTACCTTAATAGAGCTATTAGTAGTCATCGGTATCTTAGCTATCTTGACTGCCGCAGTGGTTCTCGTATTAAATCCCTCAGAACTCTTAAAACAAGGGAGAGATAGCACCCGGATGACGGACCTTGCCTCTC
>JAJYXK010000021.1 GCA_021801825.1 bacterium
TTCCGATCTAGTTCCTCGTCCTTCAATTGAGAAAATATCTTCAATAGGCATCAAGAACGGCTTATCGGTTTCACGAGCTGGTTCAGGGATATATTCATCTAATGCATTGATTAATTGCATGATAGGCTCCAATGCCGGATCATCAGCTGAGGTTGCTTCGGATGCTTTCAATGCTGATCCGCGAATTACGGGGACTTCGTCTCCAGGGAAGTTGTACTTCTTAAGAAGTTCGCGAACTTCATCTTCAACTAAATCAACCAATTCAGGATCGCTTACTTGATCAACTTTGTTCAAGAATACAATCATTTTTGGCACTCCTACTTGGTATGCTAACAAAATGTGCTCTCGAGTCTGGGGCATAGGACCATCAGTTGCCGCAACCACCAATACGGCTCCATCCATCTGTGCAGCTCCGGTGATCATGTTCTTAATATAATCAGCGTGTCCTGGTGCATCAATGTGCGCATAGTGACGCTTTGCAGTTTCATATTCTGAGTGATGCAACGCAATCGTGATTCCACGAGCCTTTTCTTCAGGCGCGTTATCAATATCGTTCACATTCTCTCTCTTGCTGATAAAACCCTTGAGGAACAAGGTATTAGTAATAGCCGCAGTCAAAGTAGTCTTCCCATGGTCAACGTGACCAATGGTTCCGACGTTTACATGGGGCTTCGTGCGGTCAAATTTTGCTTTCTCTGCCATATGTTTTTATTTTTTATAATTAATTATTTTTATAATACAAATAGATGCGCGTCAGCACAGTGCATACATATTAGACGGGAATATCATTGATGTCAATATCAACTCCCGCAGATATGTCTGAACTCTCTGGCGTTATTTCATTAGGCGATACCGTTTCTCCATTATGAACAAGGTCTTGATACCGTTCCCAAGGAAGAACCGCGTATAAGTGTTTCCCCTGTTGAGATAAGATACACACCTCAGCATGCTCTAATGTTTGTTTAATTTTTTCAAACAATGCCATTTGTCTTTGAAATTATTTCTCGTCAATAAATTCCAAAATCGCCATAGTGCTATTATCTCCCTTACGCGATCCCGAAATTTTGATGATACGCATATATCCTCCTGATCGCTGCGCATAACGAGGAGCAATGTCATAATACAACTTCGTTGCCGCCTCCTTTGATACGCGAGAGATAAGTAATCGCAAAGAAGCAAGTGTTTGTTTCCTCGCGAGAGTTACCATTTTCTCAACAACCGGCTTAATCGCCTTTGCGCGCGTTTCAGTGGTCTTTATTTTTCCCTTGAGGATAACGTTCTTTGCGAGGTTTTTAATAAATGCATTACGCTGTCCCTTTTCACGTCTAAATTTTGTTCCGCTTTTTTGATGTCTCATAGGATTTATTTTTTACTCGTTTTCTTTGTTTTCGCTGATTTTTTTTCTGAAACATCTTTCGCTGCAACCGTTTTTGTTTTTTCGGTTTTTTCAGTAGAAATAAAGTTCTCAGAAACTTCAATGTCAGAAACTATCTGCAGATGATCTTTGAGAATATTTGCCGCTTTGTGTAATGCACGAGAAGGACTGATAGTCTTATCGGTTTCTATAGTAAGAGTCAATTTATTATAATCCGTACGATCACCTACGCGCATATTTGTTGCTTCAAAATTGACGTTCACCACAGGAGTGAAAATAGCGTCCAGCGCAATAGCTCCGATAGGAAGCTTCTCTGATTTACGAAATTCTGCGGGTACATATCCTAATCCTTTTTCTATAGTGAACTCCATTTCTATCTCAGAATCTTTTGCGGTTAATGTTGCAATATGAGCAGAAGGATTTTTTACTATCACCTGTGACGAAGCTTGAATATCCGCCGCGGTAACAACCCCTTCTCCTTTCTTTTTTAAAGAAAGAATCTGTGGTTCATCTGCAAAAAATGAAAATCGAATTTTCTTTATGTTTAACATAATATCCACCACATCCTCCAAAACTCCTGAAATAGTAGAGAATTCATGTTTAACTCCTTTTATTTTGATTTGTGTGACCGCCGCACCTGGTAACGAAGAAAGTAAAACACGGCGCAAGGCATTACCCAAGGTAACACCATATCCGGTATACAAATTTGATATTTCAAAAACGCCCACTGATTCAGTTTCTGATACTTTTTTTATAGCAACATTCTTACTTAAAAATGTGTGGTCCATATAATGAGAGTGGTTATGGTTTATAATTGCGCGGATAATTAACGCGCGTAGTAATCAATAACTAAGTTAAGATTAAAAGGAAGGTCAACTTGTTCTGGCAAACCAGTAACGGTTCCGGTAAGCTCCTGTTCATTTATTTTCAACCATGATTCTTTCTTTCCTTTGAGAGTATTCTTTAAATCCTTAAACAAGGGCATATTCTTACGCACTTCGCGAATGCCAATAACATCACCAACACGCACACGATATGAAGGAATAGTCACCTTTCGTCCATTTACGGTAAAATGACCGTGGCTTACTAATTGACGTCCCATAATACGTGATGGGGCAAATCCAAGACGATATACCACATTATCAAGACGAAACTCTATCTGGTTTAAAATAGATTGTAAAATTGGCTCTTTTTTGTTCGCAAGCGCATTAGTAAATACGCGTTTAAGCTGAATCTCGTTCAATCCATAGGTTAACTTCACTTTTTGTTTTTCCATTAACTGAGTCTTGAATTCAGATCCCGCGCGAGTTCTCTTTGCTCCATGAACCCCTGGTCGATAGGGGCGACGAGTCATTGCCGCTTTGGGAGAAAGTGAACGATACGGTTTTAATCCCAGTTTCGTTCCCAATGCCCGTTCTTTTTTTTCTTTTGCTGGTAATAATTTCATAGATAATTCAAATTGCAAATTACTTTATACTCTTCGCACTTTTGCTGGTCGCGGTCCATTGTGCGGAATAGGAGTCGCATCTTTTACTGACGTAATAGTAAATCCTTGTGTTGCAAATGTGCGAATTGCAGAATCTCTTCCACTCCCCACTCCTTTTACAATAATACCGACAGAAAACGGACCCGACTTCTTTATTTTTTCAATAACGGTAGTTGCAACTTTTGAAGCAGCAAATGGGGTAGCTTTTTTAGGGCCACTAAAACCGAGTGTCCCCGCGGAAGACCAAGCTACCACGTTACCCGATGAATCTGTAACCGTGATTACCGTATTATTGTATGTTGCATTCACATACACAAAGCCAGTATCAATTTTCTTTGAACTTCCCTTTGAAACCGCTGCGGATTCTGATTTTTGATCGGCTCCATTTTTTATATCTCCCGATTTTTGAGCTACTTTCTTTTTCCCCATTTTTTTAGATTAATAAATAAATTTTAAATATAGTACACAGAGATTACTTCAGTTCAACTTTTCTCTTTCCGCTTCCTGCGGTTTTACGTGTATTACCACGAACCGTGCGAGAATTTGTTTTTGTTCTCTGTCCACGAACCGGAAGCTTACGAGCATGGCGTGATCCACGATATGACTGTATATCTTTCAAACGACTAATGTTTGCGCGCACTAACTGGCGCAATTCTCCCTCAATCTTTAAATTCTTTTCTATATAATCCTTTATTTTGTTTGTTTCTTCAGGATCTAAATCCTTAGTTCGCTTTGCGGGATCTATTTTTATTGCTTCTAAAATCGCCTGAGAAGTAGTTTTTCCGATACCATAAAAATATGTCAGCGAGACATCAATTCTTTTTTGATCTGGAATAGTAATACCAAATAAACGCATAGTGATGATAAATTATCCTTGTCTTTGTTTATGTTTTACATTTTTGCAAATAACATACACGCGACCCTTTCTTCGCACTGTTTGACAGCTTTTACAAATTTTTTTTACCGATGAGCGAACTTTCATAAATGCTTGTGAAAAAATAAATATTATTTCCGTGAAGGACCGCGGCGCATTATAATACCCCTCTTTTTATCGGGGCTTAGTCGAAGTGAAACCATATCACCTGGCATCACCTTTATATAATGGATTCTCATTTTCCCCGAGAGGTGTCCTAATATGATGTCTTCTCCAACCTTCACTCGGAACATTGCGGAAGGCAACGCTTCAACAACAATTCCGTTAACCAAATTTTCAGGTGTAGCTTGTGATGACATTTAATGAGTTATTATCTTATATGATACGTAAAAATAAGTCAACCCCTATCTATTTATTTCTGTGGATAGACGAGAATATATTATTCCACCGTGATAGTAGTGCGAGAATCCGAATTAGGAACGTGTGACACCCAGAATGGCCAAAATGAAACAGTAAGCTTATCAATCCCCTGTAAAGATAAAATGGTTGTTTTCAGATCAGCTTCTTTCTTGTCAAGAATCTGGTTTTTAAGTTCTGACACATTAATAGGTTTCCAAAAAGTCGCCTGATACGTAACGGGGACCGTCATTGTTCCCGCCTTCCAATCAATAACCGTCTGACCATATGAAATATTCCCCTCTTTTTCAATATATGAATCAGGCATCTGTTCTTTTTCTTGCGCCTTTTTTTGAAGACTACTTTTTATATCCTGTTCCTTAAAAATAAATACCGATGATTGAGCTTCAACCGCGATACTGAAATTATTATCTTTATCAACACGCGTATCAGCTTTTTGAGTAAATATCTGAAATTGTTCAGATCCTTTCACAAAAGTAAATTCTGAAGGAATTTTGAGAGCAAGAGTCGCCACAATGCTTTCTTTCATTTTAGCAATAGCTTCTTGTTGGGCCTTTTCAACATCATCTTTGGTTGCCACCACGGTTTCTCCATCACTTCCCCCACTCATAGCTTCTACAGAAGATGCATAGAATTTCTCATATTTATCACTCCCCTTAAAACCTGGAATAGTAAACCTATCCACAGGATCTATGTTATAAGAGCCTCCTGGTTGATCAGCGATAACATCGGCCGAAACACTTGAGGGCTCCAACACAGATCCCGTCTTTTTTGCTCCCGGAACAACAACCCGTTTTACTAAATGAAAAACTTTCCCATCAGGAGATTCCAATCGCGTATTTGCTATCAGTATTTGAGGGGCGGTACTGTATGCGTTAAAGATAGCAACAGAACCCTGTGCTTTTTGCTGAGTAGTTTCTTTTCCCGTTGCGGAAAATTTAAAAATATTTGTTTTTCGTTCGGTAATTATCTCTCCAGGAATTTGGACCGAGGGATCAACCAAAGGAGTTGAAGAACCCATAACCGTAAAAGAGGCGGTAAGTTGTGTAGGAATCTTTTTGGTAACAATAGCAATGGTCACCCGAGGCAACACACCAAGAATAATATACAAAGCGATAAGCCCCACCATTCCCACAATCGCAAAAGTAGTATAAGAATTTTTTCTCTTGCGTCGTGGAGAAATTTTTGGCAATTCCCATGATTTATTGAGTGTAGCAAGCGTAGCATCTCCTCCAGATCCTTGTTCTGAATCTAAGGAAGGTTGAGTAGAAGATTTTCCAAAATCACGGAGTGCTTCAAATTTAATGTCACTCATAAAAGATTCTTGATCAGGTTTTACATAAGACAATTCATCACTCTCTTTGTTTTTTTGTGATTCTATTTTTACTCCAGGAGCGATAATATCAGTCACTGGAATTAATTTCTTCTTTTTTTGTTGTGCCATGATAATAAGTATATAACAAGAAAAATAAAACTCAAAACAAAAAACAAGTAATTATAATTATCTTCAACCTATTATCTAATTACTAATCACTCATTTTGTTTCTTACACTCTCTCAATCGCATGCGGAATTAACCAACGAATATGTTTTACCGCAATTTCGTTTATTAAATGCTTACGAGGAAGTCTCAAAATACACCCCATAACAGTAGTCATACGCAAAGAATCATGCAGAGCATGAATAGAAATATCGTCAAAAAATAAAACAACTTCTTTAGAAATAAGAGCTTTCTTCATAGGCGTATGCGCTCCGATATAATATCCTATCTTCCCCGGATCAATAATCATGCCCGTAGATCGCGTTTCCTTTCTTGCCGCCTGCAAGCCGTTATACATATGACGTATTTCTTGAGAAAGAATCGTGTTTACTTGTTTTATTACATGCGAAGAAGCGTTACCAAAACTCACCTGATGAAGTAACTGAGAAAAAGATTCTGCATCAATCCCTAATTTCCCATTCAGGGTTTCGTACATACTATGATATCCAATAGGAATGGAGTCATGATAGGAAATGGTCTCACCCGAACATGCAAAAATATCAGTACCCGTATCACGAATCAACGCAGCGGCGAATGGCTTTATGGGAGATTTTTTTATATTCATTCTCAGCGCATGTTGAACAACACTGAATGGTATGGTAAATCCATCTTGGAAAAATGAGTGCAGCTTTGCTCGCTTTGGGAGTAGTCGTTGTAATGCAGAAAATACCGGTCTATGGAAAAATGTTTGTAAGATACCAAATGAAATTTTCTTACCCGTCATAGATAGCGGAGCTTCAGGATATTCCCGAGTAGATATAAATTGTGAATCTATTAAAACTGAAGTGACTCTGTTACTCACCAACAAAGCATCAAGATCATCGCACCCCGTGCGACGCATTATTTCTTTTTTATAAAATTCAATACTTTTTCCTAAATGTTGGGAAAAAAATAAATCAAGCTCCTCTTGAGAAATCGGCTTATCGGACTGAGCTCTTTCAAGAGTAAGTGTGTGATAAAACGAGCCACCTAAATGATGCGGGACTAAGACACAAATTTTATATGGAAATGGAAAATACAAAACAGAAAGAAATGCTTGTAATGTTTTATGTTTTCTAATATTTTTCTCAGTTATCCCTTTCAGGAAAAATCCCTTCAATTCTTGCGCTATACGAGTATCCGCATCATAGTACATCCTCTTACAACGAATCCCGTCATCTTCAAATGAAAGAATTGCAAAACGTTTACGGTCTCGTATTCGCTTAATAATAGTATACGTATTCTGCGCATTCACGCTCAATTCTTTTAAAATTCGTTTCATTACGGTGTTATTATAGCGCGAATACGACGAATACCAGAACTCACAGCTTCTTCTTTGATAATACGAAATGATCCAATTTGACCCGTGAATTCCACGTGAGGACCACCACACAACTCACTACTAAAATCACCGATGGTATACACTTTTACCACATCTCCATACTTTGATTCATCAAAGGATACTTTTACAGATTTAAGAGCTTCTTCTTTTGGCATTGTTTGCATTTTCACTTCTAAATTTTCAGCAATATTTTTGTTCACCAAATTCTCTACTGATTGTATCTGTTCAGGAGTTAATTTCTGAGCATAATTAAAATCAAACCGCATACGTTCCGCGTTAATATTGCTCCCCTTTTGATACACCTCGGGGCCCAAAATTTCCCGCAATGCCGCAAGAAGTAAATGAGTAGCCGTATGATATTTTGTTGAAATTTCCGAGTGATCTGCAAGCCCTCCCTTAAACACCCCCGCCGATGAAGTACGAGAAAGCTCCTGATGTTCACTCATCTTATTAAAAAATCTCTTAAGATATTGCTCCTTTAAAGACTCATCCATAAAAGGCGAACCTCGACGACCCCGCTCTCTATTTATCTCTTCTAGACTTAGCTCAACAGGGAATCCATACGTTTGATACAAATTAAAAAGTGTATCGTCATTTAAAGAAAACATCTCTATATCATCGGACTTTTTAAACAAATCATTTATCACCCTTAGTCCAATTTCTAATGTTTTAATAAACTTTGTAAATTCATTATCCAATTCTGCGATGATAAGAGGTTTGTTTTTCCTTATGTTCGGGTATATATCTCCATAACAATTATCAATTAATGAGACGAATTGAGCATAATCATTTTTCATAGTAATGCTCCTACTCAAACGAATTTGTCTTCGTAATAATCTCCTTAAAACATACCCGGCACCCGCATTAGATGGAATAACTCCGTCTGCAATCATAAACACACCTGCTTTAATATGATCAGCAATAATTCTGAACTCTTTTGTATACTCGCCATATTTCTTACCAGAGAGTTTTTCTATGGTTTCAATAATTGGTTTAAAAGTATCAATAGAATAGATATCTGTTTTATTTAAAATAGAGACAACACGTTCTAATCCCATACCCGTATCAACATTTTTCTGAGCAAGCGGAATATACGTTCCTTCCTTTGTCTTATTATATTGCATGAATACATCATTCCAGATCTCAACCCATAATGGATGATCATCGTTAAAAGACTCAGGGATTTCGTTTGGATCACCAGTCCAATAAAACATTTCGGTATCAGGACCACACGGACCCGTTTCTCCCGCAGGACCCCACCAATTATTTTTTTTAGGAAGTTTGGCAATACGTTTTTCAGAGATACCAAGAGACTTCCATTTCTCAAACGCTTCAGTGTCAAACGGAGCATCACCGTCACCCGCAAATACTGAAACCGCCAACAAATTCTTATCCAACCCCAACCACTGTGATGAGGTAAGAAATTCAAAACTCATATCAATCGCCTGATCTTTAAAATAATCTCCAAAAGACCAGTTTCCCAACATTTCAAAAAAAGTTAAGTGTGTTGCATCACCTACTTCATCAATATCTCCGGTACGAATACATTTTTGACATGAAGTGACTTTGTTTCCACCCGGATGTTTCTCTCCCAATAAAAACGGGACCAACGGATGCATTCCCGCAGTCGTAAATAATACCGTAGGATCGTTTTCAGGAATAAGAGAAGCAGACGGAATAATAGTATGCCCCTTTTGTTCAAAAAATTCTAAAAATTTTTTTCGTAATTCTTGCGAAGTCATATCTTTTCACTATCCGCTAAAAACTAAACACCAATTTTTAATATTCTTCCAATGCTCCCGATTTTTCATGATCGCGCATTCGTTCCAATGCCTTAGCTTCAATCTGACGAATACGTTCACGCGTAACACCAAATTTCTTTCCCACTTCTTCTAAGGTGTGCGTCACACCGTCCATAAGTCCAAATCGCAATGAAATAATTTCTCGTTCGCGGGGAGTTAAATCATCCATAATTTCTAAAATCTTTTCACGCAATAATGAATGAGAAGTAATTTGATCTGGCGTAAGTCCTTTTTCATCTTTAATAAATTCAGATAACGTTGAATTATCGTCATCCTCTCCTACCGGCAATTCAAGAGAAAGAACTTCTTGTGAAATCTCTTGAATATGGCGAACTTTATCAACTGAAATTCCCATCTCAATAGAGATTTCCTCCGCGAGCGGATCGCGACCCAGTTCTTGCGCTAATCGTCGTTTTACTTGCGTATATTTTGAAATCGTTTCCACCATGTGTACCGGAATACGAATGGTACGTGATTGATCGGCAAGCGCACGTGCAATGGCTTGGCGAATCCACCACGTTGCATACGTTGAAAACTTAAATCCTTTACGATAATCAAATTTATCAACTGCGCGAGAAAGTCCAATATTCCCCTCCTGAATCAAATCCAAAATACCCATGTTACTACTGCGATTCACATAGTGTTTCGCAATAGAAACTACCAAACGAAGGTTTGCTTGTATTAAACGTTGTCGAGCTTCTTCATCCCCCCGCTCAGATCGCTTTGCGAGATCTTTTTCTTCTTGCCCTGTTAATAAGGGAGTTCGCCCAATCGTCTTAAGGTATAATTGTACCGCATCAGGCAAATCAGACGTTTCCATATCACCAAATTCCCTTCCCCCTTTCCCTTTGGTAATAACAGGCGCGGGAGCGGCGTCAAGAAGTTGATTTACTTCTATAACTTTTATGTTGCGTTGATCAAGCTGAGCGTATAATTCTTCCAAAAATTCAATGTCGGTTTCAATCTTAGGAAATAATGAGAGTATTTCAGAATCAGTCACAAAACCGCGAGTCTTTCCTCGCTCCGCTAATTCATTAACTAACTCCTCTTGCGCAGAAAGTTTTTTTCCTTTTTTTTGTTCCGCATCTTTCTTGCGCATTAATGCAAGATCATTATGAACCGCATATTTATCTACTTTTTGTTTCTTTGTTTTTTTTGAAACAATTTTTTTCTTTGACTTCTTTTGTATAGACGTCTTTTTGTTCGTCTTCTTTTTCAATATAGCCTTTTTGGTAGATGATTTCTTTATAGACTTCCGCGTTTTTTTAATAGAAGATTTCTTCTTGCGAGAAACTACTTTCTTCTTTGGCGCTGAATTCTTCTTTGTTGAACGTGAAGAACGAACGCCTTTTTTTTGCTGTTTTTTAATAGCCATAATTGGTTAAGTATAAAATCGTGCTAATTATCTATTAATTTGGTAATTTCGTCAAATTCCTTTAATAAATCATCTATAGCCTCCTTAGGATGCGCTTCGCGCTCAATGTCTCTCATCTTTTTAACAAGCTCTTCGCGTCGCTCCTTTAAATGCTCTTTTTTGAGTTCACGAAGAAGATATTGAATTTCAATCACCGTCTTTTCTGGATCACTCGTGGTCGTATGCATTGCTGATTGCAATTCAATAAAAGAAGCGATTGCATCAATTTCAGGGGACGTTTTTTTATGACAAAGCGCATCTACAATAAGCGTATACGAAGCTGGAATAAATGGACGATATGCTTCAACGTCGGACCAGGATTGAGGAACATATTGTATTAAACGAAGTATATGCGCCATAATTTTTTCAGATCGTGTAGTAAGCGGAAGTGGCGTTGATTCAACAGAGGGCGTCTTTTCTGGTGCGGGTTTATGTCCTTTCATTTTTTGTAAAAGTGAACGTTCCTGGAGAATGGTCTGTTCTGGAATATGCAGGTATTGAGCAATTTCTCTCACCCATCGTGTTTGTTCTATAGGGCTCGGTATATAGTTAAGTTTTTCAAGCACACTTCTTACTCCTTGTTTTATATTATCTCCTGATTGAGAGAGGTATCGTTGCATATAATACGACAGCGCGGACTGTGCGTGGGTGCGAATATCAGTAGCAATAGTGTGAGGATGATTTTGAATAAACTCCGAAGCATCTTTTTCTGATGTAGTATGATATACACGCACCGCAAAATCCAAAGTGTGCCCCAAATCAATCGCCCGTTCAGTTGCAACAGAACCCGCATCATCATTATCAAAAAAGAAAACTATATGATCAGTTAGTTTGGAGATCATTTGTAGATGAGCGGCAGTCAAAGCTGTTCCTGAGGTTGCAACGGTATGAGTAACATCATCTTGATGCATCGCAATAAGATCCATCTGCCCCTCAACGACAATACATTCTTTTGCTTCCCGAATATAAGGTTTTGCGATGTCAAAACCATACAGAACCTTTGATTTATTAAATATGGGTGTCTCAGGGCTGTTTATATATTTACCCGTTTTTTCATTTTCAAACACAGGGAGAATTCTGCCGGAAAATCCAACCGTTTTACCAAATGTATTTTTTAAAGGGAACATAATACGGCCGCGAAATCTATCTACATAATTCCCCCGCTCCGTTTTTATTACCAAACCAGCACGCTCCACATCTTTCATTTCATATCCCGCATTTACCAAATGCACCGCAAGCGCATCAGACTCATGCGGAGCATATCCGATACCAAATATCTCTTGTGTGTCAGTGGTAATTCCTCTACCAGCAAGGTACGCAAATGTATCAGGATTTTGTTTTAACTGATGCGTGAAAAATGTTTCTGCGGTTGCTTGAATATCATACAGAACCCCAAACTCTTGTTGCATTGCGGGATTAGCGTGTTTCAATTCAATCCCCGCTTTCTCAGCAAGTAATTTAAGCGCCTCATAAAATTCAATGTTTTCATACTTCATAATGAAGCTGAACACATCCCCCCCTTCACTACAACTTCCAAAACAATGCCACGTTTGCCTATCAGGAGACACAATAAATGACGGGGTCTTTTCTCTATGAAATGGACAATTTGCCTTAAAATTCTTTCCTGCAGGAATAAGCTGTATTCGCTCTTTAATAATATCTACAATATCCAATTTTTCCTTTATTTGCTGGACAGAATCATTCATGGGGACAGTATAAAGCATGCCCCGTGACGAAGCAACGCCTCTGTTGCGGGATATAAAGTATAAAGGGGTCATAAAACCACTCTCGTATAATTAGAGTGGTTTTATAAGTGATAAGATAAATCCATTACAATCCTTTAATCTGTGTATCGATGTCTTGAAATTCTTTATTTATATCACCGGTGTCTAAACCATTTAAGTCATTCACTATTTGTTGTGGGCTATCTGCTACCTGCGCACCGGGCGCAGTTGATACCGGAGATGTCGGGGTTGTTGAGCCATTACTTCCGCCGCTGAGAGCAATAATGATAATAACTATCGCCACAATAATAATTCCGATAACAATATATTTTTTATTCATACGTAATAAATTATTTTATATTAAATACCAATCTTATTGTGTAGTGGTTGCGGTAGAAGTTGCATTCGTAGCTGGAGTAAGTTTTGCAAGTGTAGTAGCAACTGTTTGAACTGATTCACGGGCTTTTTGAACTACGGCGCGTGTTGCAGTAAGGTCGGTCATTAAGGACTGTCGAGCTTTTACCACATCAGATTGTACTGCAGTTCCAGTTCCTGAAATAGTTATGGGATATATCTTTACTGCTTGCGCCTTTATAGCAGTTTGTGCTGCTTGAATAGCATTCTGCGCGGTTTGAATCATGCTATCAATAGACGTCACGTCAATTCCTCCCGCTTTCATCTTAGAAGCTCGAGAGGTTATATTTCCAAGAATAACTCCAAGTTTATCAGTGGTCTGTAATAACTGATCAGTAACCTTTGTATTCAAAGCCGCTAAAGAATTATGAACAGAAAGCACTGTTTCTTGTTTTTGAGTATCCTTAATTTTCTTTACTTGAACTTTTAAATCATCTGTTTGCTTTTTTATTTTTTCTAACATTGTTTGACGTGCCTTTTCAATTTCAAGTTTTAGCGCGCTTCTCTCCTGAGTTGAGGTGGTGTTTTTCATCTCCTTCTGGAGCTTTTCTCGCTCATCTTGAAATTGTTTTCTCTCTTCTGTGGTAGAAGATCGTACTTCATTGCGTAGTTTCTGTATCTCTTGTCTGCTCTCTGTCCTCTTTTGGAGAGGTGATGAACTAGCAGTTTGAGCATATACCGCAACACCAGAAAGAAGTGTTACACCAACAATTACCATAGGAATAAATCGTTTCATAAATAATAATATTAATTTTATTATATTATATGACCCAGCGACACACTAAGTCATTTTCTATACGTTATATTAGTATATAACTTTATATAAATTCTTAAAGAAGCCGAACATGACTCCTCTACATAATAATACGCTATGGGTGAGAAATAGTTTCATACACACGTTGAGCAAAATCCCAATTTACGAGAGAACGCCATGCAGAAATATATTCAGCACGCCTATTTTGATATTTTAAATAGTACGCATGCTCCCACACATCAATCCCTAATAAAATAGTATCTCCGTGAGAGACCGGATTATCTTGGTTATTTGTTTTTTTGATTTCAAGGCGTCTATCAGGAGTAACCACAAGCCACGCCCAACCGCTTCCAAATTGACTCATTGCCGCCGCGCTAAATTGTTTCCAAAAAGATTCTTCATCTCCGAAAGAGGCAGCAATAGCATCTTTAAGATTTCCTTGTAAAACCGTGGGGTGCGAACTCATGCTATTCCAAAAAATTTCATGATTATAGTGCCCCCCTCCACTATTAATAACTGCCGTTTGTATATCTTGTGGTATTTTTGAAACATCTTTCAAGAGAGTTTCTATAGATACTTCGGATAGCTCAGGATGCGCATCCAACGCTTCATTCAATTTTAAAATATAATTTTGATGATGTTTGGTGTGATGTACTTCCATAGTCTGAGCGTCAATATAGGGTTCTAACGCGTCATAAGAATACGGGAGAGGTTGTAATTCATATTTCATAGAAACAAAATTTACTAATAATATATGCGGTTCCAAAATTTCAATGGTGTAATAATATATAACACTTTCTGCAAGAAAAATTCATGCATATCTAGATAACCATACTATAGCACACTCATCGCGCATGACACACCGGACACTTCCACGATTCTTCGGTGGGATGCTGAGGATGAGTTCTATCAAGAAGTGAACATATAGCTCCCCCTTCACCACAAAACGAATGATACAGCACACACCACTCAGAAAAAGCTTCGCGGGCTGTATGGGTATAATATATTTTGAAATGAGTAAACTTATCTATTCCTTCGTGCAACCGACGACTAATACTTACATTAGACATACCAAGAACATACGGAATAAATGTTTTCTGTTCGTCTAAATTCCCAAACGCAAACACTCCAGGTTTTTTAGAATGAGAAACCAAGGCTATATTTTCCTTTGTAAGAAGATATGGACCCAATAATCTATGGGGAGAAAATTCCATAGAAGTAAACACCCATCTAATCTATATTATGCGCGACCTTTGCACACAACAAAATAATACCAAAACATCCACCAACAGCACCTATTTTCGTTTCTTAGGAATAAACATGGGGGTTTTTTTCTGATACGAAATATACGCATCACCAAATTTTCTGATAAGAGCGACTTCTTCAATATAAGACCACACAACCATAACCACCGTAAGCCATAAAACACCAAAAAACACAGAAATAAGCGGATATGCAACAAATACTCCCCACGCCAAAATAATATCAGCAGAATACATGGGGTGACGAACTAATTGGTAAACCCCCGTAACTACTAATTCAGTAATATGCTCGGGGCGGCGCGGGGCTTCGGGATTTATGGTAATTGCTTTTATAAAGAAGTACATCCAGTAAACAAACGTGAAAAAAAAGAAAACAAACGCAAGTGTATTAGGTTCAAACATAAATACACGCGGCAAGAAATAAACCTCAATAAAAATCCCGACCAATATAATAATCCACATAATATAAGGAGCCGAGAGTATAGATTTCTTCATAGTAATATAAAGTATCTTTCAATCTAGTATATCATAAAAAAATAAGTGTCGGTGCATAAGTAATAATTGACAAAAATGACTTTCGGTATAGTATAAATTCAGTTCAAAAATACGATTTTTATCACAAACACAAAACAAGAAGAGAGGGAGAAATGAGTACCGCAGAAATACTGGAAAAAGCAAAAGAGCTGTTCTTTGAAGCAATGGTGAGCGGATATGCTAACCCAAAAACCAAGAAAACAACTCTTGAAGGATTGCCGGGATCAAAAGTAATCCTTTTTGAAAAAGATGAGTTCAAGGTTACTGATATGTATTTTACATATCTGGGAAGTGATTTGAGCTCAGGAATGACCATCATCCATTATCAAAACAAACCCATCTGGACGATGCATTATGAAGGATGGTACAAAGAAGAAGTAATTCCATTCCTAAAAGAGGTCCTGCATATCGCATATCAAAAAGGATATTTCAGCGGTGGCCGCGGGATCAATCCATTTCAGAGTAATTCGTTTCTTTATATAAACAAGTTTGAGAGAAATGAATTTGAAGATTTCAAAGGCAGAGAAGAGATCTATTCTGGAGATGGAAGATTTTTGGGATACCACGAATACTTCGGCGAAAGCCTTCTCTCCAGATAAAAATCAGGTTTGTGTTGTGAAAATTGCCGTATGATACTGTGCGGCAATTTTGTTTTCTCAATACTTACCACCCACTTCGACTCAGCGAGGCGAGCTATCCCCTAGTCACTCATTATTCTATTCGTAATGCAACGCCTCCATAGGACTTTTCTTTGAAGCTCTATATGCGGGGAAAATCCCAAAAATAATTCCGGTTCCACAAGAAACTATTAGACCTAAAACAACCCCCAACCAAGAAAAAATAAATGGAAATGAAAGATTGGTGGTATATGAAGCAATAATAACCAAAAGATAGGTGATAATACTTCCCCCAATAATACCCACGACACCACCCAATCCCGTGAGCATAGACGCCTCTAATAAAAATTGAATTAAAATATTTTCATTTGTAGCTCCCAACGCCTTACGCAATCCAATCTCTTTGGTGCGTTCAGTCACCGAAACAAACATAATGTTCATAACTCCAATACCCCCCACAATAAGCGATATAGCCGCAACAAAAGAAAGAAAGACGGTAATGGCTCCTAAAATACTATCTACGCTTTTTATAATATCTTCTTGTGTTGTAACAATGAAATCATCTTTCGCAGGATCGGTTATATTATGACTATCACGCAATACTCGTTTTACATCAGAAACTACTGCTGGAACGTCTTCAAGAGTTTTTGCTTGTATGGCAATTTCTTGAAAATGCCTTGTCCCAAGCAAAAATTGTTGCGCAGTACTATATGGAATGACCGCTAAATCATCAATACCCATCATCGCAGCACCCGCAGATGAAAAAATTCCAATAACTTTAAATTTCTGATCTTTTATTTTTACTTTTTTTCCAATAGGGTCATCCACACCAAAAAGATCTTTTACTATATTTTTTCCCAATACAATAACTGCAGATTTTTGATCAACCTCTTCTTGAGTAAGATTCTCTCCCTTCTCTACACTAATGTTATAAATAGTCATCGCATCAGCCCCTACTCCCAATATTCCCATAGTTTTTGTTTCAGATTCATACGAGATACTTGCTGAAGTTTGCACGTTTGCGCTTAGAAGAGCGGCTCCCGGGACTTCAATGGACCGACGCAATCGTTCAACATCTTTTTCAGTTAATGTTGTTGCGAGCATCGCGGCGCTTTGGCCACTTCCCGAAAATAATCCATCAGAAGGACTCCCCGGATTGATATATACGTTCTTTGAGCCAAAACTTTGAATTTGCTCCGTCACCATGGTTTGCGCACTATCACCAATAGACATAACAATAATAATGGCACCTATACCAATCATAACACCCAATATAGTAAGCACTGATCTTCCCTTGTGTACCAGAAGAGATTGAAGTGCTGATTTTACAATATCTACTATAGACATAAGAATAAATTAGTCAGAATAAAGAGACTCCACGGGATTTTTTCTCGCCGCCGACCGCGCGGGAAAAATACCAAACACCAACCCAATAGCAACCGATACCCCTAAACCAACCAATAAACCACGCACAGAAAAAACATAAGGAAGATTAATTCCTGCAAATGATTGAGCCGCCCACGTTATTCCCCACACTAAAGCAGTACCCAACCCAACCCCAATCAAACCTCCCCCACCCGTAAGAATAAGGGCTTCGTATAAAAATTGACGCAAAATATTTTTATTAGTAGCCCCAAGTGCTTTTCGTAATCCAATTTCTTTCGTGCGTTCAGTCACTGAGACAAGCATAATATTCATAATTCCCACCCCTCCCACAATCAAAGAAATAGCGGCAACACACAATAATAAAACAGTGAGAATGGTAGTAATAGTTGAGATCTGATTTACAAGATCGCCCTGAGTTCGTACAAAAAAATCATCTTTGGCAGGATCGGTAATATCATGGTTAATGCGTAGCGTAGTAGTAATGTCGGTGATAGTTCCCGGGACATCTTCGGCAGTCTGAGCTTCCACAATCAAACGTTGAAAATATTTAATACCTAATATATTTTGTTGAACAACCGGATATGGAACTATAACCGATTTATTCGCATCAAAAAAAGATGACTGTCCTTTTTTTGCCAAAACCCCCACAATAGTTAACTTATTATTCCCTATTTTTATTTTTTGTCCTACGGGATCAGATAATCCAAATAATTTTTCTCTAATCGTATCTCCAACAACCACCACTTGCGCGTGATCAGTAATATCCGACCCCAAAAGAAATCTTCCAGAAGAAACCGTGAGATCAAAATTTTTCTGTATAAGTTCACTGCTTCCAATTACCATGGCATTATACTTTTCCTCATCAACAATAAGCGTCTCATATCCAAACACATAAGGAATAACCGCTTTTACTTTCGGGACATTCGTCCTCTGTTTTAAACTCTCTACGTCTCGCTCTTTAAGAGAGTCGTTGGAAAGTGTGCCAGCGGCATCAGAAGGTCCTTTTGGTTGTTTTCCCGGAAGAACAAAAATGTTTGTGGGACCAAAACTGCTTATTTCCGCAACCACATATGCCTGAGCGCTTTCTCCCGCAGAAATAACTGTCATCACTGAAGTAACTCCAATAACTACACCAAGCACCGTCAAAATAGCACGCGATTTATGTGTGATAACTCCCTGCCACGCAATTTTTAAAATATCAGTTATCATGAGGAAGGATTGTGGTTTTATATATTTCTTGAAATTCTTTTACTCCTTGCAACCAACCTCCCGTGAATAATTCTTCAGGGACAAATGTCTGTAGAGGCACCCACTTATAGGCATCATGGTTTTTACCTAGATCCAAAGATCCTTCACGATACAACGCATCATATCCAATAGCAAAAATTCTTCTTTTTTCTCTTTCTCCAGAAGGAAGAATTTCATTTCGTTCGTGTCTCATAAAAAGAACTGGCTTATGTAAGACATATACAACATCATTTCCTAATTCTTCTTTCATTTTTCTTTTTACAATATCCTCTAACGAAACACTAAAATCTTCTTCTCGCAATCGTCCTCCGGGAATATCCCAATCACCAAAACGGTCCTTGGTGATAAGAAGATCCCCCTTCTCATTTCGTAGAAATATTTTTACTGCGACAAAATAAACATCTTTATGAGTCATAAAAGCTATTTCTTAAATCCGTCGTGTTCAATAATGCGCCTATTTTTTACTTCTTCATCATGCGCCAACAAGCCGTCTTTAATATGCAATATACGCTCGGCAGATTCAGCAACATACGATTCATGAGTAACCAAAATAATAGTATTTCCTTGCGCGTGCAGATCTTGCAAAAAATGAAGTACTACTTCTCCCGATTTTGAATCTAAGCTTCCGGTCGGTTCATCAGCAAAAATCACCCGTGGTTTATTAACTAGGGCGCGTGCAATAGCAACTCGCTGTTTCTGCCCACCGGACAATTTTTGAGTATGATACGAAGCTCTATCAGAAAGTCCTACAAGGTTAATAAGTTCAAGAGCGCGCTGTGTTCTCTCGGGTTCTTTAATACCGGCGTAAATGAGAGGTAACTTCACATTTTCCAAGACTGATTGCCGAGGAAGAAGATTAAATGCTTGAAAAACAAAACCAACTTTTTTATTACGGATACGAGCTAATTCTTCGTCTGACAATGAATTTACATTTTCACCCTGAAAAAGATATGAACCAGAACTCGGTCGATCAAGGAACCCCAATAGTTGCATTAAAGTACTTTTCCCAGAACCCGAAGGACCAACAATAGCAACAAATTCTCCCTCATGAATAGTAAGATCTATTCCTCGCAATGCGTGCGTTTCTATATCACCGTCTTCGGTATATATTTTTTCCAACCCTCTTGTTTCAATTAAAACATTTTTATTCATAGTATGCCGCGGTGACTAAATAATCACCTTATTCGGAAATAATCTTTTCCCCCTCCACTAACCCAGAAACAACTTCAGTGCGACCATCTGATCCTTTCAGCCCTGTTTGAATTTCCTTTTCTTGCGTCTGCTCTGTTTTTGCATCAGAAACATATTTCACATATTTTTTTGCATCCTTTACCACAATAGCGCGTGTAGGAATAAACAACACATTGTCTTTTGCGTTTGATAATATATCAATATTTGCGGTAAGCCCTGGAAGAATACGTGTATCGTCGGCATCAAACTGCAAGGTTGTTTTATATGTAGGCACCCCCTCAATCATCGTCTCCGAAAGATCTATCGCGATAACATGAGCGGTGAAAAGAACATCCTGCCCATATGCATCAAGGGTAACACGAGCTTTTTGTCCTACTGCGATTTTAGAAATATCGGATTCGGTTACATTAGTTTCCATTTGATATTGTCCAGAGCCAATAAGGGAAATAGCCGTTGTATTGGGTTGAATAATATCTCCTTTCTCATAAGGAATTTTTGTAACGGTGCCCGCAAACGGAGCAACAAGACGAGCTTTTGCAATTTGTGATTGATAGTAAGCAATTTGAGCATACGCCTGAGAAACTAATCCTTTTTGAATATCAACGTCATCCAAAGAACTCTCGTTTGTTGTTTGTTGAGAGATAATGGTTTGTTTTGCTTTATTAAGAGAAGAAAGGGCGGTAACTAACTCCGTCTTTCCAGTAGACAGTTTCGTTTTATATGATGATAATGCGGTTGCATCCAAACCCGTGGCGTTATTTAAAACATCTTGTAAATTTTTAAACAGATCCAAAAAGGTATTCATGCGCGCAATATTAGTATCAAGAGCAGTACGAATTCCCGAATAATTATCGGGGGTTAATTGAAATTGTTCAGATAACCACACGGCAAGTAATCGCTTTGATTCAAAACTAAGAGTCCCCGCATCTATTTTTGACTGGGCCGCTGTGGTTTCTATAATTACCCTAGAATCATTTAAGCTCCCCGAATCAAACATGCCGTCAGTTTGGTTACGAACCGCATCATCTGATTTGTTATATGCATCGCGAATAACATCTAATGCATTGCTATATGCATTAGATAAATCAATATCTGACTTTGATCCACCTCCCTGCGCGTTGCGAACAATTTGATCTAAACGAGCTTTCTGTGATTTATAATTTGCTTCGGCTTGAGCAAGTTGCGCATCAAGATCGGTGTGGTCTACTGAAATGAGTGTTTGACCCTCAGAGACCACATCTCCCACCTTAACAAAAATAGAACTAATTCTCCCACTTCGTTCAAAAGCTAAATCAAGGTTCTTTGTTGGTTTCACACGTCCCGTTACGCTAATTTCAAGAGTCACAGGACCTCGCTCAACAGCAACTGTTTTTTGAACCACTCCCCCGCTAGGGAAAAGTATTTTTATAACAACAATAATGAGAACAACGCTCGTAGGAATCCAGACCTTTTTCTTCTTAAAAATGAGGAGTAATTTTTTCATTTTCTTAGTATAGGCTCCAACATATCACAGAAATTATCATAAGTACAGATTTAATATGAAAAAAAGCGCCTGAAAAGGCGCAATATCAAATTTCCCCATTTTCAACAGGCGAACTTAATATTTTTTTCAAAAGAACAGGAACCGTGATATTAAAATATTGTAGAGTCTCAAAGTCCGCTGCTATATTCTTTTGAGGATACCCCTCAAGCTCCCGAAGAATCATTTCAACGCAATCAACTCGCACCTCCTCTGTTGGATAAGAGTGTCGAGCAACTATCAACAACGTATTCCAAATATCTACCCTCCAAAACGGATGCCAGCGTCTAAACTCCTGAAGAGCTCGATCATATTGAGGTCCCAATTTTTTTTCTAAAAACTTTTGAAACAATCCTTCTGAAATTTCCATCTGATCCCCTGCTATTTGTGCTGGCAACACCATATGAAAATGTACTGGAAATGTCAAATAATAGACAAAAAATAATGTCGTAATAAAAGAAAGTTGACAAATGGCATATAATAATATAATATATAGACATAACAAGTTCTCACTGACCGCGCATCATATAACTGTCGCAGGATTCCGTGCGACCGTTATATGAATATATCTCACTTACTATAATCACCGTCGTGATTTTTAGAGTATATTCATGATTATTTTTATATAGATATACTCTATGAAACAAACTAGATCATATGGGAGAAACACCCATCGGCCTTCACGACCTTCATTCTCACGCGCACGAGCATCAAAATCACCACGATCACGCGCGGGATATAGTCAAAACATTAACGCATCGCGATTCATAAATAAGGCGCGCCCCTCAGAAGAAAAAGAGGTGTTCGTTCCTACCCATGCATTCGCAGATTTTGCGCTTGCAGAAAACTTAAAAACAAACATTCGTGCAAAAGGGTACACATCCCCCACACCCATTCAGGATCACATGATTCCTCTTATTTTAGAAGGGCATGATGTGGTGGGAATTGCAAATACAGGGACCGGAAAAACGGGAGCATTTCTCATTCCTCTTATACAACGAGTAATAACCAACACGAGAGAAAAAGTGCTTATTGTGGTTCCTACACGAGAACTTGCGATACAAATAGATGAAGAATTTAAAAGTTTTGTGAGCGGCATGCGTATGTTCTCCGCCTGTTGCGTAGGAGGAGCATCTATTGGAAAACAAATTTCTGAATTACGACACTATAATAGTTTTGTCATTGGAACACCCGGGCGCATAAAAGATTTGGTACAACGAAAATATATAAAACTTGAAACCTTTAACACTATTGTCTTAGACGAAGCCGACCGTATGCTTGATATGGGATTTATCGCAGATATGCGCGCCATCATGCAAAGCATGCCGGTAAAACGAAACACCCTATTCTTTTCAGCAACCATTTCCCGAGAAATTGACGCGCTTATCAAAGAATTTCTCACAAACCCAAAAACTATCTCGGTAAAAACAGGAGATACTTCAAAAAATATTGATCAAGACGTTATCCGCGTTGAAGGAAAATCAAAAATGGAACTATTGCAAAATCTTTTAAAACAAAAAGAGTTTAATAAGGTTCTTATATTTGGAAGAACAAAATTTGGTGTTGAAAAATTAGCAAGAACACTTACCGAAAGAGGCATTCGAGCAGAATCAATCCATGGAGACAAAATACATGCGCGCAGACAAAGGGCGCTTACGGCATTCAAGGAAGGAAAAGTACGCATATTGATCGCAACCGATGTTGCCGCCCGAGGATTAGACATCCCCAATGTAAGTCATGTTATTAACTTTGATATTCCTGCGACCTATGATGATTATGTACACCGTATTGGTCGTACCGGGAGAGGAGATAAAACAGGAAAAGCTCTTACGTTTATAGAATAAAAAAGTCCGCGGTATCCCGCGGCCTTTTTTACAAAACTATTTTTTTTTCATTGCCCTTGGGTATTCGCATCCAAAAGTAATGGGTCGTGACAGTTTAAGAACAGCAATCTCTATCGCATTTGAAAATGTGATAAGTCTCACGGGAAAATCCTTCTTCCTTCCACACCAAACATTTTTCTCCTGAAGGAAGACGCAATCTCCAAATTGTTCCAGGAAATATCCCTTTATAGATAGGGTTTGATCCTTTCTAAACAAAAAGATAGACGCAAACGATCCTCCACGAATGCGATAGTCTGCGTTTCCGTTGGAAAACTTCTTGTGATAATAGAGTTTTCCGCCGTCACTTTTACACACCACACATGCTCCGTGCGCAAATATGGCTTCTTTTGCCTCAACAACAAAATACGGATTTTTAATTGAGACAAAAAAAGAAGGAATTTTAAAACTATACTCGTCTGTTCCAATGAGCGGAACTAACAAGAAGTTTTTACTTTCTTCTACAACAACCCCTTTTCTCTGCGCAAATTTACGATATGCAGAAACAGCGGGGTCTGTTTTTGGAACAGATATGAAGACCTTAATCATGATGATGCCCCTTATTTGTAAGAAAATAGTTTTCTAAAGTTATCTAAAATTATCTTAAAATGCTTCTTGTATTATATAACTAAATTAATAAATAGTCAACTCCATTATTACTGACGAACGTAAGTAATAATGGACTGCGTTTGAGATTTGAAAATATATACTATATATAACCCTATTATAACCTGTATATTCTATTCTGTATCTGTTCTGATATACTAATACTATATACAAAAATACTATGAAAAAATTCCTCTATATTTTAGCAAATATACTTCCCATACTAATTATGATCTGGCTTATTCCCATTATCTCAAATGATTATATTCTCACACTTGTATATGTTGGAATCATATCTATCTCACTAAATATAAAAAAAGAACACAATGATTTTAAAGCGCTGCTTATAGGATTTATAGGAATGACCATCTCAGAATATATATTCATCAGCACCGGGGTTGAAAAATTTTTGAGAGTAAGTCTTTTGGGTATGCCACTGTGGCTCCCCTTCTTGTGGGCATATGGTTTTGTGGCTATAAAGAGAATTGTTCAAGTAATATAAGCTACAAAAAATTCTACACTTGTATGTTTCGTATATGAGAAGTGGTTATCCATGCGGAACTTGCTCCAAATCCCCGCTTATTAATACAAAACGGAATTTTTATTTTCTGAGGATTTTTCAACCACATAAGAATACCATAACGAGGTAAGCGACCCCACTTAGATACATCTCGCTCTACGAGGCAAATATCTTTACCGAATCTTTTAACAATCTTTTTTGCATCAATACTATTTTTTAACTCAAATTGAAGGACTTTTGAAATAACCGTTTTTGCAACAATGGGTTCTCCAGAATTTTTAAAATAAATTATATCTCCCACTTGAATTCTATTCCAAGGAGCGCGTCGCGTTTGATACCAGCGAGATTCAATTGTTTTCTCTCCAGATATAATTTTAGGAATAAGTCCCCAGGATTTTTTCATTATTGCGACGTGATGCATAGTGGAGTACTATAAAGATAATTATGAGAAAAACTAAAAAATCGTCAGTGTATATATATTATCACACCGATAATCCTCGGGCGATATCATGGTCAAAAAAGATATATACATGGCTCACCAAACAACATATCCCTCTCGCAATTAATGGAGCGAATGCGCACACTATTATTGTGCTCGGAGGAGACGGCACCATTCTTGAGGCAGCAAGACTTTTTCAGAACAATCATCGGGTTATTATAGGACTTAATTTAGGAAGTGTAGGATTTTTAGCATCGGTACGGAATGAAAAAGAATTTATTCCACAATTAGCAAAATTCTTTTCGGGGGATTACACCATCACAAAAAGAATGATGGTGTCGGTAACCATTGAACGAAATGGGAAAAAGGTTTTTAGATCTAATGCGCTCAACGAAGTAGTAATACAAAATCCACTTGGGATAAGCGAAGCTGAGGTATACATAGAAGGACATAGGGCGCAATTTATCAGAGGGAGCGGCCTTTTGGTTGCAACTGCCACCGGATCAACCGCGTTCAATTTATCCGCGCACGGCCCTATTGTTATGCCTGATATTCAATGTGTTATTATCACCGAATTATTGGATCATAATATGCCAACGCCCAGCATGGTAATCGGATCAGATAAACACATCACCATACACATAAAAAACTTCAGAAAACAAGGTTTGTTGGCTGAAACAAAAACATCACAACCGCTTGATGTAATTCTCTCAACCGATGGATCAAATATTTTTGCATTACAAAAAGGAGATGCCATAAAAATCAATCGCTCTCCACGATTAGTAAAATTTGCCGAATTGGAAAAAAACTATTTTCTCAAAAGTATTCAAGAAAAATTCTTTTTTGAGTGATTTGACAAGAGATTATTAATAAGATATAAATAAAAAATAGCTCGTCAAAAAGATTCAATTCTCCTCCCTCTCTCATGGAGATTTGTTTGAAGAAAATACCAAAAAATTGCCTCGTGCGGCTTGTACTTGTTTTGTGGATTTCGCGAGTCCGTAAAAGCAAGCCAGAATATGCCGAAAGGCTTTTCTCCTAAAGGAGAGGGGGAAGACTCATTGTTTTGCGAACTGAAACTAGTTTGCTTACTATGAGTCTTTTTTAATTAAAATAACTCAATTGATGGAAGGCCTTTTTACCCGCAAACGATCCGTGCGCACCCAAGGATTCTTCAATACGCAATAACTGATTATATTTTGCGATGCGCTCTCCCCTACTTAAAGAACCGGTTTTTATTTGATGCGCCCCCAATCCCACCGCCATATCAGCGATAGTGGTATCCTCGGTTTCCCCCGAACGATGAGAAAGAATGGAAGAAAAATGATTTGCGCGAGCCAACTCTATGGCCTGTATTGTTTCAGAAATGGTTCCAATTTGATTTGGTTTTATAAGAATAGCATTTGCCGCATTACGAGAAATTCCTTCTTGCAAACGAGTTGCGTTAGTTACAAACAAATCATCCCCAACAATTTGTATTTTGTCTCCCAAAGTTTTGGTGAGAGAGCTAAAACCGTCCCAATCATCTTCCGCTAATCCATCTTCAATAGAAATTATAGGGTATTGAGTAACTAAAGATTGATACCAATTAATAAGCTCTTGAGAAGAATACGTCTTGTTATCAGCATGAAAGGTATACACACCATCTTTATATAGCTGACTCGCGGCAATATCAAGCGCAATAAAAACATCCACTCCAAGTCTATAGCCCGCATTCGTTATAGCAGTACACAATATATCAAGCGCCTGCTGATTTGAAGAAAAGGCAGCGGTAAAACCACCCTCATCACCCACACCTGTGCTATATCCTTTTGACTTTAGCTCATCACGCAACGCATAAAAAATTTCAGCCCCACATCGCAAGCTCTCCGCAAACGAAGGAGCCCCCGCGGGAACGAGCATTATTTCTTGCATATCAATGGCTCCTGAGGCGTGAGCACCTCCATTTAAAACATTCATAAGAGGAACCGGCAACACATATCCATGCAAATTATTAGTACAACCACGAAAATATTCATAGAGCGGTTGTTTAAGAGCTTGCGTTGCCGCGTGCGCAAATGCAAGCGATACACCCAAAATAGCATTAGCTCCAAACTTTTCTTTCTGCGGGGTACCGTCCAGCGCGCACAAAACTTCATCAAGACTCTTTTGATCAAGTGTCTTACCCATAAGCGCATCACGAATTTCATGAACAACAAAAAACACCGCTTGTTGAACCTCTTTTCCTCGGTATCGAGCACTATTTCCATCACGCAATTCATGAGCTTCATATGTGCCCGTTGACGCACCCGAAGGAACCGCTGCGCGTCCACAAAACCCTCCTTGCAATGAGACTTCCACTTCAATTGTAGGATTGCCCCGAGAATCTAAAATTTCTCGCGCATGTATGTTGGTGATAGTGAACATAAGAATAAGTATATCGTATTACGTATTGAGAAATACTTCCTCTAGAACGTATTCGTTAACTGATACACCGGGATAATAACCGCAAGCGCAATAGTTCCAATAACCATTCCTATCATAAGCAACATAACCGGTTCAATAAATGAAACTAATGATTTAACCGCGCCCTCAACCTCGCTTGCATAGAAATTTGAAAGCGTGAGTAAAATTTCTTCAAGATGCCCCGATTTTTCAGATATTGCAATAAGATTTGAAACAATTTTTGGAACCGCAGGCTCTCGTTTAAACGCTTCTCCCACCGTAAGCCCTTTTGCAATCCCCTCCTGCGCAATACGATGCAGCGCATTTTTTAATTCAGGAACCCCCACCGAATCAGACGTAATTTCTATAGACTCTATAATAGGAAGCCCAGAAGAAAGAAGTGAAGAGAGTGTTGCCGCAAATCGCTGCAGTGAAATTTCTCTAATAACTCGTTTAATAACAGGAAGACGCAATGCAAAGTCGTATATAGTTTTCTTTCCAAGAGACGTTTTAATAAAGAAGAATAATCCACCAACAACAATTACAACTAATAATATAAGAAGTATTGCTAAATGATCTCCAATAAATAACCCCACCGTAAAAACTAATTGTGAGAATGCAGGAGGTTTTAACCCACCAGACAAGAATACGTTCGCAATCTTTGGAAGGGCAAAACTAACCAACAGGATTAAAATGAAAATAGAAGCCACAAAAAGAATGACAGGGTACGTAAGGGCTGATTTTATTTTTGAAGTAAGATCCCTTTCTTTTTCCAAAGAGATACTGAGTTCACTAAAAACTCGCTCAAGATTTCCAGAAACCTCTCCTGCGCGAATAAGATTCACAAACACCGGAGAGAATGATTTTGGATATTTTGCAAACGTAGTATAAAATGGCTGTCCTTTTTCCAAGTTGCTACGAATTTCAATGAGAAGACTCTTAATAATCGGTTTATCAAAATCTTCAATTAAAATATTGATGGCGCGGAATAAATCCGTTCCTACCCGCAACATAAGAGATAAATATTTTGTAATAAAAACTTTATCTTCCAGGGTTATTTTTTGTCCAAAAACATTTCCAAAATTAAAAGACAGTTTTTTAACCGGCTTTAATGAAATAGGCTTCATGCCGCTGGATCCAATAGACGCAAGGGCTGCCGCCATATCAATCGCCTCCAGATCAGCCTCAACCAATTTTCCTTTTGAATTAATTGCTTTGTAATGAAATCTCATAATAAATAATAACAAGTAATTACTAACTCTTATTCTCTTGCCACACGTAATACTTCTTCTAAGGTAGTGAGCCCTAACGCAATTTTCCTCACCCCATCTTCAAACATGGTGGTATAACCATTTTTTCTATTTAAATCCACCAACTGAGAGAGGGAGAAGTTTGGAGATGCAATGATTTTTCTTGCTTCATCGGTAACCTCAAACGCCTCATAGATACCCATACGTCCTCGATATCCAACCCCATTACATGCCTTACATCCTTTTCCTCTATACATAGTATTAGGAACCAGTGATTCAGGAAGGCCAAGGATACGCAGTTGATTCTTGAGTGCGTCAATTTCTTCTGTGGTAGGAACATAAGATTCAATACAATCAAGACAAATCTTACGCACCAATCGTTGCGCAATTGCCATATTAATAACCGCCGCAAGAAGGAATGGCTGAATGCGCATATCCAGTAAACGCGCAATGGTTGAGGGGGCATCATTTGTGTGCAAGCTGGAGAGCACAATGTGCCCCGTGAGAGCTGCCTGTACAGAAATTTCTGCGGTTTCTTCGTCACGAATTTCTCCTACCATAATGATGTTAGGATCCTGACGAAGAATAGAACGAAGCCCCGAAGCAAATGTAATACCCGCTAACGGATTAATTTGGGTCTGATTTATATATTTAATATTGTATTCAATAGGATCCTCAATAGTCACGATGTTAACCTCAGGACGATTTAAAATATTAAGAATAGAATAGAGAGTGGTCGTTTTTCCAGAACCCGTTGGTCCCGTTACCAGAATAATTCCATACGTTTTTTTAATATTGTCTCTGATAATACGCTCTGTTTCTTCGGAAAGCCCCAGCTCATTCAAGGAAAGGGGTCGTTGAGACGAAGTCAACAGACGCATAACAATTTTTTCTCCATACAGTGTAGGTATTAACGATACACGAACATCTACTACCCCCTGCCCCAACGAAAAACGAAATCGTCCATCTTGTGGTTTTTGATGCTCGTCTACTTTAAGTGACGCAAGCAACTTAATACGCGCCACGATTGCGGCGTGCACTTGTTTAGGCATAGTAATAATCTCATGCAAGATACCATCTATACGAAATCGAACCATAACATCGTCCTGCATTGCCTCAATATGGATATCGGAAGCATTTAAATAAGTTGCGTGAGAAATAAGGTTATCCACAATTTCAACAATAGGAATCTGTCGAGCCGCCTCTTCTTCTTTGTCAAATTTTTGTTGCAACGACAGACTAATACGCTTTTCAATAATTTGTTTAAAATCCTCAGTCAATTCATGACTGTACAAAGAAAATCCCAGCGCAAGATCTTGTTGGGTTGCTAAAAATGGAATAATGCGCGCAGAAAGTTTTTTCTCCAAAAATTCAATCGTGGATAAATCGGTTGGATCCTCCATGGCAACACATACGGTTTCTTCGCTATCTTTCAAAAACGCGACTACGCGACGTTCTTTTGCAAATTTCTCGTCTATCTGCTTCAAGATTTGCTCATCAATTCCACGAATATTAAGGTTCGCCCGCTCTACACCATAATATGCAGCAAGAAAATTATATAAATAATCGTACGTAATATATCGCTTAGAGACCAATACATCTCCCACATCTTGATTCATGCGGACCGCTTCATCAGCCAAACCATCAAAAGAAGGCGCATCAATAAGCCCTTGTTCAATAAGTGACTCTTTTAGTTTATCTATAGGAACATGAATCATGGTGGTGAATATACAGTTAGGATGTTATCAAGTTATAAAGTAAACCAAAGACTTCTTTATAACTTCTGACTATTTCTTCTACATTTTTAATACCCCCCAAAAAAGCGAGTGGTTCAAATACAACTCATTGATAAGTATAACACACAGAGCAATAGGAATCCAAAGAAATTGCATGGAAAAACGTTGATTTTCTCCTCCGCGAATCGTCTGAATTAATGAGCCTAAAATAAAAACACAAAAAAATGCAAGAATATATACTAGAACCCCTGGATATCCAACCAAAAATAGCGCGAGTGGGGCAGACAAAAATTCATCATGATAAAAAAATCTCTCGTTATATTTTTTGTTAAGAAGCTTCATGCTCCCCCACCACAAAAATGCCACCACCAGAGAAATAATATGCGGCGCCCATATGCGAAATCCCACATAGTACAAAAAATACGTTATGGGAGTGTGTGGAGGGAGAAGTCCAGGCGCTCCAATATTCCATGCGCGATATTGTTGTAACGAACTGTATAATAATACCAACCCTATCGCAACAAAAAATAACCAGAAAAATTTTCGGGTAAACGCTGGAGTAAAAACTACTCCATTTTTAGAAATAATCCCCGCAAAAAATAACACGCCAACAATAATTCCACTAATAGAAACTATAGACATACAAGATATATACATTCAGTGTATCAAAAAACGTTCTTATTTTACATAGTACATCAAAAGCCAAAGTTTTTGACGATCGTCAGAAACTTTGGCTTTGGGTAATGGGGTGAAAAATTAAAAATTATTAAAATATAAGAAAAGGAACGACATGGGTCGTCCCCTTCATATTAAGAAATATTAAAATCACTCAGACATTAAAGAGAGAGTCCAGGAGCGGTACCAACTTCGTAAACATTACTACTCAATCCATTTCCTCCATCAGCGGTATTAGCTGCTTTGCTTTGATACTTTGTACTCTCAAGAGTAGCATCTAATTCAAACGTAGTTGAGGCAGTATTAAAGAGGGCCGAATAATAAAGACTTCCTGAAACCGTATTTGTGGGATCAAGAGGAAGATTTGAAAGTGGAGACCCACTCGTGACACTTGATAGATTTACTGGCAACCATCCGGTACCATCAGTAACACGACTCGTGGAGGAAGCAATAGTAGTACGAGTAGAAGAGACGGCCCGAGTTGCACAATCAGTGGCTCCCGTTTGTGAAGCATAACAAGTAGAATTACTAATGCTAGTAAAATCCTTTCCATCAGAAATATATAACGCAATAGCATTCTTCATAGCATCTAAGTCAGTCAATCGCTGACTATCACGAGCTTGCTTGAGAAGCTCAGCAGGATTTAAAACAATAACGACCGCGGCGGTT
>JAJYXK010000003.1 GCA_021801825.1 bacterium
CTACCCCCTGTTCTTGTTGATAGATATCCGGACTGAGCTGTACCGCGCGTTCTAGTGAGTTAAGTCCATCAGCATAATACTTTTCTCCAGCAGATATCTGCACCAATGCAAGATATGCATAAGACCGTGCTACACGATCATCAAGAGCAATCGCTTCTTTGAGTATAGCAATGGATTCATCATATTTTTTCTTTGTCATTTTTGAAGTAAAAACCAATTTAGATCATCATAGAATCCATTATCACGGTGGTATTTGAATCCATAATTAACTAGGCGCACATCAGGATACATATTCATAAAATCCCCGGCAAAATCACGTTTAAAAAGTCTGTCCGAGTTTCCTCTGTATAAAACTTCTACCGGAGTGGGATTATAGTACTCTACAAGACATATATATTTACGGGAAGAATTATACAAAACCGTAAAAACATCTTTTAACACATCGGGGTTCATGTGAATAAGGACTCCTTTAACTAACACGATGTCTCTTTAGTAGTCTGGTTTAAAATTTAATATAGAATCATTAAAAACCTTTATATTCCCGAGTTTTTGTAAAGATTCTGCTGCATGAGAATTAATTTCTACCGCGGACATATTAATGTGAGGTGCAATTTTCCGTATAGCTACAAGGTTTAAACCTATATTTGCTCCAAACTCAATCAAAGACTGAGCATCTTTAATATCTTTAAAAATATCAGAGAAAAGGTTTATGTTACCATTTATTAGACTCTCACCATTATTTCGTTCACTGTATTCGTCGCCAAATTGTCCGGCCCAAAATGATTCCTGCTCGGTTTTAAAATTTGTCATATATGTTTTATAAGTTTAAACTTTATTTCGGCTATCCTCCAATCTTCTTCATTATCAATATCCTGAGCTTCGGACTCAGGAACTATAATGGGCAAAGTATTCTTTGAATAAATCATCCCTGGTTCAAATAGAATCTTCGTTTTAAAAAAATAGAATTGTCCGCAATCTTGGTAAGCCGGTTCCAGATCTTGTGATCGAACATTATAGTTTTCGGGCCAAAACATTCTCACTTTTCCATTCTCTATGCGTAAAGACCTTTGGATGGGGTAGCCGAATTTCATAATAGGCAGAACAACTTCTGCGTTATTGTTTATTAGTGTTTGCTTGGCGGTACGCAGTCGTTCAGGAGTTATAAAAGGAGCAGTCGGATAAATACAACATACATAATCAAATTCCATACCACGTTTTTTATACTCTGTTACAACCTCCTCTAATACCGGGAAAGTCATAGCAGTATCAGATGAGTTTTCTTTTGATCGAAAGAATGGAACCTTGGCCCCAAAAGATTGGGCTACTTGGGCGATTTCTTGATCGTCGGTAGAAACCATAACCTCATCAAAACAGCCGGAGGTCAAGGCGGCATCTATGGAGTACTTTATAATAGGTTGCCCAGCAAAATCCTTTATATTCTTCCTGGGGATTCTTTTACTTCCACCCCGTGCTGGAATAATTGCTATAGTTTTCATATCTATATCATCTTATATAGTAAACTAGCGAAACTCAATATATTGCCACACCCCCGAATCAATATTTTTGATAATCATATCTAACCCATCTTTCTTTTCGGGAACCGCTTTTCTATTTTGAGGTAACTGCATAATTTTCAGCTGCAAATTTATACTGCTCTATAAATATTTTCTTAAAGGGCATTATAGAATTTAATTCATAAAATACCAAGGTTGCTTCTCTATATTCTTCTTCATCCACGCTTCTATATGAAAGGGGCGCACACCTATAGGCCAGCAAAATCGCGTTTGCTATTAACCGGGAAGTTCTTTTGTTTCCATCTTCAAATGGTTGAATATACCCAATACCCAAAAGTGCCACAAGTGCTTTCTCATACGGAGTTCTCATCTTTGCAACCGCAATGCATAAATCTTCAAACGCTTCTCGAATTTGATGCTGATTATCTAGGGGACGATATTTTGAACCGGTAATTCCCACCATATTCTTCCGAAAGCCACTGGTAACCCCCATATCCTTCACTAAAATCTTATGTAGCATCTCAATATTCTTCCGCGTAAGAGTTTTAAATTCTTGCGCGTGAGTCAATACAAATTGGAATGCATTCTTGTGATTTAAGATCATTTGGGTTTCGCTCATTTTACGTCCTTTTGCCTCTTTATTTTCGAGAATAAGTTTTTCGGTATCAAGAAGGGTATAAGTATTTCCTTCTATTTTAGATGACTTCCAAGATAGCTCTATAATCAACCTTTCTAGTTCCTTTTTTTGTAGCACGGGGGACAAACCCTTTAGTCTGAATATGTATTTTTTTGTTGCGGTAGTGAATTCTTTTAATTCTTCTTGAGAAAAAATGGCGGGGGGAAATTGAGATAACAAATCAAAATTATACCCAGACAACCCATATCGAACATCGGGATCAAGAGAGCAATATTCACGCGCGGCCACAGGAATAAAAACACGCCCCCAAGACGAAATGGTATATCGAACCGCACGCCCCGCTCCTTCAACCAAAAGAATCTTCTGTTTAACTAATTGCGAAAGTTCCCGTTTTACAGATATTAACGAGGTGGAAAAACCCTCTTTTAACAATGTCTGATATAAAGAAGACGAAGACACGCTTCCTAAAATCAAAAGGGTGTGTAATAATTTTTGCTGTTTCTTGGTTATAAATATCATATATAAATCGTATCAAAATGACTCTTATATCGTATCAAAATGATACGATTTTTACAAGTGTTTGATACGATAGAAATCGTTACTTAAACTGTATATATTGCCACACCCCCGAATCAATATTTTTGATAATCATATCTAATCCAGCTTTCTTTTCGGGAACCATGTATTCTAAGACCAGTGCACAATCCTTTGCTCGTGCGTCATGCTTATTATAGTAGTACTGTAGCAAAGTATAATAAGCAGCTATGGTTCCCTGGTTTTGTTGGTACAACCCCGGATTTAATTCCATAGAACGCTGCAATTCCTCAAAACCAAGATCATAGTTAGGAAGACCAGATGAAACATACACGAGTCCTAAATACAAATGGGAAAGTGCTACTTTATCATCAAGCGCAACTGCCTGCTGCATCACCGAAATTGATTCGTCGTATTTTTTTTGAAAAGCAAGGTTGTACGCGCGAGCATAATATAAATCCTGGCGTCGAGGAGCATGAAGCTGCGCTTGTCGGAACGCTTCTTGCGCTAAGGGAAAATATTCAGTTAATCCAGCCTTACCTAGAGCATCATATCCATTCCCCAAATCAGCCCAATACCGCGGACTATTTGGTTCTCGCACCAATAGATCATGCACCTGATCAGCGGCAAATAGAATTAATTGTTTCTCATCTTCTCTTTTTGTTTCTTGGTATAAATCCCGCACATTATCCAAAAAACTGGTACGAATAACGTCTTGCGCGTATGTATATGGGTGGAGTATTGGATCAAACGCCGATTCAAGCTGTGTAATAGACATGGATGCCCGAGAACGAATTAGTTCAAGATATGAACCCATCTGGGAAAATGGCACTATTGTCCAAAATATCAGAGCATACACAAAGAACAAAGCAGTGATACTAAATACAGCGGTTAGTGTGTTTGACAAAACTTTTTGTTTGTCTTGGTTCCTCTCGCTAGGCACAAACCACCTGTCACCAGACACTTCGTGAATCACGTACGCCAAAAACGCAAACCACAATACATACGTAACAATAGAATCAAACACGGTCAAATTTTGCACAAAGTAGGCAACCCCAAAGAAAAGGATTACTAACTTGGTAAAAGAAAATTCTCGCTTGCGCACCACCAGCCACAATAAAGAAATCCAAATCCCTAAATAAACAACAAGTCCAATTGCTCCATTCATAACCAACACATCAAAAATTTTATCGTGCGCTCGGTCAAACCACTTGTTCTCATACTCAAAATATTTTGGGTTATAGTAGGTATTATATGCAATGTTAAAATTTTCTGGTCCCCATCCAACCAAAAACTTCTGCCATCCGTTCAAAGAAGGGCTTACTGCTCGCAAACTAACTCCCGCAGAAATTAAACGAGTCTGGGTACTGTCATCCGTAAATGTCGCGTGTGTTAGACGATCTAGCCCGGGAATATGTTGCCACAAAGAAATATTTTTTGTTGCAAAGAATAGTCCACCACAAACCACTAAAATAAGAAGTAACCATGCGGCTATTTTGGAAACAGACTGTGAACCAATTTTTTTATGTTTTCCAGCCCACCATGCATATAAAAGAACAACTCCAACGGAAGCCCCAATTCCCAAAATAACTCCTCGTGTTTCGGTAATAAAAATACCCCACAAAGAAAGAGCTGCAATAATAGGAGTACTAATTAACCAAAACAAATCAAGTCCTGTTTTAATATGTTCTCGCTTTGAATTTTTATAATGATCCCAAAACACTACCCCCGCGGCAAATAGCGCAAACAAAAATACTTCTGCTAAATAAATGGGGTTTCCGGTAAATGACGCGGGACGTACTACTCCATGCATAAAATCAATTAGTGCATCAAAAAACATAACAACCGCTACCCCCAAAGAAATTTTGAAAAATCGAATCCAATCCTTATGTTCAAACAATAACCCCATGCCCACAAATACAAAGAAAAAGAACAAAAGACCCAGAAGTCCCTCTCCGCGTTCAATGTCTCCAAAAAAAGCGCGGTACGGAGTTACCGCAAAAAATGAACTGATACTATTTGCTAATAGGAATAATCCCACAAACAATCCGACAGGATTTTTAAAAAGTGCTTTTGCTTTGGCAGCTAATTCCATACGGAAATCTTTTTCATACCACGCGTATCCTGCAAGTAAAACCGCAAAAACAGTTATAACCCACCGAATCAATAAATTTTTACCACTAATATAAGGAAAAAAATAACCCTTTGCTACAATGAGCGGAACAATCGCTAAAACATACAAAATCCACGTAAGAATTTTTTTCATGAACTACAGTATAAAGCATACAACGCAATGAAACAAGATTTTGCATGCATTTTGCATGCAATAGAAAACAGCCCTTGCGGGCCGTTTTCTATTTTTGTGCAAGAAGAACTCACACAAATTTAGTCATAGTAGCAAAGCTATTATGGCAAGGTTACCCCTGCGCCAGCGCTCTTGTAGATGCTGCTGTCGAAGGTGGTAGTAACCGGTGAAGCAAGACCACTGTCAGTGCTCCACAAGATGCTCTTAACAAACATCATGTAAGAACCTGAGGTCACGCTTGAAGGAATTTCTCCTTTAACCGTAATGGTTGCAGTAGTGTCTTGTGCGACTTTGTAGATTCCACCCGAATAAGTGTTGTAACCAGTAACCACCATGCTGTTGTTTGCAGTAGCAGTTCCAGATGAAGCTCCGGATACTGAAGTTGCATACACAAGGTTGGTTGAGGTTGAATCGCTCAAGTAGATGTCTCCACCTGCCGCAGAAACGGTGATAGTGAAGCTACCAATACCCTTGTAGGTCGGGGTAGCGTTCGCACCAGCGGTGTTCTGAGTGGTAAGAGCCGCTGCTGAAGAAAGAGCAAATACCGCACCCTTCTTGATAACAGTCATGTTCTCACCAGTCGCTGAACCCTGCAAACAAGTTGCAGTTGAGCAAGCAGTGCTCATTGTGTCTCCACGTGAGTTCTGCGCGCTAAATCCGTTGGTTCCAACAGTAACAGCGGAAAGCTGTGCAGAGTTGGTAACACCAGTGTAATCTCCTTTGAAAGTGATTACTTTAACCGCATCAGCCGGTACGTAGAATTCCATGTTGGCAAAAGTAGCTGCATGGGTAGTTGCATCTACGCTTGCTGAACCAACCAAGGTTGATCCATCATACGCATAAAGGGTAGTCGGATAAATGGCTCCAGTAGCAGTTGCTATAAAGTCAGTAACCTTGATCTGATCTTTGGTTGAACGCAAGTCCATAGCGAGTAATACTGCGCTATTCGGGCTGCTGATGTTTCCATTGGTGTCAGATACAACGTTTCCTGCCTTCGGTGAGTTACCATCTTTAGAGATAGTAAGGGTCGCCGTAGTGGCTTGGTTCTTCAACGGAGCGAATGAGCGAGCAAGTGATCCTGAAGAAGGACCTTCTTGCTGCAATCCCAATCCGTCTACTCCACGAACTCCATTGGTGTCAATAGTAACAGTCAATGACGGGTTCGCAGTTACGTCTGCTGAGTCAATGGTGTTGTACATATCACCAGAGATGGTCAATACCTTAGTGATATCTTTCGGTACCAAGAAGTTGAATCCAGTGAGGTATACTACATAGTTGCTACCATCTTTTACAACAGTGCTGCTGTTAAGAGCCTGTGAAGACAAGGTGTTTCCCGCATCATCAACAACATACAACATGCTCAAGAACTTGCTGTATAAAGTGGTTGCGGTTCCCAAGTTAACCTTTACGCGCTGTACATTGACATCGCCTCCGGTTGCCTTGATTTTCAAACCGATCAAAGCAGTTTTAGTGCTTCCCTCATACACCTGCTGTCCTGACGCCGGAGTTGGGTTCAACTGCACGGTGATGTTTCCTTCAGTCTTAGTCATAGACGGAGTTGAAGGGGTGGTAGGAGTGGTAGGAGTAGTCGGGGTGGTCGGGGTGGTAGGAACAGTAACTGCTAATGAGTTAAAGTGTGCGCGAGTTACCGGTCCAAAATAACCAACAGCCGGTGAGATTCCCACTGACTTTTGGTATGCAGCCAACGCAGCTTTAGTCATAGGACCAAAGAATCCGGTTGCTGCAACTTTGAGAAATCCCTTTGAAGAAAGGAAGTTCTGCAAAGCGGTTACGTCTGCTCCCTTAGAACCAACAGTGAGGTTGCTGGTGAAGGTTACAGAAGCTACTGGAGTACCTGCTTGTGCTTGTAATGCTTGAATCTGAGCCAAGAGGGCTTGGATTTGAGCATTTACATCGGTCTGTGCAAATGACACAGAAGGAGCAGCGATTGCTACAGCTAACAAAGCAAATACGAAAATCTTTGAAAATTTATTCATATCGAATTTTGTTTGTTCTGAATTAAATGATTTTTTGTAATTGTTGGAAGATTCTTGCTGCGATGACTACCCTTATTACCGACCCACTACTCCATCGGTGAGGACGAATAAGTAAGTTAATAATAGTGATCACGCGTAAACGCGAGAATCTTGGCTCCCGATACGGAAGCCGCGCGCTCGTACAATATAATTGTACCAGCGCGTGGATCCCCTATTTCGTTTAGTCCGGATGAAGCGAAGCTTTCGTCTGGACTATAGACAACATAATTCCGTTCGATTTATGTCTCCCAAAAACTTTTTAAACGAACTTTCAAATACTTCTTTCCACGTCCCGTTTTCAAGTACTTTTCCCGCATACGATTGTCATGTTCGTTTTTGGAGAATTCATAATAGATTAATTCTAGAGGTCTTCTATCTCTCGTAGAAGGAACGTGTCCCTGTTCGTGCCTTTTGAGTCGTTCCTTAAGATTGGTAGTTGAACCAGTATACAACTCACCATCTTTTAGACTCTTCAATACATAAATGTATGGAGACATAAACAAACGGAATAAATAAAAACCTCATAATATGAGGCGTTGAAAAGATGCGCAATAAAATCGCTAATCACTATGGATTAGTAATCGTGTACTCATCATTAGTATTCCGCCTCACACGGAAAAATAATATCAAGTTATATAGTACAAAAGCAGTATAGCATATCGGTTAAAAATGTCCAATAAACCTGCATATCTATGTGCTTACTATAGGAAACGAGCCATAGTAATAAATGTTACACCCAATAGAGTGACGAGCGATTAGTGGGTAGATAGCAGGATAAAACAGACAGGAAAAAGCCCAGTAAAAGAGCCAAAATATACTAAAAAACGTCATTTTAGACGTTTTTCTCATATAATATCCCAGTAGAAACCACTGCTTATTCGCTGTTTCCATCACCACCTTTCTTTCTAAGGCGGAAAAAGGAATTAGGCCCCCCTTTCCCCATTCGTTCAACAATCTTGCTATCCACCAGCGTTTTTACGTCATATCTAAGCGTACGATCACTCACTTTGGGTAATTGATTCATAATGTCGCTTATACTGCAGAAATTTTTACTCTTCAATATAGAAACAATTCTCTCTTTTCGCTCTGCCGAAGAAAGGACTCCTTGACTACTAACATTAACGGAGGTAGATTTTACCGTCTTATTAATAGTTTGATTTCCGGAAATTTGAGCCATTCCGTTTGCCGGATTATTGCCAGATTCAGCTTTGCCAGACTCTATTGGACTCTTTGCCGGACTATTGCCAGAAAAAGACGGTGCGGTATATAAATGAGTCTTTTGTTGATTATTTTGTACATTGCCAGATTCAGCTTTGCCAGACTCTATTGGACTCTTTGCCGGACTCTGTTGGGATTCGGTGGCATGCGTGGGCGACCCCACTTCAACTTCACCACCCTGAGAACGCATCATTTGGGTAAAATCGGAAAAGAGCATGGGAGGTTCGGAAAAGATATGTTCTATAGATTCCTGCTCTGGTTCCACGGACTTTTCCACCGGAGCGTTTTGTAATTCCAAAAGAGCAGCGCGTAAGGAAGAAATCTCTCGCGACAAAACGGAAGCGTTAACTTCGCTAATATCTTTCAGCTTTGATCCTAAATCAATCGCCTCCTCAAGATCCTCAAGGGTGTGAATATTCTTATGTGTGAAATACGCCAATGCGCGATCTTCAAGAAGTTGTTTAACGCCAACCCGAGAAATGGTTGCCGCCACACGAAACACGGCCCATACCACCTCAAAAGAACGCTTTTTCATAAATTCATTGGGATAGACCATAGTGTGTAATTGCACTAAAAATATACCACCCCGCCACAGGAGTCAAGGCAAAATAATAACAGACAAATCGTGGCGGATACATTTAATAAAACGCAGCAGATACATTTGATAAAAATTGCATTGTCCAAGATTTTTGACGATCGTCAAAAATCTTGGACAAATGAGTTATTAACAGTTTTTAATATTTTGTACAGCGGAAAGTGATATACTAAGAACCATATAGAAGATTTATTCTTCTGCAAAACAAAATTTTTCTCCTCTGGGCGATTGCGACTCTCCCGCTCCCCGTTCTATACGCGGACTGCGGAATTATTTTCTCGTGTTGGTTATATAGAATCGTGTTGTGTGTGGTATTCCTTCGCGCGCTCCGCGCGCGTAGCTCTTTTTTATAAAAATAAAATTAAAAAAAATAACACAAAAAATATGGAAGAACAATTTGTTCAAATTCCTCAGGGGGTACCTACCACACCCCCCGTTACTCGTAAAACGAAGTGGTGGATATTCGTTTTAGGGTTTCTCACCATTATTGCGCTCGGTATTATTGTGGATGCCGTGTGGACCGAATACTTCAGCCCCGCCGCGCAAGAAGCGCGACGCATGAAAGAACAGTACGCCGCATACGAGCAACAACAAAAAACGTATGAGGAAGCGCTTGCGCAAGACACTTACGGAGGCAAAACCCCAGAAGAGACCCTGGCGCTATTTATAGCCGCGATTGAAAAAGAAGATATTGATCTGGCAAGTAAATATTTTATACAAGATATTAATCTCAGTAGACAAAAATGGGTGGATTTCCTAACAAAAATAAAAGATGGCGGGAATTTACAGAGATTTGCTACGGACCTAAAAAATTATCAGGAAAAAAATGAGACAATCAGTGATAGTAATTTTGCATTTATATACAAAAATGATGATGGAACAGTCGGACTCCAAATAGACATGAAGTTAAATGAACAAACAAAAATATGGAAAATAGAAAATATATAGTATTTTTGGTACTACTACTCACAATCCTGATATATCAACCGGCTCGCGCGTATGAAACAGATACGCATGAACTGCTTTCGCAAGAAACAGTGCGATTCTACAACCAGCACTACTCCACAACTCTCAACGGCGCCACATTGGCGCCGTTTCTTATAGACGGAGCGCGCAGAGAGGATGATGCGCCCCGTTGGATGAATCATTTTTATGATCCCATAAAAAACAGGGGTCTTTCGCAAGACAGCGCCATAGACCCATTATATCAATGGGGAAACTGGAATAGCTCAAAATTTTGGGCACAAGATTCCAAGAGTCAGAATAAATTGGTGTATTCCCCTATTATTGCCTCAATACTATCTCTTATTGAAACAGGAAAAATACAAAAATTTATCCCAACCTCAGATTTTACCTGGAAACAAGCGCAAAAATATTGGATACGAGGAGACACCGAGATGGCGATGTTTACCCTGGGACACATTATCCACTTAATACAAGACGCATCGGTACCTGATCACACTCGTAACGATTCACACAGCGATGGAAGTCCTTATGAGAAATACACAGGACAATACACCATAAAAAATCCAGACACATCACTTGAGACAAAACTGGTAAGCACAAACAAAATATCAAAAAACACACTAGATGAATATTTTAATGAATTAGCGTTATATTCAAATAATAACTTTTACAGTAAAGACACCATAGGAATACAAAGTGGGTATAACAAACCACAATCGGAAGAAATGAAGCTAATTAATGATGAATATTTTATCTTAGGAAAAGATGGGGAAGGAAATATGTATAAATTATTAAGAGAAATAAATTTTGATAGGTTCGGATATGCAATATCATTAAAAAACAACACAACGTTAATAGATAAAGGTGGAATGATCATGAATGATTACTGGTCTCTGCTATCAAAAAAAGCAGTACAGTACAGCGCAGGAGTGGTTGATTTATTTTTCAAAGAAGCGGAGTTACATAAAAACGACCCGGAATATCTTGCAAAAAAGACTTCGTTTCTTGCACAGGTAGCATCGTTCGCGAAAGACACCACCAAAACTGTTACAAACGCGGTAAGCAATTTTTTCGGAAAACTTACCGGAAACAATTCGTTTTCTAATGTACAAGAAATACCGCTGACCCAAAACAACAATCAAACACAAACAACCATAACTCAAAATATAACACCGGTAGATAGCGAGATAATAGATCCAACACCACCACCAGCACCACAGATAAAGCCAAAACCACAAGAAACAGAATTTAAACCACCAGTAGTCGCAACGTCTACTATCACAACCACCACACCAAAAGATCTAGAAGAGAAAGCAGAACAAAAACAGACAAAAAAAGAATCAGTTCAATCACCAGTGTGTGAGATTCCTTCATACAAACGACCCACTAATGGACCCATACTATTTAACGAACTCGCGTGGATGGGAACAACAAAAAGTGGAAACAACGAATGGATTGAACTAAAAAACATAGACGCCTATCCAGTATCAGTTAGTGGCTACACACTGAGAAATAAATCAAAGAGCATATCTATATCACTCGGAGAATCAAAAACAAAAACCATTGAACCGGGCGGATTCTTTTTATTAGAGAGGACTGATAATACCTCGGCGCCCGCCGCGTCAAATATTATTTATACAGGAGCATTAAAAAATTCAGATGAAGAATTATATTTGTTTGATTCGTTCTGTAACTTAATAGATTATATTTCCGCCCAACCAAAGTGGTTATACGGGGATGCCGATGAACACCGCACCATGGAGCGAGACGTGAATGGATACGGTTGGCATACCTCATCGGTTATTAATGGGACTCCTAAAAAAGAAAATTCTGCTCCTTTTATAAAACCGACACCCGCGACACAACCAAAAACAGAGACAACAAAAGTAGACACTCACACAAACACCACCAACAGTCACACTACAGGGGGGCAAAATAATTCGCAGACAACTTCGTATGATCCGCCCCCGCCGCTACACACATTGAGAATAAGTGAGATTATGTATAACCCGATCGGAAGCGACACCAACAGAGAATGGATAGAAATACAAAACACTGCGACCACCACCATTACACTTAATTCTCCACCCTGGAAACTGCGTGAGGAGGACACTAACCACAGCATAAACGCCTACCAGGGAGGAAGCTCTCTTGCGGGAGGAGCATATGCAATCATAACGAATGATGGACCAAGTTTTATGAGCGACTATCCGACCACGACTACCCCTATATTCACCGCATCGTTTTCTCTAAATAATAGCGGTGAAACGCTTTCACTTATATACGATACCACCACTATTGATACTGAGACTTATGCTTCTAGTACCGGAGCAAACGGAGACGGAAATTCATTACAGTATCTACAAAATACGTGGGGACCAGGAACGCCCACACCGGGAAATACGAACACGTTTACACTTTACACCCAACAAAACACCACAACCACCAACACCACGAGCACTGAGACAACCACCTCAACACAAGAAACATCCACGAGTACCGAAACAAGCACGAGCACACCAGCGACAACTACCGAAACAACAATTTCTCCAACACAACATCTCGTGATAAGCGAACTATATCCCGATAAGACAGGATCCAACACAGACTTTATAGAGTTATACAACCCAACAGAAAATTCTATATCATTAGAATCATACGCACTGCGCATACAACACGACAACGCGACTGACTCTGAATCACTTATTGATTTTAGTGGCGAACAGAAAATAACTGTATATGGACATGGGTTCTACTTGATTGGTTTTGATAACTACGCAGAAAACGGACGTTTTGTAGCGGACGCGCATCGCGGCACATTTATTCCAAGTGAACAACCGGCGACTATTTTATTGGTAAGCACACAAGGAACAACCACCGAGATTATAGACTCGGTTGCTTATAATCCAGATACATTACAAAACAATCAATCATTTGAACGAAAGGCGGTGGCTCAAGATCAATGTCAAAGTCCCACCAATGAATACGAACTGAGCGGAAACGCATGCGACACTACCGCCGGGAGTATCAACAATTTTATTATCCGCACAACGAAAAATCCACAAAACACCGCGGCGCTTTCCGAACCACGGACACCACCGCAACCAGTTCAAAATCTCACAAGTAGTTACAACAAAAATAACGTACGCATAGAACTTTCATGGAGTGATTCTAATAACGCGCCAGGAAACGTGTTTTATAACATATATGAGCAGAACCCTGACGCCTCACAAACCTGGCGCGCCTCAACCACAAGTGCAACGTCTTCTATCCGCGTAGAAACACTAGCAAAAAATTATACCCTAATAGTGACCGCCGCAGATATAGAGGGTTATGAATCAACAAACACAACCACAACCGTTTCGGTGCCTAGTTTTGTGAGCGACGTACATTTTTACAACGCAAGCGATCCAGTGATAGAGCTATATTATGATTCGTACCCGTTTATTCCATCACTCCACCCCGATTGGACAGGAGATAATGGTTTGCGAATGGTTGTCGCGTTTCTCAATGGTGGCCCTTATCGCGAGTCATATATAGAAGGAAGTCCCTTTGCGACAAATTCACGATGGTCCACTGAGGCACTAAGCGCCATATATCCATTTAAATATCCAAGCGGTCTAGGGAGTCACTCGTACAAGGAATTGCAATTACGCGACACTAATAGATATTTAGACACGTCACTTAACTTCTCAAACATTGGCGCGAATAAATTATTTGTCGGGACCTATATTGATCCACCAAGCACGTTTGTGTCACCTCCGCCGCCGCTTACTAGTGATTCGTATCTCACATTCGCTTTCTACGATGAGTCGTGGGACAACACACAATTTAAAACCTATTCACTCGTTGCTGTAGATCCTACAAAATATTACTTCACATCAGATATTCCGCAATAAAACAGAGGGGCAAAAGATAAAACCTTGTATAGAAATAATAATAAAATACAAAAACATCTCGTTGTCCAAGATTTTTGACGATCGTCAGAAATCTTGGACAACAAGAAACAAGAATAAATATGCACAAAAAAACTTATACTATATTATCTCTTCTCAAAGAAGGAGCTATAGAATCAGCAAAGCTATTTCTGGATCTATGGGAATCTGGCTATCGCGCACGACACAGCTATTACCGCAAGATGCGTGGAGAATCAATGTTTAAAACGACAGAATCTAACCCAGATCAAGAAGAGCGGCGAAGAACTATGAAAAGCTACTATGAATGTATACGATGTCTAGAGAGAGATGGGCTCATCTCAAAAACAAAAGAAAACAGAAAAAGATATATAACCATAACCAAAGAAGGGCTGCGCACGCTGAAAGAACAGCAAGCGGACAGAAGTAAGTCAATGTTTGTGGATTATGAAAAAAAGAAAATACAAAAAAATATATTGGTGATATTTGATATTCCAGAGCGTTTAAGAAAAAAGCGCGGGTGGTTTAGGGTTGTCTTGGAAGAGCTCGGTTTTCACCTGATACAAAAAAGCGTATGGATGGGAAAAAGTATAATCCCAAGAGATTTAATAGACGATCTAAAAGAAATGAAAATTTTACAATATATTCACTTTTTTGAAGTAGAAAAAATGGGAAGCTTGGAAACAGTAAATAATAATAGTAAAAAATGACACAAGCAGCTTTGTCCAAGATTTTTGACGATCGTCAAAAATCCTGGACAATATAAAAAATTATAAGATTAACAGAAGGACGCGAGGAAAATAAAAAACGAGACAAGAGAAATGAGATAAGATAAGGCAAAAACCAAAACCCCCTCGTACGAGGGGGTTTTGAAATCACTTACATGATTACATTATTTAGTTTTGGCTTTGATGATGTTATCTATAATGCCATATCCTTTTGCGTCTTCGGCGGAAAGGAAGAAGTCTCGGTCGGTGTCTTTTTCAATACGCGCAACCGGCTGGCCAGTGTGTTTTACCAAAATTTGATTTAAGCGATCTTTTAATTTCAAAATGTGTCGGGTCGCAATTTCAATATCAGTCGCCTGTCCTTCGGTGCCGCCCATAACCTGGTGCAACATTACTTCGGCATTCGGCAAAGCAAAGCGCTTTCCCTTTGCTCCTGCAGAAAGTAATACTGCTCCCATAGAAGCCGCCATACCCACACAAATAGTAGAAACATCAGGCTTGATGTGTTGCATGGTGTCATAAATCGCTAACCCTGCGGTCACAGAACCACCCGGACTATTAATATATAACTGGATATCTTTCTTGGAGTCTTCGTGGTCTAAAAACAATAACTGCGCAACCACCGAATTTGCCTCATCGTCGGTGATAGGACCACCTAAAAAGATAATGCGCTCCTTTAACAATCGGGAATAAATATCATATGCTCGCTCCCCATATTGAGAACGATCAATAACCATAGGTACTAAATTCATAAGATCTCGTAATAAATTAAATAATAGAGTTAACACACATATTATGTATTAAACACACAACTAAAGTCAAAAAAGGAAAAAGCCCTTTGTGGGGCTTATTTTACTTCTCTTTTATTTTAATTCCATGAGAATCAAAAAGTTCAATAAAAAGGAAAGACGCGCTCTAAATAAATATTCTGAAAAATTTACAACAAAAGATTTACTACATTTCTATGAGAGACCTTTTAACTATTACGTTAATATGTGGTCTTTCGTCTAATAAATAATCAGAGGCGAAACCAAGAAGGAGATTATATTTATTCCGGATAGCCGCCATGATTCTCCAACCGCCGCCATCACATGCATTTGTGTACTTTGCATAAACACCTACTTCATCGAGAGAAAAAAATCGTATATCCTCACTAAAACCCTGGATTCCGAAGTTTATCGGCTCCCTGAATTTTGTGATTCCCAATAGATTATCACCACCATCTCTTACACTTATGGGGATCAAGTATGAACCCGAAAAAGACTCATTGGATAATTCTTTTGCAAATCTTTTTGCCCAAAACTCAGATGAAAATAATCCCACGGTCTGGATAAATTCCCCAAAGAAATCCTTAATTGTGATAAATCTCTCAGGAATTTCAAAAGAGATTATAATATCTTCCTCTCCAAAAAACATTACTGTTCCCTCGTGACCATTAACAGTCACGGTATCTACAACGATTTCTTCGTCATAGTAGTTTAAAACTGTCTTTTTTGTTGTTTTTAGCTTTTCCATCTCGCGTTCCTTTCTTTTTTGTTTTATGTAAGTTTCTGGTTATATTATACACCCTACACAATAAAAAGTCAATATCTATAAAACGGCATAAAATATAACAAAAAACCCGCATAAAGCGGATTTTTATAAAAACTAGTAATATTTCTATTCTCCTTCCGTCTCTTTGGATACTGCAGATATTTCTTCTGCATCAACCACTCCTCCTTCTTGCGCCTGATCAGGGTTGGATTGTGAACGCACATCAATACGGAAATGAGTAAGCATCGCCGCTAAACGCACATTCTGTCCTCCTTTACCGATCGCCAAACTAATTTGATCTTCGGGAATGAGCACACGCGCTTCACGTTGCCCTGTTAATTCTACATTTGTGACTGTTGCGGGAGAGAGGGATGCCCCTACAAATTTCTCCATATCTTCAGACCATTCAATAATATCTATTTTTTCATTTCCGAGCTCACTGTTTACGGCAAGTACACGAGCGCCACGTTGACCGACGCATGATCCCACCGGGTCCACACCCTCAACATCAGAATATACTGCGATCTTAGTACGACTTCCCGCTTCACGCACAATACCTTTAATTTGTACGGTGCCATCCCCTACCTCAGGAACTTCTAGCTCAAACAATTTTGCTACAAATCGCGGGTGTGAACGAGAAAGCACTAAATTAGGACCGCGCATATTGTCTTGCACCGACAATAAGAAGAACTTCAATCGCTCTCCAATGCGATAGTGTTCACCCGGAATTGATTCGGTGCGAAACATAATACCCGACGCTTTTCCCATGTCCACAAATACGTTCCCGCGCTCAACTCGTTGCACAATACCTGAAACCAATCCCCCAATTTTTCCTTCAAATTCTTTACGCATAGAATCCTTTTCTATTTCGCGCAACTTCTGCAAAATGACTTGTTTTGCGGTTTGCGCCGCGATACGCCCAAATTCAGACGAAGGGGTCTCAAGATCAAATTCAATCTCATCCCCCACTTGAGCATCTGCTTTTATCAAACGCGCCTCAGAAAGCAACAGATGTCGCTCGGGGCTATACACGGGCAATAAAGGTTCGGTTTCTTCTTCAGGATGTACGTGATGAACATCACGATTTTGCATAGATTCAGAAACCTCCTCTTCCCCTTCTTGTTTAAAACGAACCGTAGTTTCATCAACCACAGTCTTTACTTGTACAAATTTGGTTGATCCATCTTTCATGCTCAACGCACAACGAACCACCTCTCCACGTTTGTTATATTCTTTTTTATATGCCGAAGCGAGCGCTGCTTCAATCGCTTCTATAATTTGGCTCGCATCCAATTCTTTTTCTGACGCGAGTTGCTCAACCGCTTTTTGTAATACTTTTATATCAAACATGTTTTTATTTTGAACACTGCGCATAACACGCACCATTCATATTATTTTCTCTATTTAATTTTAATAAAATCCGCTCGTGGCGGATGTAACAGATACAAATAGTATACTTATTTCTATAAGCTTGTCAAATTGCGTTATAGTATAAAAAAGCAGGCGTTACCCTGCTTTTTTAATTTACATGAATAATTTTTATTCAACGTGATCTCTTAATTTTTTAAGAAGATCAGCCGCATAATCTCTTCCACCAAGTCCGAATGCAATAGCCCCCGCAAGGGATACCATAGCAATAACACCCGTGATAATAGCTTCAACGATTTGTGTTGCAACGCCTAATTGAAGTAACGCCGCCAAGATACCAAAGATCACCGTCGCCCACCACGCTAACGTTCCCAGAAAATGCGCCGCGTGTAATTTTGCACCCTTCACTGAACTACGGACCAATGAACGCAAGAAGTTCCCTGCAACAACCGCAATTAACACAATAAACGCCGCCACAATAATGTTGGGGAAGAATAATAACACCTGACTTAAGAATGACGAGAGTCCCCACAATCCCAAGATGTCGGATGAAGCAAGAACCAAAACCACCACAAAAAACCAATACACTACACCGCCCAAAAACTTTCCACTGTTAAGCGAAAATCCTCCTCGCTGTGCAAAATCAGCAACTCCCATTTTTTTCAACACGGCATCAAGCTTAATGGCATTAATAACACGCTCTATAAGAGAGCGTAGCAACGACACAATAAAGAGACCAATCAACAACACCACAATCGCCGCAATAAGCGACGGAATGAAGTTGGCAACGAGCATCCATGCGTTTCCAAATGCATTCGCGATGCTCTCTGTCCATAATGATGAATAAGACATATATGAGTTTTAAAATTATTAAAAATGTAAGATTATAAAGTAATTTTATGCTATTAAGAAAATAACGACCCCCTAATAACACAAAAGCCTTATAATATTAGCTATACCAATAAGTATATCCCTAATAACGCCCAAATTCCACAAAAAAATGAAGTAATAGCTGCTTTACCCATCTTCATTTATGCCGTATACTTATTACATAATATATAATATGCGTTTTCTAGCTCGTGCGGTTATCCTCTTCGTGTGCAATGCTGTTGCTCTCTTTGCCGCCACCTACTTTGTAAGTGGGTTTAGCATTGCTCCCGGATGGGAATCATATGCAAAAGTCGCCTTAATCCTTACTATTATTAATATCTTTATCCGACCATTACTCAAGGCAATATTGAGCCCCATTATATTCATTACCCTGGGGCTCGGCGTGGTCATGGTAAACGCCATTATTTTATACGCCGTTGATTCGTTTTCTCCCGACCTTACCATTGCTGGACTTTATCCGTTGGTCTATGCTACGTTAATTATCAGCGTGGTAAACGCAATCCTCTCTATAGTTTCAAAGAAAGTACAAGAAAATGAGGAGGCCTAAGTATAGCGACACCACTCACTGTTGATTTTTATTATTTTATGAAAAACATCATCTCAATCGCACAATTAGTTATTGCGTGTATTATCGTCATCCTAGTCATCATACAAGGGAATGGTTCTGGGATGGGAGAAACCTTCGGAGGAGACGGCGCTGGATTTGGTCATCAACGACGAGGAATGGAGCGAGGGGTTTTTATGCTTACGCTCGTAGCGCTCGCTTTGTTTATCGCAACCTCTCTTGCTGTTTTATTGGTACGATAGTATCCGCATAATTTCAGATATTATATGCCTACTTTTATACAGAGGACGCTTCATGTGTTCATTCGCATATTCCTAACACTTTCTAAAAAAGAACGCGTTATGTTTGGGGTGTGTGTCGGAGCACTGATTATTTCGGGTTTTTTTGTCATACAATCAATCATACAATCAATAACCGTCGTAGTTCCCGCATCGGGAGGAGATTATACCGAAGGAGTTATCGGCCAAATATCATACATTAATCCAATTCTTGCGCGTGACGGATCTCCCGACAAAGACGTCGTAACACTCTTATTTGCAAACACACTTGACCTCGCCGAGAGCATAAAACATAGTGCTGATTTCAAAAAATGGAATGTGCGCATAAAAGAAGGTGCGGTATGGGATGATAATACATCCATTACTAGCGATGATTTTGTGTTTACAATACAAACCATACAAAATCCCGACACCTTATCCCCCGCATATCCCGATTGGCAACATATAACCATCTCTAGAGTAAGCGAGCGCGAAGTATCATTCCAATTGGATCAACCATATGCCTCTTTTGAAACCGTACTCGCACAACTACGACCGATTCCAAAACATATTTTTGAATCCATCGCTCCCGCAAATATTCGCCTCTCAAAATACAATTTTGAACCTGTCGGGAGTGGACCGTTTATGGTTGTGGGGTCAAAAGTAGAAGACACAGGTTTTGTTCGTTCATACGAAGTAAAAAGAAATGACTTATATTCTGCCGTTGGTCATGTTCCCTATTTGGACACCATAACCCTTATGTTTTTTGAGAGCGAACAAGATTTAGTAAACTCCTACAACAAGGGACAGATTGACGGAGTATATACTACTGACCCCGCGTTGAAAGATAAAATTGTCTTAAGAACACAAGAGATTTCAATACCGAGCATGAAATATTACGCAGTGTTTTTGAATCAAAGCTCAAATGCAGCACTGCGATATCCTGAGGTGCGCCTCGCGCTTATGCAAGCTATACAAACCGAACCCATCATACAAGAAATATTCAATGGGCAAGCAACCCCTATGGACGGACCACTCCCTCCCGCGCTCGGCATAAATCAAGAACGAATACCCCACGAATCAGCGCAAACCACCCTGCAACAGGCGGGATGGAAACAAAATGAAACAACTAAGATATGGGAAAAAGGATCGGTGCCGCTTTCTATAATCATGAGCATCCCCGACAGCGAACCATTACGCACTCTCGCTCAAAAACTTGTACAACAATGGCAAGAAATAGGTATAAACATCACCATAGACGCCCGAGACCCCAAGACACTTGCTGATGAGGTAATAAAAACACGAAACTACCAAATGCTTTTATTTGGAAACATTCTCCTTGCACATCCCGATCTATTTCATTTTTGGGATTCAAGCGAAAAATTTTATCCGGGGCTAAATTACTCCTTGTACGAAAATAAAACCGTAGATAGATATATCAGCACATTGAAACGTACTGGCATTGAAGACACACAACGCGCACGATATTTAGAGGCCATCGCGTCTCAAATTAATAGAGATATTCCCGCCTTATTTATTGTCTCTCCTAATTATATTTATCTCACCAAAACTTCCCTTGAGGGAATCTCCCAAAAAGCGATTTCTTTGCCTGATGAACGATTTGTAAATATCACAGATTGGCATATAAAAACAAAACGAGTTCTCAAATAAATACATCACTTTTGACATTAAGAGTATTTTCTGCTATCCTACTCGTACCTTTAATTTCTCCTGAAAACAATGCGTAAAAGTTCACGCGCGTTTTATGTAGTATTTCCCAGAAATATGGGAATAAAAACCTTCAATAAAATAACGAAATTATCGGATTTATTTATATCTACACGGATTTGCTTTTAGCCGAGGTGGCGAAATTGGCAGACGCACTAGCTTCAGGTGCTAGCGACCGAAAGGTTGTGCAGGTTCAAGTCCTGTCCTCGGCACACACAAAGAAAAATAAAAATAGTACTTATAACTAACTATAGGTGCTACAAAAATTACAAAACTAAAAATAATATACATTAATTAATATAACTCACACAAAAATGGGTTGCGACACACCAACACATATAATAAAACTTGTTGGCTTGTACAATCTTTAGTTTTTCGTTTTGAGTTTTACATTATTCCTTATGGAACACACTCAAAGAACACAGGGGCGCATAGGAACCCCCACAACTCATAGAAGCGCCACACACACGGCACCTCGTCGCAATGTCCGATCGGGAGGGTTAACCCACCATCGAACAACACACAAGAGAAACGACACATTATCGAACAACGAAGTTGTCTCTGGTGAACACTCAAAAACAGTCAAATTTACTCCTCTCGGAGGACTAGAAGAAATCGGACGTAATATGTCTGTCTTTGAGTATGAAAATGAAATCGTTATTGTTGATATGGGACTACAATTCCCCGAAGAAGAAACTCCGGGAATTGATTTTATTATCCCCAACATTACTAGCCTCATTCCGAAAAAGAAGAACATTAAAGGAATTGTTATCACCCACGGACACTTTGATCACATTGGAGCAATTCCCTATCTTGTATCAAAACTAGGAAATGACATCCCCATCTACACCGCCGCATTCAGCAAGGCGATTATCTCCAAACGACAAGACGAATTCAACACTGGAGGAAAATTACACATTATTGTCGTAAAACCAGGAGAAAAGATAAAAATATCAGAACATTTTAATGCGGAGTTCTTTGATGCAGACCACACCATTCCCGACTCACTCTCTATGGTATTACATACCCCTGTGGGAAACATGGTGTATTGTTCAGATTTGAAGATCACCAGAGACATTGAGGGAAACCCGCATCACACAGATCTATACAAATATATCGGAGATAAGAATATTCACACCCTCTTTCTTGAGAGCACTAATGCGTGGAAACCGGGAAAATCAGTTTCCGAAGAAACCGTTATTAAAAATCTTGATGATTTCTTCGTAAACGCGAAGGGACGCATTATTATTGGATTGTTTTCATCCCTTATTACGCGCGTAGTTGATATTTTTCGTCTTGCAGAAAAACACGGGAGGAAGATTGTACTCAGTGGATTTTCGCTTAAAAACAATGTACAAATAGCACAAAATCTTGGATACCTCCGCGCAAAAAAAGATACCATCGTGCCTATGGAAAGTATTCATAAATATAAAGATGAAAATATTCTGGTGCTCAGTACGGGAGCGCAAGGTGAAGCGCGCGCAAGCTTAAACAAGATCGTAAGTGGAGAAAATAAAAACATTTCTATTAAAAAGGGAGATACTATTATTTTTTCATCATCAGTTATTCCAGGAAACGAGCGCCCTATTCAAACCCTCAAAGACAACCTCACCCGACAAGGAGCCCGCGTATATCAGACACAACACATAGATATTCACGCAAGCGGACATGGACCCGCAGAAGATCTAAAACTGGTTATACAACTCATTAAGCCAAAATTCTTTGTGCCTATTCATGGAATGTATTTTATGCGCGCGGCAAACGCTGATCTTGCACAAGAAACAGGAGTGCCCGAACAAAATACTATTCTCTTAGATAACGGACAGGTATTAGCGCTCACCCCAACGAAAGCGACCATTACCCACGAAACTGTCCCCACATCATATGTTATGGTAGACGGATTGGGAGTCGGAGATGTAGAAGAGGTGGTGGTACGCGACCGCGTAGCGCTCTCTCAGGAAGGAATGTTTATCATGATTGTGACACTTGATCGCCGAACCGGAAGATTCCTCAAAAATCCCGACATTATTTCTCGTGGATTCATTTACCTCAAAGAAAACAAAGACATTATTGAAGAAGTGCGCAAAAAAATAAAATCAATTATTGGACGCATTCCTCATTTCCAATCAGTAGAACCAGATTACCTTAAATCACTTCTCCGTGACCAAGTAGGACAATATATCTATCGCGTTACAAAGCGTCGTCCTATGATTATTCCAGTGATTATTGAGGTATAACAAATGAGTAGCTAGCGACTAGGGGTTAGCAATAAGTAGCAATAAAAAAACCTGCGTTGTAAACAGGTTTTTTTATTATACAGAACATATTTTCATACTAACAACTAAACCCTAATTCCTCTACACTAATTCAATCTCCTCCCCTGCTTTTGGAATAACCGCGTGCACTCCTTCTTTCCGCGCCGCCTCGCAAAGTGCCTTTTGTTCCTCAACATCCCCCTGCACCACAAATAACGTCTTAACTGAGCCCTTAATAGCAGATATCCACTTCATTAAAAGCGGCTGATCAGCGTGCGCGCTATATCCCCCAAGAACTTCAACGCGCGCTCGTACCTGCACCACATCACCCATAATAGTCACCTCTTTTGCCCCATTAATAATTTGTCTCCCAACGGAATTATCTGGCTGATACCCCACAAAAATAATCGTACTCTGCGGATCAGGAAGATATCGTAATTCATGATGTAACACGCGTCCTCCATTAGACATACCCGAACCTGCAATAATAACTTTTGGCGGCAATACCGAATTTATTTTCTTAGATTCTTCGGTAGTAACGGTAAAATCCAACCCCGGAAAATTAAATATCTCATCTCCAGATTTTACCAATCCCCTCGTCTCACTATCCACAAACGCAGGATTGTTTAAATATTTTTTATACACCGAGGTCATTTTTATCGCGAGTGGACTATCAATAAAAATAGGAACGTGCGGAATACGATCATGCTCAACTAATTCATTTAATTCATATAACAATTCTTGTGTACGCTCCATCGCAAATGCAGGAATAAGCACCGTCCCACCCGCGGTGACTGTTTCTTCAATAATAGCATGTAATTTTTCTTTACGTTCATTCATAGGAGGATGTACTCTGCCCCCATATGTAGATTCCACAAGAGCATAATTAACTACAGGAAGATATTCAGTATCTTTTACCAACGGCGCTGGGACGTTTCCTAAATCACCAGAAAAGCCAACCGAAACACCACCCGCCTCCACCACAATAGACGCGGAACCTAATATGTGTCCCGCATCATAATACGTAATATGAAATGGATTCACGGACAATGACTTATGGTATTCTACCGTATGCCATTGCTCCATAGCAGCATCTATATCAGCAATATCAAACAAGGGTTCTATGTCATCCTCGGCCAATCCCAATCGCTCTTGTTGTTTTTTTAATTTATTAACCATTAACGTATGAGCATCTAGCAAGAGTTCATATGCCTCATCTTTGGTAGGCGCGGTTGAATAAATAGGTCCTGTATATCCTTTTTTTACCAATAACGGCACTCTCCCAATATGATCAATATGTGCATGGGTAATACAAAGCGCATCAATGTTAGAGACATCAAAGGAAAACGCTTCTGCGTTTTTTTGTTCTATGGTTTCATCTCCCTGAAACATTCCACAATCAACTAAAATATATTTTCCTCCATGTTCTAATAAATAATTAGAACCAGTAACACTTTCGGCCCCTCCTAAAAATGTAAGCTTCATAAGATTAGTATATCGTATTAGGTGGTAAGTATAAAGGAGAAATGCGGAATGTGATTGACAGCTTGTACAAAATGTGTAACTCTAATGTTAGAAATTCACTTACTAATTTGGAGTTATAATGAAGAAGCAAAAGATAGAAATCCTTGTCGTTGAGGACGATGTAAAGAAAAGAGACGTTGTTCTCGACTGTCTTGAGGGGTGGGACATGGGAATGTTTGATATTAAATGCACAGCGATTGGGCTATCAGAATTTCCAAACCTTGTAAAAAATAATACGCTTCCCAATTTCTATTGTATTGCGTTTACTAATTATACTCACGCAGTACTCTTGTTAAGGTTTATCCCCGAAAACACCATTGTTCTCATCTCAAGAATAGAGGACAATGAGCCAAGGGAGTTGATATTTGTTCCATTTCATGAATCCATACCTACAAAAATACCTGGAAAACGTTTGATGTTGTTTGAACAGCGAGTGGAAAATGTGGAAATTGGGGGAAGAAAAACATAACAAATAATTAAGATATCCCCTATTTAAAAACCCCGAGTAATCGGGGCTTCTATTTTTTACTGACTACTAGTCGCTTGCAACTAGCAACTAGCTAAAGACACGTACTAGAGACAATACTATCTTTCTCATCCACACGCATAACCCGAACCCCACTCGTTGCGCGAGAACTTTGACGAACATCTGAAAGTTTTGTGCGAATAATTTGACCCTTTGCAGAAAGCACAATCACCTCCTCCTCGCTTGCAATAATTTTAAAGGAAACAATATTCCCCGTTTTTGGAGTTATCTTTGCCGTTTTAATTCCTTGCCCTCCTCGCGATTGAGTTTTATATTCACTAATAAGCGTTTGTTTTGCAAATCCCTTACTCATAACCACCAGAAGTAATTGTTTCTTATCAGCATTTTGTTTCACAATATCAATACCAACTACCTCATCGTTTTTCTTTAGCTTAATACCACGTACTCCTGCCGCGGTGCGCCCCATGGGACGCAATTGACTCTCTTTAAAGCGGATTGCCTGTCCCGCCGCAGTAATCATAATAATTTCGTCTTTTCCTGAAGAAGGCATCACCCACTTCAACGAGTCGTCTTTCTTCAAATTCAACGCGATAATACCGTTTCTGCGAACGTTTGCAAAATCTTCAATGGGAGTTTTTTTAATAACTCCATCCTTAGTTGCCATCACAAGGAACTTAATATCAGAATCCTTCGCGTTATAAGTAACAAACGCACGAACATTTTCAGAAGCGGGAATATCTAAAAAGTTATGGATTATTTTACCTTTTGCGGTGCGGCTTCCTTGTGGAATCTCATGCACTTTGGTCTGAAAAACTTTCCCAGAATCGGTAAAGAAGAGCGCGTTATCATGTGTGTGAGCATTTTTCAAATGAGTAAGGAAATCATCATCTCCTACATCTGACCCAATAAGTCCCTTTCCGCCTCGATGTTGAACCTTAAAAATACTTGGATTGATGCGCTTAATATATCCTCCCGAAGACATCGTAACAATAACCTCCTCCTGTGCAATAAGGTCTTCGTCAGTAAACGTAGAGAGCCCACCATCAACCAACTGCGTGCGCCGCGCATCGCCATACGATTCTTTCATTTCAATAAGCTCCTTTTCAACAACCGCAAGAATATTCTTTACCGAAGATAAAATACGTTCTAGCTCCTTAATAAGTTTTCGTTTTTCCGCCAATTCATCATCAATTTTTTGTCGCTCTAATGAAGCCAATGTTTGCAAACGCATCTCAAGGATCGCAGTTGCTTGAGCATCAGAAAGTCCAAATTTTTTCTTTAAGTTTATATGTGCCTCCTCCTTGTCTTTTGATTTTTTAATGGTGGTGATAACCGCATCAATATGATCAAGCGCGGTAACCAACCCCTCTAAGATATGCTCTCGTTCTTTCGCTTTACCGAGATCAAATTCAGTACGACGACGAATTACAATCTGTCGGTGAGAGACGTAATTATCTAAAATATCCTTCAATGAAAGCGCTTGCGGCTGCATGCCCCCCTGCACTAATCCAATCATATTCAAATTAAAGTTCTTTTGAAGCTCAGTTAATTTAAATAGTTGATTAAGAATCTTTTGCGGCGCGGCGTCGTTTTTAAGTTCAATAACAATAGAGAGTCCATCTTTGTCACTTTCGTCACGCAGATCTTTTATCCCTTCGATTTTTTTCTCAGTTACTAAAAGCGCAATTTTTTGAATAAGCTCTGCTTTATTTACTCGATAAGGAATCTCAGAAATAAGAATATTAAATTGACCCGGCTTACGCTCAACAATCTCGGTGCGCGCACGGCACACAATAGCTCCCTGCCCCGTGCTATACACCTCTATAATATTTTTTCTATCAAACATAAGACCTCCCGTTGGAAAATCGGGGCCTTGTATAAATTTCATAAGATCCGCCGTGGTTGCGGTCGGCTTTTCAATAAGGTGCAACGTAGCATCTATAACTTCAGTAATATTGTGTGGTGGAATATCAGTCGCCATTCCTACCGCAATACCGGTCGTCCCATTCAACAACAACTGAGGAATTTTGGAGGGAAGCACACTTGGTTCTTGACGCGTTGCGTCGTAGTTAGGAACAAAATCAACGGTATTTTTTTCAATATCAATCAACATTTCTTCTGCAATTTTGGTAAGACGACATTCGGTATAACGCTGCGCAGCTGCGCCGTCTCCATCAATAGAGCCCCAGTTCCCCTGTCCTTGTATAAGAGGATAGCGCAATGAAAAATTCTGCGCCATACGAACCATTGCCTCATAAATAGAAGAATCTCCGTGCGGATGGTACTTTCCCATAACTTCTCCCGTCACATTTGCTGATTTTCTTAATTTCGCACCATGAGTCAATCCGGTGTCCCACATAGCCCACAAAATACGGCGATGAACCGGTTTTAATCCATCTCGCACATCAGGAAGCGCACGCGACACGATAACCGACATAGCATAATCAAGATACGATCGTTCTAATTCGGAAGTAATTCCCGTTTCCAGAAGTTGCGTGTCTCGTTCAATAATCTCTGATTCAGAATCTTTATTTTTTGAGTTTTTGTTTTTCATATGTGTGAATATCGGTTTTATAGTGAAGGAATAGTGGTGGTGGTAGAGGTAGTAGAAGAAGCGGTTATTGGTGAAGTAGTAGAAGCCGAAGAGGCTGATGACTCTAATTTACTAAGCCCATCTCCCACCAATTTCCTCATATCACCGAAAGCATTCCCAACTGCATTTTTTATTTCATCCAATTTTTCTCCTATCATCGTAGTATCAGGACCAGAAGACTCAAGCGTTCCTGATGCGTTGTAAGTATGCGTTCCAGAAATCCACTCCCCCGACCAATCGATAAATCCAAATCGTATCACAGCATACCACGCCACACAGACAACCACGAAAGAAATAATAACCATAAACATTAGCACTCGGCGTTGACGTCGGGCATCAGCGCGTCGTACTTCCTCGATCCAGTTTTTTATGGATGCAAACATATCACGTGAGTTTTCTTTATGTCTGTTAAATCTTTTTTCTTAAACACAAACTTCTCTTGTGATTCAATCTCTCCTCCGTTTATCTTCTCCAGAAGCGGCTTTACCAATCCTGCGTCGCGTTTTAATCCCGGAATCTTGTAGAACGAAGGGATAAATATTTTGGGAGTAATTTGCTTAATAATCCGAGACATATGTTCATGATCAACAAAAGGAGCTCCACCCCCTGGTCCAATAAGAACATCTACCTCTTCAAAATTCTCAAGCGTCTGAGGAGGAATCTCTCCACTTAAGTGTCCTAAAATACCAATAGAAATGTCTTCCCACGACAGCACATATATAGTTTTGAAAAAATGAGTAGAAGATTCCTGGGGCAACTCAAATCCACGAATACCAATTCCATTTATATCATATTCTCCGGCACCATGAATAACAGTCCCCGCCCCTTCCTCGGTATTTTCAAAATCAAAAGGCCACGGAGTAAGCGTCTTAACGAGAGCATCGTATTTGCCCCGCGGAGCGGTTAATCCAGAAGATTTATCAGGAAGATCAAGTAGAACAGATTTCTCACCGCTTTGGATGCGAAAACATCCTTCTCCATACCATGAAATAACCATAGAATAATAAAAAGTTTAAGGTTTAAAGCCACCAAGTCTCAAGCCATATCAGTATGACTTTATAACTTTCAACTTGAGAACTTGCATGTATTATACTTAAATTTCCCTTGATTTGCAAACACTTTTTTGCTATGGTTTCCTCACAACGGTAGAACCGTTCATTTGTTTTTTTGGGCAATTATGCACCAAAAAAACACAACAAAATATGTTTAGTAATAAAACAATAGACGAGTCAAAAAAGGGGCACCCTTTGACCAAAGCGCTCAAAAATAACCCCACACTTATAAATCCCCTCAAAGAAGGTGATACGTGCGAGGTATATTTATTGCGTCGCGTCGGGAAAACAGCGTTCTTTGATATACCCGGAAAAGGAACCGGAATCGTATTCGGTATGGAATACGCAAATGCGCAAAACAGCATTAAAAACCTTGAACCTGGACAAACCATTACCGCAACAGTAGTAGCAGCGGAAAATGATGAAGGATTTATTGAACTATCACTCAGTAAGGCAATGCGCCAGCAAAACTGGAATGACATAAAAGACCTTAAAGAGAGTGGAGATACTTTCTCAGTAAAAATCAACGCTGCAAATAGCGGAGGATTAATGACTGAAGTGCAAGGAGTAAAAGCATTTATTCCTGTTTCACAATTAAGCACCGAGAATTATCCACACGTAGAAGACGGAAACAAGAATAGAATCCTTGAAGAATTAAAGAAATTCATCGGAACCTCTATGGAAGTTCGCGTTTTGGACTTCAACGCGAAGGGAGAAAAACTTATTTTATCCGAGAAAGAAGTGACCGGAGAAAGCGTTCGTAAGAGTTTAGAAGGATACAAAGAGGGAGACACGGTAGAAGTGGTTGTATCAGGAGTTGCTGACTTCGGAGTATTTGTTCGTTTTGTAGACGATCCAAATATTGAAGGACTCGTGCATATTTCTGAGATTGACCATAAACTCATTGACTCACCCAAAGAGGTGGTAAAAGTGGGAGACTCGCTCCGCGCAAAGATTATTGAATTAAAAGATGGAAAGGTTTCTCTTTCATTCAAAGCGTTAAAAGAAAACCCGTGGGATGAGGCAGAAAAGCTTTTCACGGTTGATCAAGAAATAGAAGGAGTAGTTACCAAATTTAATCCATTTGGAGCATTGGTGGCATTAGGACATGATTTACAAGGACTCATTCACGTATCTGAATTTGAAAATCTAGATCAAATGAAAAAAGAAGTTGAAGTAGGAAAATCATACACCTTTGTCATTACCTCGGTAAAACCAACCGAGAAGCGGATTATTCTGAAACTAAAGAAATAAATTTTATCAACAGTAATACAAAAACCCGGCTTTATTAGCCGGATTTTTATTTTACGAGGTCTAGTATACACAAAATTTATAAAGCAAGTTAGATATAATCCCTACTACCGGATCGCATTGTATAAAGCCAGAATCTCTGCTGAAGAAAGTGCGCGATTGTAGACACGGAGATCGTCCATTTGACCATTTAGAAAGACTCCTCCTAAGGAACCCGATCCAAGGCGAGTATTTTTTGTTGGGGTAGTAATATTGGAGAAAGTTGCAGAACCAGAATTATCCAATCGACCATCGATATATAACTTCATAGAACCACTACTAAAAGTTCCGGAGGCTTGATGCCACGCGTTATCAGCCACCACGATATTACTAGTAATTGTCTTATCGGATATACTTGAAGCGGTTGAGAAAGCCCCCTTAGTTGTATTAACACCAGATATTTGTAGATCATATCCATTATACCCACCAGCTTTATTATCTAAAAAAACCATTTCAGAACCTCCGGGTGATTTTACCCACACAGAAATAGTTAATTCGGAGTTAACTGCTAATGACGAGCCGTTTCCCACATCCACATAATCATTCGCCCCATCAAAAGAAAGACAACTACCTACCTTACAGTTGGATGCTGATTGCCAGGTAGGACCATTCGTTAAGGTTCCGGTGTTGTTATTGCCACTCGAGTCTA
>JAJYXK010000023.1 GCA_021801825.1 bacterium
CTTTGGTGGACCGTAGGAGATTCGAACTCCTGACCTCGTCATTGCAAATGACGCGCTCTACCAACTAAGCTAACGGCCCATATTAAATTTTGTAAAGATCATCGGTCTCGCCTCTCGTCGTGCCGTCGCCCTCCTCGGGCTAACCACCGACTCGCTGTGCTTGTTGCCCGCTTTGACTCAGCGAGGCAAGCTACTCGCACACACTCCGTCGTTCGATTCCCTACGTGAGCAAAGCAGTTTGCTCACTTTACCCACTTAATAAAATTTATATCCACAAGGGACAAAAATTTTATTATGAGCGGGTAAAGGGAATCGAACCCTCATCTTCACCTTGGAAGGGTGACATAATAGCCATTATACCATACCCGCGTTTGTAAAAGTGTTTTTGGATGCTACCATATTTACTTGATTTTTGCAATTATTTTGATACATTTAAGCAAATATTATATGCAAAGACTTCTGGAATGGAAAAATCAGATGAGTCAGAAAACTCAGTTAATACTTACGGTATTGATTGGCATTATTGTGATTGCATTTCTTTCTTTTATCTTTTCCTCTCTGTCAGGAAGAAGTATTCCTGATACGTTCTATATTTCGCGCCAAGCGGCCTCTTCGTATGCGCAGGGGATTGTTTCTATGCTTGGTGAAACGAGTGATAATATTACTGCGCTTCAAAAGGGAGCTGGTTTCAAAACTCGATCTGATATTGCGGACATGATCACCTCCGAAATTCAAAAAAATAAAGACATTCGCGAGAAGGCGGTTCAGTTAGCGCTACAACTTGAACAGATGGCAAAAGATATTCCTTCTATTTCTCCTAAAGATGCTGCGCAAACCGCGCTGGTTGCTATTAGCCAGGAAACTGCGTTAATTGGTCAATTGCTTTCATATAACAACGATCTAAATCAATTGTTGGTATTAGCGCAAGAAGAAATTGTAAATGGATATAGAGACTATACTGCTATGAATGAAATAATTACCAAAGTGAATAAAGAAGCGCAAGATATTAATGCGTTGAACGGACGATTTAATGAAGAATTAAAAAAGTTTGACGCGTTTTACGGACGATAATATAAACGGGCCTATGGTATAGTGGTAGCACGCGGCATTCGCATTGCCGAGACGGCGGTCCGATTCCGCCTAGGTCCACCAGATTTTTAGCCCCCCCAGTGGGGGGAGTTTTAGTTTTCCACAAGAGCCTCTTGCGTTATTATACCCTATACCCTATAGTATAGGGTATATGAAACAACCTATTACTCAAAAACAAAAATCTCTTAAATACGTGCGTCAGACCCAAGGCACACTCGCAAAAGTCATTACTATGATAGAAGAAGATAGATATTGCCCCGAAATTATTCAACAAGTGGATAGTGTGATTGGACTTCTAAAAACAACAAAGCGAGAGTTGCTCGCGGGACACATTGATACCTGTGTGGGGCACCAGCTTATGGACAATAAGAAAAAAGCAATAGAGGAATTATTGAAAATTTATAATCTTTCAAATTAATGAATCAACCACAATTGTTCGGGGTGCAGGGAATGCACTGTGCTTCATGCGTGAGCATTATTGAAAAGACGCTTAAAAAAGTTGACGGTGTTTCTTCTGTGGAGGTAAACGCGGGCACCGAGACTGCAAAGATATCTTTTGATATTCAAAAAACAAATCTTAAAGTTCTTTCCGAAAAAATACAGCCACTGGGATATACGCTTATGTCTCAGGATGAACCATCTCTCCAGATGCCGGAGATGAGTATATCTGAGCATACGGCGCACACAGGAATAGGACAGAGTAAAAAAGAGAAAACGGCAGAACTTTCTGCTCTACGGCGTACATTATTTGTCATTATACCCTTGGCAATAGTGAGTGTGTTTATTATGGGATGGGATATTTTTTCTCAATATGGATGGGTAGCAGAGATGGGTCTTACTATAAAAACATTTTTACATCATCTGTTGCTAGTAATGGCAACGTACACACTATTTGTTGCGGGGAAGCCATATCTTTTGGGAGCGTATCGCTTTGTGCGTTATGGAAAAGCAAACATGGATACGCTTATTGGAATCGGTACGTTTATGGCGTTTTTATATAGTTTTGTGGTGGTAGCTTTGGGGGGCGTATTGAGTTCATTTATTGATGTGAATCAAACGTATTTTGACGTTGTAGTAGTGGTTATCGCGTTTATTACTTTGGGTAAGTATCTTGAAACACGATCAAAAAAGAGAACCGGAGATGCCATTGAAAAACTTTTGAATCTCCAAGCGAAGACGGCTCTCATTATTCGCAATAATAAAAAGATTGAGGTGAAAATTGATGAAGTTGTTCATGGTGACAAGGTTATTATAAAGCCTGGTAGCAAGATTCCTGTTGATGGGGTAATTCTTGAGGGTAGCTCTTTTGTGGATGAATCAATGGTTACTGGTGAACCGATCCCTATTGAAAAAAAGATTGGTGATTTTGTTGTTGCGGGGACAATTAATGCCAACGGTTCGTTTGTGTTTGAAGCTAAAAAAGTTGGTAAAGAAACTTTATTGTCTCAGATTATTAAAATGGTTGAAGAAGCGCAGGGGAGCAAGGCTCCTATTGAGGCACTTGCTGATAAAATTTCAAGTATATTTGTACCAATTGTGCTTGTGATTGCTTTTTCCTCTCTTATTATATGGCTCTCTGTTGGATCTCAATTTATTGGATTTTCTCAAGCTGTGTCTTTGGGAATCCTCTCTTTTGTAAGTGTTCTTGTTATAGCTTGTCCGTGTGCGCTTGGTCTTGCAACTCCTACCGCTATAATTGTTGGTGTTGGTAAGGGGGCTCGAAATGGAATCCTTATTAAAGATGCGGCGTCACTTGAACATTTGCATAAAGTAGATACCGTGGTGGTAGATAAGACCGGTACTATTACAATTGGTAAACCAACGGTTGTTAATGTTTACACTAAATCTCAGTTAAGCGAGGATGATTTAATTCGTATCATTGCAGCACTCGAAAGTAAATCTGAACATCCAATCGCACATGCTATTACACACTATGCACAAAATAAAAACATATCTTTGGCAGAAACATCGAATTTCTCGGTCATTCAGGGCAAGGGTCTCAGGGGTATGATTGATGGTACAGAATATTTTATCGGCAATACGCAATTACTTCATGAACTTGGAATCTTGTTTGACCAAAATCAATTAGAACAATATACCTCTCAAGGAAAAACCCCTGTGCTTATAAGTACCAAGGATAATTTTCTTGGATTTGTGATGGTGGCAGATGAAGTAAAAAAGGAATCCAAAGACGCGATAGCAAGCTTACACAGACTTGGTATAAAGGTAATCATGCTTACTGGAGATGACGAGAATACTGCAAAATATATAGCTTCTCAGGTGGGTATAGATGAGGTAATTGCCCATGTATTACCACAGGATAAGATGGATAAGATTAAAGCACTTCAATCACAAGGGAAAATTGTAGCTATGGCTGGTGATGGTGTGAATGATGCACCAGCACTTGCCCAAGCCAACGTTGGTATTGCTATGGGTACTGGAACTGATGTTGCTATTGAATCAGCCGGCATAACACTTCTCCATGGTGATATTTCAAAGCTTGTGAAAGCTATTAGGCTTTCAAAGATAACCATGAGAGGAATTAAACAAAATCTCTTCTGGGCTTTCATTTATAATATTGTCGGAATTCCACTTGCGGCTGGTATATTTTACCCAATATTTGGTTGGTTATTAAATCCTATATTTGCTGGAGCGGCTATGGCATTTTCAAGTGTTTCCGTGGTATCAAATTCACTTCGATTAAAAACAAAAAAATTATAATAATATATTATTTATGAAGAACTATACATTTTATATACAGGGAATGCATTGCGCCTCGTGCGTGGTACTTATAGAAAGCGAATTGAAACAGGTGGCGGGAGTGCAGACTGTGAAAGCAAATCTTTCAAAACGAATTCTTGAGATAGAGGGGGATTTTGGAGAAAAATCCGAAAAAGATATAGCTCAAGAATTGAGTAACTATGTAAAAGAAAATGGATATTCATTTTCTACCGAAACGCAAGAGCAAAAAACAAAATGGTCCGATTTTAAGATTGCTGTTCCTATTGCGCTTGGATTTTTGGCGCTGTTTATTGTTTTGCAGAAATTAGGAATTGTAAATTTGATTACTACAGATACCGTTGGGTATGGTACCGCAATACTCATTGGTATTATTGCTTCACTCTCTACATGTATGGCTGTGGTTGGGGGATTGGTACTTTCTATGTCTGCAAATTTTGCAAAAGAAGGAGAAAAAGTACGACCACAAGCTCTCTTTCACATTGCACGCGTCGTTTCATTTTTTGTGTTGGGAGGAGTGATTGGTGCATTGGGATCAGCTTTTCAGCTAGATAACACAGGAACCTTTATATTGAGTTTGCTTGTTGGACTTGTGATGTTTTTGTTGGGATTAAATTTACTTGATGTTTTTTCTTGGACAAAACGAATGCAACCTACTCTTCCAAAGCATATTTCAAAACGAGCATTGGAAATTAAAAAAATAAATCGTACGCTCACGCCGCTTCTTTTGGGAATTGCTACATTCTTTTTTCCATGTGGATTTACTCAGTCCATGCAAATATATGCACTTTCCACGGGAAATTTTTGGACCGGCGCTCTTGTCATGGGATCATTCGCACTGGGAACATTGCCGATGCTTGCGCTTTTGAGTTTTACCTCGGTACGTATGCATAGTACAATCACCTCAGGAATATTTTTCAAAACCGCAGGGCTCGTAGTAATTTTCTTCGCTTTATTCAATGTTATAAACAGTCTTGTCGCTATTGGAATTATTAATCCATTTTTCACCTTCTAAATATATGAAATTTATTATTATTTCAATTCTTGTGGCTACGGTTATTATTGGGGGTACTATTATACTTTTGCAAAAAAATACTCCATCTTCTGTGCGTGCAGCATCATCTACGGTTTCTGTTGTAGACGGGAAACAAATTGTTTCAATAACAGCAAAAGGGGGATATAGTCCTCGTACAAATACTGCGAAAGCTGGGGTACCTACTATCATACGAGTGACTACTAATTCTACCTTTGATTGTTCATCTGCCCTTACTATTCCTAGTATTGGATATCGTAAAAACCTTCCTCTCTCTGGAGTTACCGATATTGAATTGCCTCCTCAGCAAGCAGGCACCACTCTTCAGGGTCTCTGTTCTATGGGTATGTATAATTTTTCTATCAACTTTCAATAAGAAGAGTTGTTTTTTCTTTTAATTTTCTTTCCGTACCTGTTTCGGATGATCGTCTAAAATAGGTACGATTCTCGGATTTTTTCACTAGTCCACAATTTTGTCCGATCGGACAAAATTGTGGACTTCCTTGTCATCTTTGGATGGTATTTAAATTACTTGTATATTTTTGATGTCATTTGTTGTATACTGTGCAGTATATATTTATATGACCTTTTCTTATAAACGATATCAATCGTTTACCCTTATAGAATTATTAATAGTCATTGGTATCCTCGCCATCCTCACTGCCGCAGTTGTTATTGTCTTAAATCCCACTGAACTTCTCAGACAAGGAAGAGATTCTACGAGAATGACTGATATGGCATCTCTACATAAAACCATACAGTTGTTACTTACCCAAAGTCCTCAAGTTTCTTTAGGTACTGCTTCTACGGTATATGTTTCGTTACCTGATACTTCTGCTACCTGTGCTAGTTGGGGACTTCCTACACTTCCTTTTGGGTATAGTTATAAGTGTGTTCCTACTGCATCATCAACTCTCACCAATGGTACGGGGTGGATTCCTATAGACTTCACCGCTTCGGGTATACAAAATCTTTCCAAACTTCCCATTGATCCAACTAACTCCTCATCAACAGGATTGTATTATACGTATGTTCCCAATCCCTCTTCACAAACCTATGAGGTAACCGCAGTCGCAGAATCAGTTAAATATATCCCACGAGCTCAAGCAGATGGTGGTACTAGTGCAACTGCTTTTGAAGCTGGAACTGATCTTACGTTAGCCCAAGGTGTCTTTCCTTCTGGGTGGGCAAAAGTTCCGGGGAATGCCACGTTTGGTACCTCAGATTTCTATGTTATGCAATATGAGGCTAAGTGTGTTTCTGGTAATACGCCTCTCACCACACCCAATACGGGATATAATACGTATGCAAACAGCACCACTCCTTGTGTGTCACCGCTTACTCCTGCGTCTACCTCGGGTGGCTATCCGATTGCAAACATTTCTCAAACCACTGCCGCTACGTATTGCACATCCATTGGTGCACATCTCATCACCAATGCAGAATGGCAAACTATTGCATGGAATATTCAACAACAACCAGTGAACTGGTATGGAGGAGTTGTGGGTACCAATTACATAGGCAGGGGCAACTCTAATTCTTCTGCAGCGCAAGATGGTTCTTCTCAATACGGCACAGGTTATACAGATTTTACCCATCTGCGCACTCACACTCTTTCTAATGGCGGTGTGTTATGGGATATCGCTGGAAATGTATGGGAATGGACGAATGACACTATTACGGGAACCAATCAACCAACAGGTTCTACTCCCGGTTTTAACTGGAGAGAATTTACAGCCATTACAACATGGGGAACCATGACTCAACAAACCGCGGGTCCCTATAACAACACATGGAGTGCTACTCAAGGAATCGGTCGTATCTATTCTGATGGATCAAGCAATGCTACGGTGTACGGTTTTCTGCGTGGTGGGCTTTGGGGTGATGGCGCGGGCGCTGGCGTTGAGGCACTCCTTCTGAGCTATACTCCCGGCATTACGAGCTACAGCGTTGGGTTCCGGTGTGTCCGGTAGTCCTGCCTGCGCAGGCAGGCATCATTTCGCATAGCGAAATGAACCGTAGCAATCTATTTATCTAATAATCTTTCTTCCATTTTTTCACTATCACATGATTGAGGATTTGGTCTTATTTCAAAAAGCGTACGCTTATTTTGTATGGTTGTTTCCTCTGATAGGAAAATTTCCCAAAAACCAACGATTCGTGTTGGGTCAACATATCGAGTCAGAATGCCTTTCTCTTTTACAAACGATTGTGAAGTTTCAGATATCAAAAACAAAACGAGAGTTTATTACTCCTATACAACTTCACTTTGACATGTTGCATATCTATATGCGTTTGGCAAAAGATTTACATTTTATTTCGGTAAAACAATATAGCGTGAATGTAGAAAAATTAAATGAACTAATTCGCATGTGGAACGGACTCGTGCATCGGTTTCAATAGTTTATACTTCTGTTATTGTATGAATATACTTTTTGCAGAAGCAGGATAATATCACACCAAATCGGAACAGGCGTGGTTTTCTGCGTGGTGGGAATTGGGATAATGACACGAACGCTGGCGTTGAGACACTCAATCTGAACAATACTCCCGGCAATACGAACAACAACATTGGGTTCCGGTGTGTCCGGTATACAGCATGTTTTATGTGGTCTGACTGTGTTTTCTATGGAAAGCACGGCTGTGCCATGATGACTACTGATGTTATTCTGTCCCGCAAGGGAATATATGTGCATATACCAATAGTAACGCGTTTATTTTTGGCTTCCTCTTATTGGATTTATTTCTCAATAAGAGGAAAGTATGCACCATAATTGAGGTGTAATGCTTCCGTGGTTATGTATGAAGACATCTTCTCATTTACTGAGTTGTATTATGCGTATTGTCGTGCGCGAAAATTACGACGACAAAAACGTTGTGTAGTGCGTTATGAACAACACCTCGAATATAATTTAGGATATCTTTCTTACGTATTACGCACACGAACCTATCGACATGGAGCCTATCGTGAATTTATTGTTCGGGATTCAAAGAAACGACTTATACGAGCAGCTCCTTTTTGTGATCGGATTGTACACCATGCACTGTGTAAACACATCGAACCTCTTTTTGAAAAACGATTTATCTTCGACTCATATGTATGTAGAAAAAATAAAGGAACGCATCGAGCAATACGACGATTAAAAAAATTTATGTATGGGGTGAGTAACGGATATACGCGTCAAGCTTATTTTCTCAAACTGGATATCTCAAAATATTTTCAAAGCATTGATCATGAGAAATTATATGCACTCGTATCGCACGTTATTACTGATGCAGAGATGTTACGATTGCTTCGCATTATCATTGAGAGTAGTTATGATACGGTGTCTGACGGGAAGAAAAAGGGAATTCCGATTGGTAATCTAACCAGTCAACTATTTGCTAATATCTACCTAAATGAACTTGATCACTATGCCAAAGAACGATTGTATTGTCGGTATTATATACGTTATATGGATGATATCGTTGTATGTGCCGAGTCAAAAGAATGGTTACATCAGATTCGAAGTTCACTAGAATTATTTTTAAAAGAACAATTATTGTTGATAGTACATCCACGTAAGGTTTTTATTGCTCCAATTGATTCTGGTGTTCCATTTCTTGGATATGTTTTCTATCCGCATGTTACCCATTTGCGTACATCCACAGTAAAACGATGTGTACGTCGGATCAAAAAGTACTGTATCTTGTTGCCGAAGAATAAAATTGAATACAAGAAAGTTCTAACCTCACGCGCTTCGTGGTATGGATATTCTAAACATGCACATGCGTGGCGGATGAGTAAAAAAATATGGGAGAAAATTTATAATTTTAAAAAGAGAGATGATTGAGAGTGTTTTTCTATAATACAATCTGGCTCCATTTCTAGCGTTATTTGAAATGTCTCAAAAACCTTTTTTTGAATGCTATCTTTTGCATATATAATATCTTGATATGTAGCACTACCTGTATTTGTGAGGATAAGGGCGTTTTTTTCATAAATGCCAATGGGTCCGATAGTAGTTCCTTTTAAATTACATTGTTCAATGAGCCATCCTGCAGGTATTTTTACTAAGTCTCTATTTACAGGAAATAGCTTTAGGGTGGGATAGTTCTTTTGTAATCTCTGTGCCTGTGATTGTGTAATGATGGGGTTTTTGAAAAATGATCCTGCGTTTGGAATCTTTTGTGGATCAGGTATTTTTTTAAAACGAATTTCTTGTACTGCACTACGAATTTGTGAAGGTGTCGGAGTATGTATGTTTTGTTTTTCGAAATATTCTTTTATGTCGGGGTATGTGGGGGCAGTGACGTTGTGTATCGACAATTGAATAACAATAGATGTTATAATGTATCTTCCTCGAGCACACTCTTTAAATATACTGGTGCGGTATCCAAATTTGCATTGTTTGTTTGTTATGGATATAAACGTATGAGCATGTGTATCGTATGCGCATATTTCTACAAGAGTGTCTTTTATTTCTTGTCCATATGCTCCTATGTTTTGTATGGGTGCTGCTCCTGTGGTCCCTGGGATTGCGGAAAGAGCCTCAATGCCTGCATATTGGTGAGTAACTGCCCATGCCACTACTTCATCCCAGTGTGTTCCTGCCCCGATTTCAATATATATTGATGACTTATCGGTGTGCCGTATACGAATATACGATTCTTTCATACAAAAGACGTGTTTGTTGAGTATTCCATCGGTGAATATAGTGTTTGATCCTCCTCCTAATATATGAATAGGTGTGTCATGTTTTTGAGCATGTGCTACTAACGGAGGAATTTCTTCTTGATGATATATATCTGAGAAATATTGAGCTATTCCTCCTACACGAAAGGTTGTATATGGCGCAAGTGGCACTTGTTCGCGTATTTTATCCATGACAAAATTATATCATATGTGATATACTATGAATAATTTCCAATTATCAATTTTCAATTTCCAAAAACATGAGTGAACAACAGAAAATAGGATTGTTTATTAAATCAATTCGTGAAGCACGGGGTATTACCCAGGGAGAGTTTGCAAAATCATTGCATACATCACAGAGTGCGGTTGCACGTATGGAAGCGGGGAATCAAAATTTTACAACACAAGTTCTTGAGAAGGTGAGTCGGGTATTAGGAAGAAGAATTTTAGCTATGTCTGACTCGATTGATTTTCAGATTGAGGGGGGAAGAAAATTGCATGGAAGTATTGTGACTAATGCTTCAAAAAATGGAGCATTGGGAGTTCTTTCTGCTTCAATTATCAACAAAGGAAAAACTACGTTACATGGGATTCCTCGTATTGAAGAGGTGCATCGTTTTATAGAAGTTCTTGAAAGTATTGGTTTTTCTGTTGAGTGGATAGGTCAGAATAGTCTTACTATTATTCCTCCTAAAAAAATATCTATGAAGGGGCTTAACTATGAAGCCGCAGGGAAAATACGTTCAATTCTTATGTTGATTGGAGGGCTTATTCATCATGAAACATTATTTCATATTCCTCATGCGGGAGGGTGTAAAATGGGGCAGCGCACCATTGCAGCTCATCGGTATGGACTTGAAGCTCTTGGAGTAAAAATTATTACTCATGAAAATGAATATGAGGTGCGTGTGGGAAAATTACACGGTGCTGATATTACCTTGTATGAGGCGAGTGATACTGCTACAGAAAATATACTTATTGCTGCTGCGTGTATTCCGGCACAAACTACTATTTCATTTGCTACTCCTAATTACCAGGTTCAGGATGTGTGTTTCTTTTTAGAAAAAATGGGAGTGCATATCGAAGGGATTGGAACTTCAACTCTTGTTGTGCATGGTGTGTCTCATATCAATATGTCTGTAGAATATGAAAACAGTGAAGATCCTATTGAATCTATGATGTTTTTAAGTGCGGCGATAACTACTAGCTCAGAGTTAACGGTGACGCGATGCCCGATTGAATTTATAAAACTAGAACTACTTAAGTTAGAAAAAATGGGACTGAAGTATTCTATACTCAAACGTTATTTTGCAAAAAACGGTAGAACCAAACTGGCTGATATTAGAGTACGTCCCTCTAAACTTCATGCTCCTGCGGATAAAATTCATGCACAACCATATCCTGGGATTAACACTGATAATCTACCGTTCTTTGTTCCTATCGCGACTCAGGCTCAGGGGATAACGTTGATTCATGATTGGATGTGGGAGAATCGCGCTATTTATTTTGCTGAATTAAATAAGCTGGGAGCAAAAGTTACTCTTGCAGATCCGCACCGTGCGTTTGTTCAAGGACCTACTCCTCTTCGAGCTGCACAGGTCGTTTGTCCTCCTGCGTTGCGTCCCGCAATGATTATTCTTATTGCTATGCTTGCGGCAAAAGGAACTTCGGTATTACGTAATGTGTATTCTATTAATAGGGGATACGAAGAAATAGCTCATCGTCTTAATACTATCGGTGCAAAGATTACCGTTCTTAGTGAGATGTAGTTTTATTATTACCGTCATTGACTTTTATCTTAAATGTGCTAGTTTACTCGTACTGAAATTAGCACATTATTTTTGAGAGAGTCTCCTTGTGGTCTATTGATCTCCCCCCAATCAATAGATTGTTTGTGAGACTCTCCTCATATTTTTATAGATAGTGGTGGATCTGCCCTCCCGTCGGTGAATAAAAGCATGACGTTGGTCTGCCGCTGTAATCCAGGATAGTTACTTACCCCCTGAAGGTATGGACGATTCTTGGATTATTTTTTTAGTTGATTTTATTTTTTGATATTTTATTATATATAGGACTCCTCTTTGGTTGAGCACACACGACTAACTCGGAGCCTTGCCCTTATTTAGGTAGAGTACATAGTTCCTCTCAAGTGTTGCGGTTCTTGCCGCAACCTTGTTTTTTATATTTTTTTAGATATACTCCAGTGTGTGAAAGGAAGGTTGGCAGAGCGGTCGAACGCGCCGCACTTGAAATGCGGTAGATCCGAAAGGGTCTCGGAGGTTCGAATCCTCCACCTTCCGCATAAAAATCTATCCACTTTTAGTGGATAGATTTTATTAATAATTTAATGATTTGATTTCATATTTCTAATGTTATACGATTTGTTATATGAAATTTCAAAAAGATATTCTCATTATAGATTTTGAAGGAAGAAAGAACCCCGTACAGGTTGGTGCAATTCTCCTTGACAAAGATACCTTAGAAGAGAAAGACAGTTTTATATCGTATATTTTTGCTGATCTTGGGGGAGATAAGGTTTTAAAATCTGGTATTACTCAGGAAATGATTAATGATGCTCCGAAACAAGGAGAGGTTGGAAGAATGATTTATGAGAAATTTGGGACAAATATTTTTATTGCATCGTGGGTTCAAAGTTTGGATATGGCTCATTTTGCAAAATTATTATCGGCGGCTGGCATTGATTTTATTGATGGGGTAATAAATTTTACACAATATGATTTCCATATTTTAGATATATGGCCCGCAGCATATATTTATGCTATAAAAAATGGCTATACTGGTAGTGTAAAATCAGAAGAAATGTTCCAATATTTTGGTGCATTGCCTCGTGGATTACATAATGCATTAGAAGATTGTAGAATTACGGCAGATGTTCTAAGGAAGATTGTTTTATAGATACTCAATGTTATTTTAAATAGATTACATGTGCATAAAAAAATCCACTTTTGTGGATTTTTTTATGCACAGCTCTTTTTGTTTGTGTGTGATATACTGTTTTTAATGTTTACTAATAAATACAATATGAAAAAATACCTACTTGTCATGTTGGTTGGGTTGTTGTTGATAACGACTACTCCTGCTTTTGCCATGACGCAACAAGAAATACAGTCGAAAATTCAAGAATTAATACAAAGGGTTCAAGTCTTACAGGCTCAGCTCGGTGTCTCCAACAGTATTTCGAGTGTAGCTGCTCCTTGGATTCCTCTTCCTAGTGAAACATTCTGTTTTACTTTTACTCAAAATCTGAAAGTGGGTGATGGATCTACGGGAACTGATGGGAAGGATGCCGATGTTCTTGCATTACAAAATGCCTTAAAGAAAGAAGGGTTTACCATTAACGATTCTGAACAAAAAGGAGGGGCTGAATTTGGTGAATCAACAGCGGCAGCTGTGGTTCAGTTTCAAGGAAAGTATGGAATTGTCCAGACGGGATACGTAGGACCTCTCACTCGCGCGAAATTAAATGCCTTGTATAAATGCTCTTCTCCTGTTGTAGTTACTAATACACTTCATTTAAAAGGAGAAGCCGGTGCTCCTATTACCTTGGAAGAATGGGTCGACTATCAGTCTCCATTCGTTGTTTCTTTTGAGTCGACTCTCAATAAGTTTTTGCAAGATTATAAAGGAAAGGTGAATGTGGTGGTTAAACACTTTCCCCTTGGTATTATGTATCCGCTAGCAAATAAAGCGGCGGAAGCTACTGAATGTGTTGCAGCTCAAGGGCAATATAATTTCTGGGCTATTCATAATTGGCTTCTTGGTGAGGGTTCATCCGACTGGACAATTGATTCTCTTAAAACATACGTTGCTCGTTCAATGCCCGCTGGTTTTAGTGTGAGTGATTTCAATTCTTGTTTAGATAATGGTAAGAAGACTGACGTTGTATCTGCATATGTTGCAGAGGGTAAATCAAAAAATATTAATGGAGTGCCGACCATCGTTGTTATTAAGAACGGCGATAAAACAACTCAAACTATTTCTGGTGCTGTTTCTTATAATGAAATAAAGAAGGTGGTAGACAAGATGCTTGGCGATGTTACCACTTCTTCTGTTACTGTTACATCTCCAAATAAGAATAATATACTGACTCCTGGGACAAACTGGACTATTAAATGGTTTGATCCCGCGTATGTTCCTGGGGTTATGTATACCGTATTTATTACCGATAGTAATGGTGGTGCGTATGGTATTGCAGCGGATGATGTTTATGGAACATCTTTTGTATGGAATGTGGGCACTATTGTGGGGGGTAAAATAGCACCCATGAAAGCTGGTGAAAATTATTATTATATTCAAGTAGTGAGACAGACCGACCCTAAAGCAAATTCGGGAAATAGTCCGTTTCAAATTGCATCTTCTGTTTCTACTCCTTCTGTTACTATTCTTTCTCCTAATGGAGGAGAAACATGGACTCGTGGTACTACTCAAACTATTAAATGGCGAAATAATTCTACGTATCCAACATGTCCGAGTGGAGTCTCTTGTTCTCCTTCTGCTCCCAAAACATTTGATATTAGCATGACTCCATATCAGGCTCCTTGTCCTGTAAAATCTTTCTGTACTACTTCTGTTCCTAGTCCTATTATGATTGCAAAAGGGGTCTCTGGATCTGGAATGGATACAGACCTTTCTTATTCTTGGAACGTGGGGAGTGTAAATGCTAATGCTTATACGTTTACTTCTGGTGTTCCTGATGGGGCATATTATGCTCGCGTATGTGTTTCTGGATCTGATCAGTGTGATACAAGCGATTCATATTTTAAGATAACTTCTGGAATCATTGCAACATCAACGCCTTCTATAAATATTATTTCTCCTAATGGAGGAGAAACATTTTCTTCTGAGAAAGGAGGTTTTACTGCTCGATGGAATTCTGGTGGTCAGCCGATTAATCTTTATCTTATCTCTTCGGGTTTGGGCGTTATGACTGGTTCAGTATTGCAAACTTTGGGCACAAATCTTTACGGAGATAGTTTTTCTGCTGTGGTTGATTCTATATATCTACAGAAAAATGTTAACTTCTTTAAGTTAAAAGCTTGTTTAAGTAATGATATTTCCATGTGTGATACGAGTGATGCTTACTTTAGTTTTGTTTCTTCTTCCCCAACGGTTCCTACATGTTCTGGTACTCAGCAGACCGTTTCCGAGGGTCCATTGGGAAATCCTGGTGGAATGGGTCCATTTGAAAAACTTGGTATGGATATCTCCGCTCATCCAGAAATACTCAAGTATAGAATCCAATGGTTTAATGGGGGATGGTCTGATTGGTATGTTCCTGGAGTAGGTGATCAAGATTCAAAGAATAATATTGATGGAACTCCTCGAAGAATGTGGTCTTATTTCGATGATCATACTCATGAATATGTAACATGTGGTGCTTCTATTGTGAGTACTCCTGTTGTTTCTGGTGTTACTGGTCCTCAACAATTAACTGCTGGGGAGCAGGGAACGTGGAAGATAAATGCGTATGATCCTAATGGAGGAAGTTTAAGTTATTCTGTGGTGTGGGGAGATGAAACATCTCAATCAGGAAACTCTGTTTCTGCAAGAATCTCATCGGTTCCTTCTCAATCAGCAACGTTTACTCATTCCTACGCTACTATGGGGTCTTATTCTCCAACATTTACCGTTACTAATTCAGGTGGAAAGTCTGTTCAAACGAGTTTAAGTGTGAATGTTGTTGGAAATGTTGTTCCTACTGTGAATCACAATCCCATGCTTAATCCCATGGTAGCTCCTGCTACTATTCTTGCTGGAAAATCATCTAACTTTACTTTCAGTGCTACTGATGCTGATGGTGATGATCTCTCGTGGTCTATTTCTTGGGGAGATGGTACTGCAAGCGCGGGAGCGTGTGCTGCAAATGTTGCTTCTGGAAATAAGAGAAATTGGTCATATTCAGAATCTCATGTGTGGCAGAATAGTGGTACGTATCCTGTCTCATTCTCTGTTTCTGATTGTAAGGGAGGAAGTGTCTCAAATGGTTTTACGGTAGATGTTATTAGTCCTACAATAATTTATCCTACTACTCCTTCAACTCCTACAAGAATGGATGCAACTCAATTGCAGTCTTCTATATTGAATGTTGCACGAGATACATTGCTTAACATGCTTCGTAGTTTACAGCAATAATGTTTGTTTTTATTGAGATAATATATCCACGTCGCAAGACGTGGATATATTTTAATCAACTTTTGCAATAACGAGTCCTACGATGTGTCGAGGATGGTATTTCCGTAATGTTTGTGTTGCTTCGCGTAGTGTCGCTCCTGATGTTGTGACATCGTCTATGAGGAGTATATTCTTTCCCGATATATTTTCTTGATCAATACATGAAAAGCAATCATGTATATTTGTATATCTACCTTGAGCCCCTTTTTGTTTTGTTTGAGATTCTGTGTATCTGGTTCGTTTTAATAATGAAATACAGGGAATATCAAAATATTTTGCAATTGTCTGTGCGAGTATGTGGGATTGATTAAATCCACGTTCCCGTTCTTTTTTGGGGTGGAGGGGGATATACGAAATACTATACGTTTCTATATTGGGTAGAACTAATTGTATATGAACAATCAGAATTGCTGATAACAACGTGTGTATTTTTTCTAATTTGTGATATTTAAAATACCAAATTAGTTCGGGTATTGGTTCATGATATTGGCATGCCGCGGCCAGTTGATACGGAGTTTGGTGACAACGGTTTTTTCCTGCGCACCGCTTTCCGCACGCAGGGCACAGATAGGCGGTATTGATGGTTATTTTATCAAAACAATCGGAACAAATATATTTCTTTTGATCTTGAATGGGCGAGATACACGAGACACACACAGGAGGGAAAAGGATATCTAATAAATATTTTGAATACTTTTTCAATACATTCATATTGACTCTATTCTAAAAGAAAAAAATAAGGTATACTATGGAGAAGTAGTGCGGAGGGGTAGTATGTAGTGAATAGGAAAGAGAATCACAAGTTTCATGATACATACTACATAACACTATATACTTTTATGTTTTTTGATGCACTTAAGAAAAAGTTTTTTAGACCCAGTTCATTTTTAGGATGTGACATTGGAACCACCTCTATTAAAATTGTTGAATTAACTCGTTCAGGAGAACAGGCGGCACTCAAAAATTATGGGCTTCTGGAAAGTTTTGGACACTTTGAACGCGCGAATAATGTTATTCAAGCAAATGATCTTAAACTTTCCGAACAAGAAACGGCCCAGATGCTTTCTACACTTATTAAGCAATCTAAGTTTTCTACCACACACGCGGTTGCTTCGGTGCCTACGTTCTCCTCGTTTATTACGGTTCTAGAAATTCCTTCTATGAGCGATGAAGAAACCGCAAAGGCGATGTCGTATCAAATTCGCCAGCACATTCCTCTTCCACTCTCTGAAATTGCTGTTGATTGGATTCGAGTTGGGCAACGAGAGGATGAAAATGGATTTGTTAAGCAGTACGTTCTTTTAGTTGCGATTCCTAATGAACTCATAGAGCGGTATCGTCGTATTTTTAAGCAAGCGGGACTTACTTTGCATGCGCTTGAGGTAGAGCCCCTGGCATATACTCGTTCTGTTATCGGTTCTGATGCTACGCCTACGCTAGTGGTTGATATAGGCGCTCGATGCACGAATATTACTGCCGTTGATCAAGGATTTGTAAAGTTAAATGTACAGATTGATTATGCAGGAGACACTCTTACCAATGCGGTGGCGCGGGGACTTGGCGTGGGACTTCGTCGCGCCGAAGAATTGAAAAAACAAAAAGGATTAGTGGGTGGAAGAGGAGAATATGAGTTATCCACATTGGAAATTCCTTTTATTGATGTTATACTTCATGAAGTAGAGAAAGCGCGCGCGGAATGCGAACGTTTGCATGGCGCGAAAATTGAACGGTGTTTGCTTATTGGTGGGGGTGCAAATCTTATGGGAATAGAATCGTATGTAGAAAAAAAGATAGCGCTTCCTACTATGGCGGGGAACGGACTTTTATTTGCTCCCGCGCCACAGCACCTTGCGATGGTAGAGCGAGAATTGCAAACGAGATTTGCGCTCGCGGTGGGGCTTGCTATTAAAGGATTTATGTAATGCTTTTGGAACTTTACGCATATGTTAAATTATAATCCAAACGTCTCGGCGGGAGTGAAACAAACAAATTCAGCGGGTGTTCCGTGGAGGCTTTTGGTTATTTCCGCGGTTCTTTTTATCTTGTGTATTGTAATTTTTTTGGGAATGGAATTTGGTTATACACCATATTTGAATGGTGAAATTCAAAAAGCAGACGCGAGCATCGCAGATCTCTCAAAGACTTTGAAGGATGGACAACAAAAAGATGTTATTCGACTTTATTCCCAGTTGTATAATGTGAATAGTCTTTATGCATCTCACATATATCCCTCTCGCATCTTTACCTTTTTAGAAAAACGAATATTGCCAACCGTACGTGTTACGAGTCTTGATGTTGATATCTCTAAATTAGTTTTAAAGTTTGACGCGGTTGCTCCTGATCTTGATACCGTGGTGTTGCAGGTGTCTACTATTCAAGGAGATGAAAATATTAAGCAAGCGGTTTTGGTATCTTCAAAGAAACAAGATGTAAAAGAGGGCGGGGGATTTGCTTTCTCGGTTCGTATGGATATAAAGAATGGATGGCTATCAGCGAGTAGCTCTGCGGCAACTACTACTAATAATCAATAACGTATGAATCCATTGAATAAGAGAATTTCATTTATCATACTTGCGTTTCTTTGTTTGGTAGGAGCGGCGTTTACATACTCATCGCTTATTAAGCCAAGCTATGCTTCCATTGCTCAATTACGGTCCGAACTCTTCACAAAACGAGAATTGTATTTGAAATACAAAAATTCAACTGATCAGCTAAAGACTATTGTGCAGGCAGGGCAGGATGTAAACCAGATTCGCGATATTGCAGGTAAGGTGCTTCCAAATACTATGGATGTGAGTCAGGTTATTGCGCAACTTTCCGGATTTGCTCGATTAAATAGAGTTGCTCTTTCAGAGACTACTATGCAAGTACAACCCGCTCGTGCGCCGTTGTATAAAGCGCTACAAAGTATTGGGGTTATTGAAACAACTATTAAAGCCCAAGGAGGATATAATGATTTTAAATTAATGTTTGGACAATTAGAAAATAATCTTTTAATTCTTGATCCTAATAAAATTCATTTAGAACGCAACTCGGGAACCGAGGGGACTGATCCACAAAAATTAAGTGCGTCGTTTGTGGTGACTAGTTATTATCAACTTCCATAACTATGGCTATTGTTATACAAGAAGATAAAAAGAAGAATGGGGGGTGGTTCGGATTTGGACTGTTGTTTCTCATATTGGTGGTTATTGGTCTTTCCGCTTATTATTTGTTTTTTGTGCAACCTGATCTTATTGAGACTACCATGAGTTCCCCGGGTCAGTTGCAAGCTATTGATGACTTAAAATCATTGCAGTTTAATTCTTCAAAAGTGCTTGAACAATTTGCCAAAAAAGATAAGCAATTTATTCCTATTCCTTCAACGCCAAACACTCAGGGGAACGCAACGCCGTTTGGAATACAATAAGCTAGTAACTAGCTCGCCTCGCTTCAGATAAACGCGATTCGAAGCGGGCTCGCCTCGCTGAAGCTATGGCGAAGCGGGTAACTAGAAAAGCAGCCAAGGTGGCTGTTTTTATTTTATGGTTATTGTTGTATACTTACAGATAAGTAGGGTTTGTATTAAGAAATAAAAAAGAATTTCTTTTATATTTTAATTATGGAAAATAAAGTTCTTATTGATGCGCTCGTGCGAGCCTCCGCGCTTGAGGAGGAACAAGGACGAAAGCTTTTGCAAGAAGCCTCTTTTGCAAATAGGGGAGTTGAAGATCTTATTGCGGAACGACGTATAGTTCCTGAAGAAACCCTTCTAAAAGTTAAGAGCGAATTACTTAAGGTGCCATTCCGCGTGGTTGATCCTGCAACAATTTCTGATCAATTATTTAAATTAGTTCCTGAGGAGACGGTTCGTAATTTTCGGGTCGTTCCGCTTTCGTGGCAGAATGATATGCTTGTTGTAGGAATGATTTCTCCTGATGATATGAAAGCGCAGGATGCACTTCGGTTTATTGCAAAACAACAGAAAGTAAATTTAGGAGTGTATTTAATCTCACTCTCATTATGGGAGGCAGTGCTTCGCAGGTATTCTCCTTTTCGTAGTGAAGTGGAGGCTGCAGTTCACGCTATTTCATCAACAAATAGTAAAAAGTTTTCATCAGATTTGCGTGCGATCCAATTAGAGGCGGGAGCGAAAACGATTGATGATGCCCCTATTATCAAAATTGTTGCCTCAACACTCAAAGAAGCGGTGTGGGAACGAAGTTCTGACATTCATATTGAGCCACAACGGAATAGATTGCGTATTCGTTTTCGTTTAGATGGAGATTTGAAAGAAGTCGCTTCAATGCCTATAGAATTACATCAACCGATTGTATCTCGGGTAAAGGTTCTTTCTAATCTTAAAATAGATGAGACTCGTATTCCTCAGGATGGACGTTTTCGCGCGGTGCTTATGGGAAGAGATATTGATTTTCGTGTCGCAACATTTCCGACTCCTGCTGGAGAGAAGGTTGCTATCCGCGTACTTGATCCTTTGGTGGGACTAAAGGGGCTAGAGGATTTGGGACTTTTGGGATCAAATGAACGATTAATTAGAACTGCTATTGATAAACCATATGGTATGGTGCTTATTACCGGACCCACCGGATCAGGAAAAAGCACTACGTTGTATGCGTTAATGCAAATTTTGAATAAAGATGATGTTAATATTGTAAGTTTAGAAGATCCGGTTGAGTATTATATGGATGGATTGAACCAATCGCAGGTACACCCCGAGATTGGGTATGATTTTGCGTCGGGACTCCGACAAATTTTGCGTCAAGATCCTGATATTATTATGGTGGGAGAAATCCGTGATAACGAAACTGCGGGGCTTGCGGTTCATGCGGCATTAACCGGACACATTGTGCTCTCCACGTTGCATACCAACAATGCGGTTGGCGTTATCCCGAGACTTATTGATATGGGCGTTGAGTCATTTCTTATTCCCGCGGCATTGAATGTGATGATTGGACAGCGATTGGTTCCTCGGTTGTGTCAATCGTGTTTGACTAAAAAAACTCCTCGCGCGGAGGTTATGGAAATTATAAAAGCAGAGACCGCATCTTTGTCTGATGAAAACAAAAAAGCTATTCCTGCGGGAGAAATTTTTGTGTATGAGAGTCCTGGATGTGATGTGTGTAAGGGAAAGGGGATCTCTGGACGTATTGCGCTCTTTGAGGTTTTGGAAATGACTAAAGAACTTGAAAAAGTTATGGAAACAAAAGGGGGAGAATCGGGACTTATTGCCGAATCTCAACGACAAAAAATGCTCACCTTGCGCCAGGATGGAATTCTTAAGGCGCTCCGTGGACAGGTGTCTATAGAAACAGTGTTACGAGAAACAGAATAACATAGGAATTGTGACAAAAAGTAAAATGAGATATACTACCAATATAGGAATGAGTGCATAGGGGTGAGGGGATGGTGTAAAATACATTTTCTGCTTATCGCTTATTATTCGCTACTTATTACTTACCACTTCTTTTTATGGATTACGAAAAAAAATTACAAGAACTTTTATTGACCTGCGCTCGTCAGAACGCGTCTGACTTGCATTTGGCGGTAGGGCGATATCCTACGCTTCGTATTGATGGATCATTAGTTCCTTTAACAAGTGATCATATCCTTACACCACAAGATACACAGGCGCTCATCATGGCGTTACTTACTCCGGACCAGCAAAAACGTATTGTGGAACAAAGAGAGATAGACTTTTCCTACACCTTTGAAGACAAAGCTCGTTTCCGTGTGAATGTGTATTATCAAAGAGGATTTCTTGCGGCGGCATTACGTTTGATTCCTGCGCAAGTACGTACTATTGAAGATTTGGGACTTCCGCCCGTACTGCATGATTTCACGAAGTTATCACAAGGTTTTATTTTGGTGACAGGACCCGCGGGCCATGGAAAATCAACAACGTTAGCGGCGATGCTTGATGAAATCAACCATATTCGTACTGATCACATCGTAACCGTTGAAGATCCGGTTGAATATACGTTTGTGCAAGATAGGAGCATTATTTCTCAGCGCGAAGTGGGGAGTGATACTTCTGCGTTTACGAATGCGCTCAAATCTGTATTGCGTCAGGACCCTGATGTTCTTATGATCGGAGAAATGCGTGATGCGGAGTCTATTGCAACAGCATTAACTGCGGCAGAAACGGGGCACTTAGTTTTTTCTACTCTTCACACCAACTCTGCGGCGCAGACCATAGATCGTATTATTGATAGTTTTCCTTCGGCGCAGCAAAACCAGATTGCATCTCAACTTGCTGCGACTATTGTGGGTATTGTGTCACAACGATTAATTCCACGCATAGATGGCGGACGCGCACCTGCGTGCGAAGTTATGATTGCAAACTCGGCTATCAGAAATCTTATTCGTGAACGAAAGACGTATCAGATTGATTTGGTTATTAGCACCAGCACTCAAGAAGGAATGATTACATTAAACCGCTCCTTAGCTGATTTGGTGTCTCGTAGAGAGATTAGTTTGGAACAAGCAGAAATTTATTCTCCCAATCCGTCAGAATTACGTATCTTATTAGACAGATAATGTTGATAACATTATAACTTATACATGAAATTCAAATATCAAGCGCGAAATAAAAATGGAGAACTGCAGGTAGGAATGGTAGAGGCGGCAAACCGCGATGCGGCAACACAAGTGCTTACACGGCATGAGTTGTTTGTACTTTCCATTGAATCTGCAGAAAGCTCTGGATTGCGTGGTACAGTATTTAATTTTGTGAACCGAGTGAAACGTAAGGATATCATGGTGTTTGCTCGTCAGCTGGCAACGCTGGTGGAGTCTGAGGTTCCCTTAGGAGATGCGTTAAATGTACTACAAAGACAAATTACCAACCCTGTTTTAAAGGAAGTAACCATACAATTGTATCAGGATATTCAAGCAGGACTTTCTTTTTCTCAGGCGCTTGATAAACATCGCGACGTTTTCTCTGATTTCTTTGTTAGCATGGTGCATTCCGCGGAGGTAACGGGACGTCTTGAACAAGCGCTGGTTTTTTTGGCTGATTATTTAGAAAAAGAAGCTCAATGGCAAAGTAAGATTACGAGCGCGCTTATCTATCCTATAATTCTTTTGGTGTTATTTATTATTGTGGGTGGAATTATGGTGGCGGTAGTGTTTCCTAAGATTCAAGCCACGTTTGTTGAATCAGGGGTGGATATGCCAGTGTTTAGCAAGGTGGTATTTTCTCTCGGGGGATTTATTGCTCAATGGTGGTGGATATTATTGCTTGGTATTTTTGGCGCGGTATTTGTTGCCGTTGATTATCTTAGAAGCGAAGAGGGAAAAACAGTTGTCGGAGAAATCGTATTACGTCTTCCTATTTTTGGAAAATTATTCAGAAAAATCTATATCACCCGTTTTTCACAATCTTTCGCGGTACTTATTCAAGGAGGAATTCCCGTAACGCAGGCGATTGAGATCGCGGGGGACACTATCGCCAATGTTGCATACAAAGAAGCGTTTCATGCTATCGCCGACGGAGTTCGTGAAGGAGCTCTTCTTTCTCAATTATTATTAGCGAATCCAAAATTATTCCCTGATATGGTGGGACAAATGACTGCAATTGGAGAAACGACTGGGCGGCTAGATGCTATTATGCTTAAAATCGCTGATTTTTATGGACGCGAAGCGGATAGTATGTTAGGAAATCTTTCCGAATTACTACAACCACTACTAGTTGCAATTATGGGAGTTTTGATTGCTACGCTTTTTGCATCCATTCTTACTCCTATCTACAATCTCGCGCAGACGTTCTCTATGTAGTAATTGTTATAATTCTTAGTTCGTAGTATACTAGAGTAATAAAAATATTATGTTCACACAAAGAAATAGCACAAAAGGTTTTACGTTGGTTGAAATTATGATTGTGGTCGGTATTATTGCCGTTCTTGCGGGTATCTTTTTGGTTGGATCTGGAAGATTCCGTTCAGCGGCAAATTCAGCTCGTGTTAAAGCTGATTTACAAAAACTGGAATCGTTGCAAGAAATCTATTATACCAAAAATAATCAGTATGCATCTGATATAGCAACCCTTCAAGCTTCTGTGGGAACCGTTCCTTCTTCTCCATCAACCGCAATTACCTATTCTACAACTCAGACACAATCATGTGCCGCCGGTGTTACTAGTATTTCACTAACTCCTGATCCGTATTGTCTAACGAGATAATTCTATGGAGATACTTATTTTATTTATACTTGGCTTGGTGCTAGGGAGTTTTTTGAATGTTTTAACTTTTCGTTATAACCCCGATGTAAAGTTCTCTATGCGCGCCATTCGCGGGCGATCTCACTGTATGTCGTGTGGCAAACAGTTGCGTTGGTATGAGCTTATTCCTTTGGTAAGTTTTATTTTACAAAAAGGAGGGTGTCGTTCGTGTCATGCTAAAATTTCATGGCAATATCCATTGGTTGAGTTGGTTATGGGATGTATTGCGGTGGGAGTGTGGTATATATTTACCCAGATATTCATATTGCCATCTTCCTCGGTATTATTGTTGGGGTTAGCTGTTGCATTCTGGATCTTGGTGAGTATGACTCTTCTGTTTGCGTTTATTATTGATGCGCGACATTATATTATTCCTAACGGCACTAATCTATTTATTGGATTATTAGGTTTATTGTGGACTATATTTTTGTGGCGTGGAGGATTTGACTCTGAAATCGCAAGGGGATCGTTTCTTTTGCATTTTGCTCCACTTATTGAACCATGGGGCGCAGTATTACTTAATCATATAGTAGGCATGTTAGTTGCGGGGGCGTTCTTTTTCTTTTTGGTTTTTGCGACCCGAGGAAGAGGTATGGGGGTGGGAGATATAAAACTAATTGCTGCTTTAGGACTCTTGTTTGGGTGGCCGGATATTCTACTTATTGTTGTTTTGTCTTTTATTTTGGGAACTTTGTTCGTTTCACCGCTTTTAGTTATTCGTCGGAAGAGGGGTTCCGACAGTGTTCCTTTTGGGCCGTTTATTATCTTGGCAAGCTTTCTGGTTTTTTTCTGGGGAGCTGGTCTTTTGGGGGTATATTTTGATATAATACAGAGAATAGGAAGCTTCTAACTTCTTAGTTCTCATGATTTTTTTCTCCACCATAAAAAATGAAATACAAACTCATGAACGTAAAGCATTTACGCTTGTTGAGATGATGATTGTGGTGGGACTTATTGGTATTTTTACTGCTTTAGGGGTTGGCACGGGGGCTGATACCAATGACAATGTTATTTTCTTTAGAGATCAGGCAAAGGTGTTTCAGGCTATTTATCAAGCGCGGGAATATGCTATGGCGACGCGGGGAGGAATGTGCGGATACGGTGTTTCAGTTGAGGGCGGGGTGGTTTCAATTATCTCAGTTCCTCCGCAGGCGGGCTCTTGTCCGTCTTCTCCCAGCTCTTTTAATACCGATTCTTCTGTGGAGGGACTCAATGTGTCTGTGTCTGGAAATTTTAAGTTAGTTTTTCTGGCGCCATTTGGAAAACAGTATCTTGCGAGTGGTAGCAACAGCTGTTTTACTATTACGAGCCCCAAAGGAAGATTGACTTCTTTTGTTGATATTAGTCCTATCGGTTCTCCTCGTTTACATACGCAAACATGTCCATAACTTCTCTTTATAAAACTAAAAAAGAATTTTTGAAACAGTCTCATTCTGGACAGATTTTGGTTGAAGTTATGCTAGCCATTTCTATTTCTGTTATCAGTCTTATTGGATTTTTTGGTTTGCTGCAAACTTCATTTAAATTATCTCGTATTACTTCTGAAAATTATATTGCGTCACATTTGGCGGTTGAGGGGGTTGAAATTGTGGCAAACATTATTCAGAGAAATTATGTTGAGATGGAGGGTAACATGAGAGCGGCGTATGCATTTAATACAGATATAGAAAGTGGAGATTTTGAAATTGATACAAATGTTTTTAAAATAGATAGCACTTTGTATGCGACAAATCCGTTGAGCCACCCCATAACATTAAATGGACTTACGTTCTATAGAAGAGTTAGTATCGCGTCAAATGGATCATCAATCCATGTAATATCATCTGTGTACTCTAGTAATTTTGGGACAAGTCAGTCGCTCGCCAGCGTTGAAGATACATTTCTTAATTGGTGGCAACAGCCCCCACCCGCTCTATGAAGAAACTTTATTTTTTACAAGTAAAAGATAGATCAGGTGTCACTCTCGCCGAAATGATGGTGGCGTTTGGTGTATTTGGTATTTTTATCTCTATTGCGTTGGGCGGATTTATGCAATCACTAAAGAATCAAAGGGTGGCATTGGTGCTTATGGAAGCGAATGATGCGGCAAGTATTATTTTTGAAGATATTGCGCGACAGCTACGAACCGCAGATCCAAACGGGATTAGTGGAGGATCCTGTATTAGTTTTACTGCGTCTCAGGGTACCCAAAAGATTCCTTTTAGTAGTTGTCCTATGGGGACCGTCATTAATAATGCAATCAAAGTGGCCTCTTTTGATGCGAATGTAATATTAAGTCCCACTTTAGGAGCTCCTCCTCGAGTTGTTATGACTATTACTATGAGTATTAGCGATTCAAGTATTGGAGCTACGCCGGTGTATAGAACTTTAAGAACTACTATTAGTCCTCGCATCTATTATAATCTTAAGAGTATTGAGCCACAGAGAAAGAATAGAACAGATCTTCCCAATTGGTTTTAATTCTATGAAGAAACAAAATTATCTACAACGAAATAATGGACAAGCGCTTCTTACTGCAGTCGCGGTGATTGGCTCTATTATGTTAAGCATTATTACGATTGCGGGGTATCTTTCTACGAAACGTATTCAAGTTTCCCGTTCTATTGTTGGATCTAGTGCTGCGATTATACAGGCAGACGCGGGTGTGGAGCTTGCTATTAATAAAATTATTAATGAAGAGTATTTTTTAAGAGATCCTTTCCCCACCACGTTTGATCAAGGTGGCGTAAGTATAAAAAAAGTTCCATCTCTTTCTTCTTGCAACAATGGTCCTGGTTATAAGATATTGTCACGCGCGGAAAAACAAGGAAGCACTCGCGCTATTGAGGTTGTTTTGTGTGAATAACTATGAGCGCTTCATTAGATAGAATTGAAAAGTTGAGAAAACTCATCGCGTATCATCGCGCGTTATATTATTTGTTTGATGATCCACAAATCAGCGATGCGACATTTGATTCGTTAATTCGGGAACTAGAGCTTTTAGAGAAACAAAATCCTCACCTGGTACATACGTCGTCTCCTACGCAACAAGTTGGAGCAAAACCGCTTGAAACTTTTGTAAAAGCAGAGCATGCATTTCCTATGTTTTCTTTTACGGATGCGTTTTCTCGTGATGAAATGCAGGCTTGGCTAGAGCGAGTAGAAAAATATCTTCATAAAAAAATACTTAATTCTAAGGCATCACAACCATCAGAAAAAAAAGAAGCGGCTCCGTTTTATTGTGAATTGAAGATTGATGGGCTTGCCATTGATTTGATATATAAAAATGGGCTTTTGGTACAAGCGATTACGCGGGGTGATGGATTAGTGGGAGAAGACGTTACTCAAAATGTCCGTACTATTGCGGATATTCCGCAAAAATTAGAACAACTAGGAGAATGGCCAATTCCTGAATATCTGGTTATACGGGGAGAAGTTTTTATTTCTAAACAGGAGTTAGCGCGCATTAACATGCAACAAGAAGCGGAAGGAAAAAAACCATATGCAAATACTCGGAATCTTGCCGCTGGTTCATTACGACAACTTGATCCGGCAATAACTGCATCGCGAAAACTCATGTCGTTTCAGTATGATATCGCAAGTTCGGTTTCAAAATCTATTACGACACATGAGCAATATCATCAACTTCTTGCTTCATGGGGATGTACTATCAATCCGCACAATGCGGTTGCTTATTCTTTAGATGAAATATATGCATTACAGGCGGCGTGGGAGAAAAAACGCGAAGCACTCCCGTATGAGATAGATGGCTTGGTGATATTATTAAATAATAATGATTTGTTTGTTCGTGCGGGAGTGGTGGGTCGCGCTCCTCGAGGGGCTATTGCATATAAATTTTTGGCGCTTGAGGCTACAACAATAATACGCGCAGTTCACGTACAAGTAGGACGCACGGGAGTGCTTACTCCGGTCGCGGAATTGCAACCAGTAGCGGTGGGTGGGGTTACTATATCGCACGCGACATTACATAATTTTGATGAGATAGAGCGATTGGGTGTTCGTATTGGCGATACGGTAGTGGTCACTCGCTCCGGCGATGTTATTCCAAAAATTACCGCGGTGATTACTGATTTACGAAGTGGAAAGGAAAAAAAGATTGCTATTCCCACACAGTGTCCTATTGATGGATCAGCAGTAACACGGGACGGAGTATTCATAAAATGTACAAATAAAAAGTGTGGGGCGCGTAATAGAAATCACATTATTCATTTTGTTTCGCGAGGAGCTTTTAATATAAAAGGACTTGGAAAAAAAGTTGTTGATAGATTTTTGGACGAGGGTCTCATTGGGGACATTGCGGACATCTTTACCTTAGATACGTCTGATATTTCAGTCCTGGAACGATTTGGAGAAAAATCCGCAACTAACTTAATTGAGGAAATTAATAGGGCAAAATACATCACTCTTAGTAGGTTTTTATATGCGCTTGGTATTCCACAAGTTGGAGAAGAGACCGCCGATATTCTGGCTCGACGAATGGAAAAGGATTTATCTTTTAAAAAGATATCTATTATAGATGTTGGTGAGCAAGGTAAAAAATATTCATTAGAGGTTTTGCAGGAACTTTCGGATATTGGTCCCAAGGTTGCAGAAAGTATTTTTGAATGGTTCCACGATTCTCATAACCAAACTGTTTTAAAAAAACTTGAAAACGCCGGTGTTATATTAGAAAAAACAAAACAAAAAAAACAAGGGGTTTTGTCTGGGAAAACATTTTGTATTACTGGTACGCTCGCGACTATGTCACGGCCCCATGCGAAGGAACTATTAGAAAATGCGGGAGGTATCTTTCACGCAACTATTACGAAACAAACTAATGTTGTTATTGTGGGAGAGAATGCAGGCTCTAAACTTTTGCAAGCTCAGAAATTAGGGATTGAAGTCTGGACCGAGGATGTTTTTCTTAAAAAATTACAAGCTTCAGAAATCTAGTATTTATTTTGAGTTTTTTTCATTTTTTGATACCATACATGTATGTCTCATATAGATGATAAAGTTTTAAGCCATTTATTTAAACTCGCGCGCATGGCAGAGGAGTCTGATCCTGCTCGACGAGAGAAGCTTATTTTTGATTTATCTAAAATTTTAGATTATTTTTCGCAGCTGCAGGAAGTAAACACTGAAGGTGTTTTGCCTTTAGCGGGAGGAACTATTGAGCAAAATGTATGGAGAAGTGATAAGCCGAAGAATAGAAGTGTGGTAAATATTTCTGATTCTGAAACATTAAGAACTCAATTTCCCGAAGCAGAACAGACTCATTTAAAAGTTCCTCCTGTGTTTTAATTTTAAAGTAATATTACTGGGTATGATTTGGGATTCAATAAAAACTATTTCTGATTATCATGCTGGGCTTCGTGAAAAGAAATTTTCTGTAGTTGGGGCAATCACAGAACTCTACGCATATATAGAAAAACGCGATACCGATGTGCGTGCATTCTTGCGACTGCAAAAAGAAGAAGCGCTTGCTGTTGCGCGAAGTATTGATGCTCGTATACAAGCCGGTGAATCTATTGAAAAAT
>JAJYXK010000006.1 GCA_021801825.1 bacterium
TAGACTCGAGTGGCAATAACAACACCGGAACCTTAACGAATGGTCCTACCTGGCAATCAGCATCCAACTGTAAGGTAGGTAGTTGTCTTTCTTTTGATGGGGCGAATGATTATGTGGATGTGGGAAATGTTTTAAATATGTCAACTAGTAGTTTCTCCTTATCTGTTTGGTTTAAATCAACCGCTTTATTAACACAATCTTTAATTTTTAAAGAAATAAATTCAGGACTTCCAAATAGAGTGGGGTACAGTCTCTATACACGCGCATCAAATCCATATATAAGTTTTGTTATTGGGGACGGAACTAATCTTATTAATCCAACATGCCCCAATGTTTTTAATGATGGGAACTATCATCAACTTGTGGTAACTAAGGATAGTAGCAATGCTAGTATTTACATGGATGGTTTGTCTTGTAACTCCGCAGGATCTTCTTTGATTGGAAATATATCAAATAGTACTAATTTAAAATTTGGAGGTGGAATTGGTTATTTAAATGGATTTCTTGATGATGTTCGTATTTATAATAAAAACCTTTCTGCGGCAGAAATTCTATCTCTCTATAATGCGACCAGATAAACTGAAAATAAAAAACCCAAAACCAAAATAAAGAAAATTAAGGAATTTAAAACAGAATAATTTTCCCCGTTTTTAGTTTTTGGTATTTAGTTTTTGGTCTGGTATACTTTCCTCATGGATTCACATCATTTACATCATCTTAGCGCGCGAAGACGCGTGCATCAAAAATTAGAATCATATCCAAGCGAAAATCCAAAAATAAAATTTTTGGATAAACTTTTATTAGTGATTGCGGTTATTGGACCATTAGTAACTATTCCTCAGATTATTGAAATCTTTGAGACTCAAGATGCAAGCAATCTTTCACCTCTGACATGGGGCATGTACTGTGTTTTCAATATTTTATGGTTTATCTACGGCATAGTTCATAAAGAGAAACCAATCATGATTACATATGCACTATGGTTTTTAGTAAATGGAATTATTTTCTCTAGCATATTTATATTTCGGTAGTAGGGAGGTGGGGTGTACAAGGACTTGTCTTTTGTATTGTATTATGGTATAGTAAATCACGCGTAAAACGCAACTATTATGGATATAACAATAAACAACCGCAAGTGGTCTTTAATGGTCACACTTCAAATTTTGAGCATTATTATTGTGCTTTTTGGAATGGTGATCTTATATAATGCCATATATCAATTACGAGATGTTCTCACACAACAAGTCGTGGCAGTCCCGGGGAACGAACTTACCCCTGTAGTTAATACTACGAGCACTACAAGTCAGGTAGTAACAACTCAGAATAATATTGTTACCGAAGTTACCCCATATACCTTTGATCAAACAGGAACCCTTGTTTTCAATGTGGGAGCAACAACAAATGCGTGGTATTTGTTCTATAATACTCCAAAACAGTTGGGTAAAGTTATACAGCTAACATTTTCAAATAAGAGTATTTGTTTAGATGCCGCACAAAAAGTAATTTCGTGCACACTTAATACTTCTTTTGCGAGTGGTGACCAGATTCGTATTATTGGTTACGAAACCGGATCAAGCGTTACTGTGGGAACATTACTTAAATTAGCAAAATAAAAAATATTACTTCCCAATACATAAAACAAACACCCGATCCTGGGTGTTTGTTTTATGTGCTATACTAGTTAATATTTATTATTTATGCGTAAAGATGAGATTACATTTGAATCGGCGTATGCAAATCTCAATGAGTATCAGAAAAAAGCCGTTGATACTATAGAGGGGCCCGTTATGGTGGTTGCGGGACCAGGCACGGGAAAAACACAGATTTTGACGCTCCGTGTTGCTAATATTTTGCGGAAAACTGACACCTCTCCAGATGCGATAGTAGCCATCACTTTTACTGAATCGGCTGCTGCTGCGATGCGCGCACGACTTGTTTCAATTATAGGAAACACGGGACACAAGGTAACCATTACAACCTTCCATTCATTCTGTAACTCATTGATTCAAAGATATCCCGAAGAGTTTCCTCGGATTATTGGTTCGCAACAAATAGCTGAAATTGATCAATTAAAAATTATCTCACTCATACTCACCGAAGGAGACTTTACTATTTTAAGACCATACGGAGACCCACTTTTCTATGTAAAAACTATATATGCCAATATAAATACGCTTAAACGAGAGGGGGTTTCTCCAGAAAAATACCAAACATTAGTATACGAAGAAGAACAAAAGTTTTTAGCTCGCACCGATACACATCATATCAAGGGACCACATCAGGGGAAAATGAAGGGTGAATGCATTGAACAGCAAAAACAAATTCAGAAGAATATGGAACTTGCCCGCGTTTACATGGCATATCAAGACGAACTACTTAAAAACAGGTGGTATGATTTTGACGATATGATTATTGAGGTTATATCCGCATTTGATCAAAATGAGAATTTTTTGAGAAGCATCCAAGAACAATATCAATATATTCTTATTGATGAACATCAAGATACCAATAATGCGCAAAATAAAGTTATTGAACTTTTGTGTAATTTTGATACACGTCCCAATGTATTTTTAGTAGGTGATGAAAAACAGGCTATTTATAGATTTCAGGGGGCTTCATTTGAAAATTTTATGCGTATTAAGGAGAAATTTCCTGATACTGCTATTATTGTTTTGGAAGAAAATTATAGATCATCCCAATATATTTTGGACGCATCACAAGGGATAGGGGAATTAGTCGTGAAAAACCCCAAAGCTCTTATTGCTCGCGCGTCACACAAGAATGCCCCTATCCACATTTCTGCATATTATGATTCCGACCAAGAGATATATGGGGTTGTTGAGCGCGTAAAAGAGAGAATTCTTGCAGGGGTACCCCTCCATGAAATAGCGGTATTGTACCGAGATAATAAAGATGCCTATGCTATAGCTCGGTTATTAGAAAGAGAGGGGATTTTGTATGGAATTGAGTCAGATCAAGATGCGTTTTCTGATCCACTGGTTCGCGCATTTATAATTATTTTGCAAAGTGTAGATGATCCCTCTTGTGAAGAGTACTTGGTGCGATTATTACATACCGAAAGTATTGGAATTCGTCCATTTGATGTGTTTACTATTTTAAAAAATCTCCGAGAGCGTAGAGTCTCAATTACCACATTATTGCGCAACATTGAGCGCGGTGCTGATGTGACTGAGTATGAGGATGTAGAAGCGTTGCGCGTATTGTATAGAAATTTGGTGCGATGGGTTCGCGCAAGCCATAATAATACCCCACTATTCTGTGTAGATCTTCTCGCAAAAGAATCAAATCTTATGTCATATGCTGTTGCGACCACAGATAGATTAGAATCTTTATATAAACTGAAGCGTGTATACAAGGAGTTAGAGCGATTTATTGAACAAAATCCAGCAAGCACGTTTCACGATATGGTTGGGCATATAACTGCAATGATAGAACACGGCGTCTCTATAAAAACAGGTTCGTCTCGTCCACAGGTGGGACGTGTGAGGCTCATGACCGCGCACAAGTCAAAGGGTCTTGAGTTTGATTATGTATATATTGTACAGGCATATGATGGTCACTGGGGCAATAAACGAATGCCCAATATTCTTCCTTTATTACCACAAATTTATGAGATGAGTTCGGCACAAGTTCCTGAAATTAGTAGAGAGGATGAGGATAGAAAATTGTTTTATGTAGCGCTTACCAGAGCACGAAAAGAAGTATATATTAGCTATGCTCGTTATGATGCCATGGCAAGACAACAACTTCCTTGTGCGTATATAAATGATATTCGCAAAGAAGTTTCTGTATATGAAGAAATCCCTTATAAGGAGTTGACGGATGTTTTCCATACTTCGCAAAAGATGGAAACTTCATCAGTTAAAAATCAAATGATTGAGGTAGCAAAAGATTTGTTACAAAAAAAAGGGCTCTCAGTAACAGCTATTAATAATTATCTTTCATGTCCATGGAAATACTTTTATGTCAATTTATTAACTATTCCTCAAACACAAAAAAAGCATCAAATATATGGGACGGCTATACACGCAGCATTGCATGATGTGGTAGTAAGAGTACAAAAAGAAGGGGTTCAGGCAGATGATGTGGTATATGCAAATAATCAGTTTAAAAATCACCTGCGCAAGAAGCCACTTTCAGAACAGGATTATAATGAGCTTCTTGTACGAGGAGAAAAAGCGTTGAGTATATATATACAAACTACTGAGAAATATTGGAAGTTTCCAGCTTTTACAGAGTTCAGGCTCACAGAGATAAATATTCTCCCAGAAATTGTTCTAAAGGGAGTTATAGATCGAATGGAAATAATTAACGATTCTGGATTGGTACGCGTTATAGATTATAAAACTGGAAAACATAAGTCGCGTGCTGATATTGAGGGCCATACAAAATCAAGTTCAGGTGATATATATAGACAACTTGTTTTTTATAAAATTCTTTTAAGCGGACAGCAAGAGAGATTGTATCATATGGAAACAGGAGTCATTGACTTTGTAGAACCAAATGAGAAGGGGGTGGTGCGCCAAGAAGAATTTGTCATAAAAAATGAAGCAGTGGAAGCTCTAAGGCTGGAGATTAAAAGAATCGTAGAAGAAATTGAGACAATGTCGTTTTGGGATACGCGTTGTGATGACAAGGGTTGCGAGTATTGCGCGTTGCGCAATATGATACAGGGGGTATAATAAAAGTAATGAAAAAAGTGATAAAAATAATATTATTTGTCCTTGTCGTTATTGTGTTAGTGTGTACGGCGGTACTTATAATAGATCAAAAAGAGGTCGTTGCACCCACTGCGCCAATTGCTAAAAATAGTGAAATACAAGCAATAACACAGAGCGCATCTCAACCGTCAAGTTTAATTTCTAGTATTGTTTTTGTAGAACCAAAACCAAATGCGATTCTTGTAGTAGGAAAAAATGCGCGTCTTATATGGAAAACTCCGCAACACATGGTTGATCAATTTGTTTCAGTGGAACTTTCGTACCCAGGTTCCTGGGCCCCAAATGATGCGCGACCAATTATTGCCGAAAATGTTTCGCTAAATGCCGGTTCGGTTTCGTTTGTCGTCCCTGATATAACGCGCAAAACTGGTGTTGAACTCGTTGTCGCTACAATTTATGGAGCAAACGGCGTTTCAGCGATTACACAATCAGAGCCATTTTTTATATCAACGCAACCAATAATTATAGAGGCACCAAGCCCGGCATCAAAGCTTGTTCAAGGACAAACATATAAACTCCAATGGATTGGCGGGGGAAAGACCATTAGTATTATGTTATTTGATGAATCTTCAAATGATATACGCGTACCGGCAAAAAAGGTTTGGTCAGTTTCGAATATTCCCAACACAGGGGTATATGATTTTATAGTACCAGATAATCTGAATGGTTATTTTTATTTCCGTATTGTAGATGATGAGGGTAACTATGGGTCAAGTGGGGTTCTAGTAATCCCTCCACGCTAATTGTTTTAGGCAAGGGCATTACCCAATAGCGTTAACATCAAAATTCCAATAGAAATAAAAATAAAAGACTCGCAAGAGTCTTTTATTTTTTAGTTATTTTATGTGTTTTTTGATGTTCTTCCAATGTCCTTTAGTCTCTTTCACCAATGCTTCTAACTCAGTTTTCCCAACGTGGGCAAGGGGGGCGTATTTTTTAGTAACCCCATCAATAATTTTGTGATACTTTTCTTCATCCACCTCTTTTAATTGTTCCAATTTCTCCAAAATCTCTCCTTTTGCCTTAAGCATCCACCCTTTTATAGCGGTGCGGTTTTTAGAAGCATTTTTACTTCCATAAAGCATATAAGCTCCTGCGGCAGCGGTAAGCAATGCAATGCTCGCGAGACCTTTGTGGAAAGTTGTCTTCTTTTTTGTTTTTGTTGGCATAGTTTATAAATTATTTTATTTTTTATTAGTTTTTGATGTTTTTTTACGTGTATTCATATCTTGGTGTGGAGATGTCTTTTGAATAATTGCATTTTTTATTGATAACATTATATCTTCAATATGTTCTCGCGCCCCAGCAACATGGGAAACAATGGTAGTAAGTTCGTTTTGTATAGAATCTGATACACGATGAGCGTTTTTTGCGACACGACTAATATGCCACAATGCAATGCCCGCTAAAATAGCCAAGACAATGGTTGCAATAGAGGCAATAAAGAAAAATATTTGAGATTGAAGTAAGGCGTCCATAAATTCATTATACTCTGACGTATGTAGAATTCAAATCTGAGGGGCTAAATATGCTGTGTATATTTGGTTTTTATACATTGTATTTTCAGATTTAATATGCTACCATAGCGGGGTAGGTTTCAACTCAAATAGGTTCGTGTTTTACAAGAAACCGAGTGAGGGTCGTCCTACTTTTAAAAGGTAAATATATATGAGCAAAAAGTTATACGTTGGAGGACTCTCATACTCAACCAATGATGATGGATTGCGCGACGGCTTTTCACAAGCTGGAGAAGTAATCTCGGCGACCGTTATGATGGATAAAATGACTGGTCGTTCTCGTGGATTCGGATTCGTAGAAATGGCTGACGAAGAAGCAATGAATCGCGCCATTGAAATGTTTGACGGAAAGGAGTTCGAAGGCCGCACTATTCGTGTAAACGAAGCGCGTCCTTTAGAAGATCGTCCCGCTCGTTCCTTTAAACCTCGTTTTGGAGGAGATAGAGGTGGGCACGGAGGATTCCGTCGATCATACGATAATTAATTAATTATCAAAAGAAAAATCCCGTACTAGTATTAGTGCGGGATTTTTTGAAGTCTGTATTACTTTTAACTTTATATTTTATACTTTATACTAACCTCATGTCCATTGTATATTCTATAATTTTAGGAATTGTTGAGGGAATAACCGAGTTCCTTCCTATTTCGTCAACCGCGCATCTTATCATTACATCTAGAATATTAGAGATTGCACAAACCGATTTTGTAAAAATGTTTGAAATCGTTATTCAATTGGGAGCGATTGCGGCAGTAGCAGTTTTATATTTTAAACTTCTCATTAGAAATCCTCAGCTTATAGGAAAAATTATTGCTGCGTTTATTCCTACTTCCATTATTGGTCTTGTGGTGTACTCTTTTGCAAAGAGATATCTTTTGGGAAATTTATGGATAACCGTTATCGCATTAATAGTAGGAGGTTTAGGAATTATTCTTTTTGAGATGAAATATAAAAACCGTCTGGAAGATGCGTCTTATAAGAATGACTCGAGTGGGCTAAATTCTCATATTTCATACCCTGCGGCAATATGGATGGGAGTGTGCCAGGCAGTAGCTATTATCCCGGGAGTATCTCGTTCCGCGGCAACTATATTAGGAGGAAGGGCGTGGGGGATAACTCGTACCGCAGTAGTTGAATTTTCGTTCTTATTGGCAGCTCCAACCATGTTTGCTGCTGCAGCCCTTGATATATACAAAAATCCGCAGGCGCTTACCGGGGGGAATATTATCCCTCTTATTATTGGATTTGTAGTAGCTTTTGTTGTTGCATACGTAAGCATGAAATGGCTAATCTCATATATTCAAAAACACTCATTTACCGCGTTTGGCTGGTATCGTATTTTGGTGGGTGCCTTGGTGTGGGTATTATTTTTAAGATAATGTATGTATGAATGGGGGATTTTGGCAAACATTAAAGAAACCCATATTTGCACTTGCACCTATGCACGATGTAACTGACGCGGCGTTTCGTCAGCTGTTAGCAGAGGTGGCAAAACCGGATGTTATATATACTGAATTTGTATCAGTTGATGGGTTAAATCACCCCGCATCGCAAGAAAAAATGATAGCACATTATTTAGGATATTCGGAAAAAGAACGTCCTATACTTGCTCAGATATGGGGGAATAATCCAAAATATTTCCAAACCGCCGCGCGACTTATTGAGCAACTTGGATTTGATGGTATCGATATAAATATGGGGTGTCCCGATAAACAAGTGGTAAAATTAGGAGGGGGTGCCGCTTTAATGCAGAATCCTGATCTCGCGAAAGAAATTATACAAGCAACAAAGGATGCTACTACACTACCTGTTTCAGTAAAAACAAGATTAGGTTTTGATACCATTAATTTTGACTTTATTAGAGAAATTATTACTACACGTCCTGCGGCGCTTACTATCCACGGACGCACGAGAAAAGAATTATCATTGGTTCCGGCGCATTGGGATATTATTGCCCAAATCGCTCCAGAAATAAAAAAAGAGGGAATTATTTGTTTAGGAAATGGAGATATTTCTAGTCACACGGACGCTCTTGAAAAAATAAAAACATCGGGTGTTGACGGCGTTATGATAGGTAGAGGAGTTTTTGGAAATCCGTGGATATTTTCTCCTCAAATTACGGAGGTGTCTCTTATTGATAAATTACGTGTATTGCGACGGCACACCGAAATATTTAAAGAGGTTTTTGAAGAAACAAAAAATTTTTCAGTTCTTAAAAAACATGTACGAGGATATATACATGGATTTGACGGTGCTAAAGAAATGAGGAATGAAATTATGGACACGAAAACACTTCAGGAAATGCAAGAGGTTTTAGAACATGCACTATTAGATACGAAGTAATAAAATACCAGCTTACCATTCTTCTACTTTTGCTGCTTTCTCTCTATATTTACACCATTCGCAATTCTCTGCAGGATCAGGGATGGTATCTGAAGAAAGACACCAATGCGCGTTAATAATAGTTTGTTCTACCCATGAATCGTCTCCAGTATAAGGAATAATCTGTACATCAAATTCAAGTTTTCCATCAAAGGCCTCTTTGTCTTTTTTTCCATTTGCGTACACAAAATATCCTGCATTAGAAACTTTAAATCCGTTTTTACGATATAACCATTGGTATATTTCCATCTGTCGTTTATAACTTTGACGATATTCCGCATCCAGGGTGATCTCTGATGTGGTACTGGTCGCTTTATAATCTACGATAAGAAGTTCTCCTGCGGGGGTTACCCAGATATCATCAACAGCCCCACCAATAGTGAGTTGAGTTGGCTCATGATAATATTCAATACCCTTAAATGTTTCTCTCCACACATCCATGAGCGGATGTTGGAATGGTATGGCATCTATGCCATATGCTTTCATGAGCGGGTGGGTTGTTTTTTTGGCGCGATGAATATCAAATTCGCTTTTTAATAAGGCATCTACTGCGGAGTTGAGAGTAAAAGGAAATCCAGGCGGTTGTCCAACGCCAAGACGACGATCTAGATAAAAACAACGTGGACAGTTTGTAAATAATTCTAGCTTTGAACGACTTAGTTTAAACGGTTGTCCAGGAACAAAGGAGCGGGGAAATCGTTGATAGAAATTCATAATATGTTGATTGTATCAGAAAAATCACTCATATAAAAGTTTGATAAATAATTGACTTTTTTTATTTCCGAAATACTTTATACTACATATATGGATCCGGAAAATCGTGATGAAAAATTAAAAGCTATACGAGATGAATTACTCGGTTTTACTCAATCACCGCTATATTTGTATCGTACAGAAAATCATTATTTTCCTGTAGTAGGTCAAGGAAATCATTATGCAACGTTTATGTTTATTGGAGAGGCGCCGGGAAAAAACGAAGCTATGACGGGAAGGCCATTTTGTGGAGCCGCGGGTAAGATTTTAGATAAATTATTAGAAAGCGTTGGGATTAAGCGCGAAGATGTATATATTACCAATATTGTAAAAGATAGACCACAGAATAATCGTGATCCAGAACCAGAAGAAATTGAGTTGTACGCGCCATTCTTAGATAGACAATTGGAGATAATAAAACCTAAAATAATCGTTACTCTGGGAAGATTTTCAATGGCGTATATTATGAAACGATTTGGTTTAGAGCATGAACTAGGGCCTATTAGTTCACTACACGGAACCATCCATACTTCAAATTCTTTGTTGTCTTTTCCAGTAACTATTATTCCCATGTATCACCCAGCGGCATCTATTTATAACACCACCACGAGAGAACAGTTATTTAATGATTTTCAAATATTAAGACAGTTCATAAACAAAAATGAAGTTGCATAGATTTTTTATTACCACCGGTTTTACAAAAGGAGAAATGCGCATTACTAATCTTGAATTAGTGCATCAGCTTCGCGATGTTTTGAAACTCCATCCAGGAGAGGCTTGTATATTATTTAATGCAACAGAACAAGAAGCGCGAGTAACTATTATGGAATATATAGAAAATGAACTCATAGTATCTATAGATGAAATTTTAGAGAAAAGAGAAGAAAAAATTAAAATTATTTTATATTGTGCGGTGTTAAAACGAGAGAATTTTGAATTTGTGGTACAGAAGGCAACTGAGTTAGGAGTAAATGAAATTGTTCCCATAATTACGCAGCGCACTATTAAAACAGGACTCAAACAAGAAAGACTTGAAAAAATAGCCACCGAGGCCACGGAACAATCAGAGCACACGCGCATTCCATTTATTCAGAAACCAATATCGTTTTTTGATGCGCTTCATAGAGCTCAGGATCACGATAAAGTTTTTGTTTTACACACAGAAAACAGTGGTGGCGAAAATGACATTTTATCTCCCACAAAGACACAGATGTCTATTGGAATTTTTGTGGGGCCCGAGGGGGGGTTTACTTTGGAAGAGGTGCAGAAAGCAAAAGAATATTCATATTATATCCATACATTCTCCGGTATGATTTTGAGAGCAGAAACCGCAGCAATGGTTAGTGTTTTTTGGGCTCGGAATCTTTTATCTTCTTAGGTTGGATTATTTTGCATTAGATATTTCGACAACATCTCCAACTTTTATTTGGAGTTTTTCAATTGTTCCCACAGCAACTTCAAGCACTAAATCCGCGGGTTGTGTTGGTGTTATTAATGTCATGTCAAGTAAATTTTTGGGAGGTGGTACATCTGAACGTGTTTCAATAACTTTTTTATCGGAAATCCATATAAAATCTAATGGCATTTTCATTCCCTTCATCCAAAAGGTCTGTTTTTGAGGTGATGAGAATGTAAACAACATTCCATGTAAAGATGGAAGCTCTGTGCGTCCTGAAAGACCTTGTGATTGCTTTGCAGGAGATGCGGCAATTTCAGCGGTAATGATTCCGTGTGGGAATGAAAGACGTACGGTATCAGTATCCAAAAAAGTTCCTTTGGTGTTATGCCACCATAAAACACCTCCCACAAGAGCAATTCCCATGCATATAACACCAACAATAAAAAATATTTGTGGAGACATAATAATATTCATATTGTATCAGAAATAATCATATGTTAGAATACGGCCGCGTAAAATTAAAAAATATGAGAACAAAAATTGTAGCGACGATAGGACCTCAATCAGACTCTTTCGCAGTAATGCGTGATATGGCTGTGGCGGGTATGCATATTGCACGCATGAACTTTTCCCATTGTTCATATGAGGAATACAAAAATCGTAAAAAATATATTGAAAAAATATATAAAGAAGAAAAGATAAAAGTGCATATTATGCAGGATTTGCAAGGACCTCGCTTGCGTGTAGGAGAACTTCCTAAGAAAGGATTATTGCTAGAAGAAGGTAAGGAATTAATCTTTACTACCGAAAAAACGAAACAAAAGGGAATCATTCATATTGATGATCCATATGTACATGACGATATCAAAGTGGGTGAGACAATGTATCTTACGAATGGAGCCATGGAATTGGTTATTAGTAAGGTGTCAGGTACAAAAATTTATGCTCGAGTATTGCGGGGAGGTATTTTATTCTCGCATAAAGCAATTAATTTACCTCAAACAAAATTAACCACCAGTGGTTTAACAGAAAAAGATATCCGCGACGTAGAATTCGCACTACAGACGGGTGTTGATTATATTGCGCTTTCGTTTGTACAATCAGCAAAAGATGTTTTACGTCTCAGAGAATTGGTTGGAAATAAGGTTAAAATTGTATCAAAAATAGAACGCGCGCTTGCTTTAAAGCACATTGATGAGATTATCCAGGCATCAGATTCCATTATGGTTGCGCGCGGAGATTTAGGAGCAGAACTTCCTATAGAAGAAGTGCCATTTATTCAGAAAAATATTATTCGTCACGCGTATTGGCACGGTAAAGGAACTATTACCGCAACACAAATGATGCTTTCCATGGTTTCTCGTCCACAACCAACACGCGCTGAGGTAAGCGATGTTGCAAATGCCATCTTGGATGGAAGCGATGCGGTTATGCTTTCTGATGAATCTGCATCAGGACAATATCCAGTAGAGTCAGTTGTAGCCATGAATCGTATTATTCAAAAGACTGAAAAATACTCATATGGAAGGCAAAATTATCTGTAGTTCTTCATAAAAAGACGGATGTGATATACTGATGGGTATATGATACACGCAATTGTTATAAGCGGTAGCTTAAGAGAAAAGTCTTATAATAGTTCTATAGCCCGGCTTATAGGTTCGTATTTAGAAACAAAAGGAGTTATTGTAAAGGTAATACCATCAGGCGAATTAACGGTTCCACTATATAATTCCGATATACGTTTAGAACAATTCTCACAAGAGATATATAATTTAAAAAAATCCGTTGAAGAATCTGATATGGTAGTTTTTGTTTCTCCTGAATATAATCACTCAATTTCTGGAGTACTTAAAAATGCTATAGACTGGCTTTCTGCTGGAGAAAAAAATTCTCTTGATAACAAAGTTGCTATGATAACCGGGGTGTCTACGGGAATATATGGTACCTTGCGAGCGCAACGTCATCTGAGGGATATTTTGGAGGCGTTGAATGTTTATATACTTCCTCAACCAGAGGTATTTATTGGACCCGCAGAAAAAGTGTTTAATGATCAGAATGAATGTGTTGATGAAAAAGTAATTTCAAAAATCTATGCTCTTGTAGATAAAACCATTGTATTTACAGAAAAATTGAAATCTAATTAAATTACATAATATACTAAAATCATGTTTACTTCTTTTATTGCTAAAAAAATGCTGGAATCCCAATTAAAAAACATTCCTGAAGATCAACGGGAGAAAATAATCTCGGCGTTTGAAAAAAACCCTGAATTATTCAAAAAAATAGCCATTGATATTCAAGAAGAAATAAAGAAAGGGGCTAATCAAATGACAGCGGCCATGAATGTTGCAGGAAGGTACAAAAACGATCTACAAGCACTCATGGGTGATTCTGATAAAAATTAAATATATATGAGAAGTATTGGATGTCACATCTCAGCAAGTGGGGGACTCGCGTCCATCATTACCAGAGCTAAAACTCTTGAAGTAGATGCGATTCAAATGTTTGGAGCATCTCCAGTACGATGGAAAGCACCACTTCCTCACGAAAAAGATGCACAAGAATTTATACGTCTTTGTAAAGAAGCGGGGATATCTGATATATTTTTGCATGCTCCATATCTTATTAATCTTACAAGTCCCAAAGAGACGCTTAGACTCTTATCCCATCAATTACTATTAAGACACCTTGAAATAGCAGAATTATTAGAGGCGCGTGGAGTTATCTTTCACGTAGGCTCCCGGGGTGATATGGATATTAAAGAATCTCGCGTGATTGTAGTTAACGCAATAAAAGATATCTTACAAAGGGTTTCCGGAAGCACTCTTATAATGGAAAATAATGCGGGAGCAGGAAATTTAGTAGGAGACACGCTTGAAGAATTAGCAGAAATATATCATGGGGTTTCTCAAAAACGATTTAATATATGTATTGATACTGCGCATGTGTTTGCTTCGGGCATGCTTTCTTCTTTTGAAGTGAAGGATATAGATAATTTTGTAAAAGCGTTTGATAATGCTATAGGAATACAAGTGTTAACGGCATTTCATGTAAATGATAGTAAGGTTCCTGCGGGAGCAAAGAAGGATCGACATGAAAATATTGGGGAAGGATATATTGGCAAAAAAGGTATACAAAATTTTATAAATCATCCGAAATTAAAAAATATTCCGTTGCTACTTGAGGTTCCGGGGTTTGATGGTGGTGGGCCAGATAAAAAAAATCTAGATATAATCCGTAGTCTTGTAGAATAGAAAACGGCACCTCACTGGTGCCATTTTTCGTAAAGAACTTCTTTTAGTAAATGTTGTGGATAATTTGATAATCAAGGGCTTCCTCAGACAATATAGTCACAAAACCCTTTTGTTCCATAATGTGTTTAATTTTTTCAGGAGGAAGAATTGTTTTTTTTCTTAAAATACTTTCTAGTTCCTCCTGCATTTCAACAGGATTTGAATCCATCGATCGCAATATTTCTTTTGCAAGAGTGGTTAGCTCAAGTTCATGCATATTGGGAATATCTTTTTTATTCTTTTTTAGATATTTCACAAATGTGCTCTCAAATTCATTATTTAAGCGGCGGATATTTCTCGTGATATTTACCGCATGAATTCGGAATTTTGTATCTACCGACGCCATTCTTTTCTCACACCCTAGTAATATAAGAAGAGCTCCAGAGCTAGCTTCTGTCCCGGTAATTCCAACGGTTCTGGTTCCAGAAGCAGTCATTCTTTCTAAATCCTTATAAATACTAAGACATGCTGCCATATCTCCACCAGTAGATTTTATGAGAATGTAAAGTTCTGGGGGATGTTTGGGAGCGTGTAAGAGGGGATGATTTAGAAACATTTTTGAATCTTCGGGTGTTATGGTGTCGCTGATATCAACTATTAATGTACCCTTGTCAGGGTCTATGAATACGGTAACCACACTACCTCCTCACTAATTTATTAAATTTTTTATGTGCGAACATTGACTTTTTTATCAATAGTGCTATAATACACAAGAAATCATGTTTTGTCAATACATGGTGTGTAATAAATAATAAAAATAAAAGAATATGAACATAGAGCAAATGCCAGTAGAGAAGGATTTAGGGTCAGAAGAAAAGGATTTAGAAGGGGTAACTTTAGATGCTTCAGTGGAAGAATCTACGGAAAATAAGATTCCTCATGTGGAAGAATTGGTTCTTGATACTGAATCAGGGTCAATGATTACTAAGGAGGCATATCAACAAAAAATGAAGGATAAACTTGAAAATCCTTTTGATAACGCAACTAAATAACTTCTATTAAAAAACGGGTTAAGCCCCGTTTTTTAATTATATCTTCATACTTAGTACATAATATTATATACTGAATACATGCTTTATATTATTGGAACTCCTATTGGAAACTTACACGATATGTCTCCGCGGGCTATTGCATCATTAAAGGAAGCGAACACCATTCTTATGGAAAGCCCACAGGATTCGCTGCGACTATTGGATATTTTTGAAATCCCTAAAAAACCAATTATTAAGTATAACGATGCAAACGCAAAACAAGTGATTCCCAAAATTCGCGAAGCATTGCAGAGAGGGACAGTAGCTCTTATAACTTCTGCGGGTATGCCGGGAGTTAGCGATCCAGGGTTTCATGCGGTGCAAGTAGCACGAGAATTGCACATAGAAGTACAGGTGATTCCAGGGCCCTCGGCGGTTACCAGTGCGATCGCGTTATCTGGTATGCCGATATATGATTTTGCATTTGTAGGATTTTTGCCTCGTACCGAAGGGAAATTAAAGAAGTTATTTGAGGGATATAAAAATAGGGAACAGGCGGTGGTGTTTTTTGAATCGCCATTTCGTATTCAAAAATCAATGAAGATTTTAGAAGCTGTAGTGCCTAATGTACGAGTATTTTTGGCGAAAGAGCTTACCAAAAAATTTGAATCATCGGTATATGGAACACCAAAGGAAATCAACACGTGGTTAGGGGAGAAAAGGGAGCATACAAAAGGAGAATTTGTGGGGGTAATAGGATTTCATTTGACTAATTAATTATTAAATGTTATTCTAAAAACGGTTATTTCTAACTAAAATAAGGAAGATAACATTGGACGATCTTGAGATTGAAATAGCAGAAAGGGAGCGCTCAGAAAAAAGGAAGAAAACGTTAAGTATTTTCTTGAATCTTCTGGGAGATCCAAATGGCGTCCTAGATCTAATGGGCGTACGGCCACAATTCATGCAGAATTGTGCGAATGCTGTTTTGGAGGAATTAAATAAAGAAGCCCAGAAATTCTAAAGTCTCAACGTTTTCCTATCCTACTTTTGTGAGAAAGGAGTCTAAAGAGCTCCTTTTTTTATTGCACCCCTCAAATTCTCTACGTACTTATTGAACGCATATACGTTATGGATAGAAAGCAGGCGCAATGGAGTAATTTCATATGCGCGCAGTAGGTGATGAATATAGCCACGGGTATAATTTTTACAGGTAAAACAGTCACAATTTTTATCAATAGGTTCTTTACTTAATAAGTACTTTTTATTATTTAGATTAAGTTTTGTCCATTTAGATTTATAAATTACGAACGCGTATCCATGTCGCGCATAATGTGTTGGGGTAATACAATCAAATGTATCCACTCCTTCTTTAATAACTGTTTCAACATCTTTTACGTGTCCAATTCCGAGTAAATGTCGAGGTTTTTGTTCAGGGAGTTCTTTGAGAACGGTATGTAACATTGATTTCATGGTAGTAGTACTGTCACCGAATTCTCCACCAATACCAAAACCATCAACGGCTTGTGCTGTGGTGTATCGCGCGCTCGCAATGCGTAAATCTTTAAATTTACCCCCCTGCACAATACCATAAAGAGCCTGATCTGATTTTTTGACTTTGATACACGTTTGCAGCCATCGCTGGGTTCGTTCTAATGCGCGCGCATTATATTCATGATCGGCGAGAGGGGAGGTGCATTCATCAAACGCAAAAATAATGTCTGCGCCTATTTTTTCTTGAATTTTTATTGATTCTGCGGGACCCAAAAACAATTTTTTTCCATCTATATATGAACGAAATTCAACACCCTGTTCGGTTATTTTGACCGCTTTTGGTTGTGATCCAGAAACAATCTTTTCGCTAGATTTTTGTTTAAGAATTTTTCCAGTACCATAATCTTTTCCAAATCCTAAACTAAAAACCTGAAAACCACCAGAATCGGTCATAATAGGACCATTCCAATTCATGAATTGATGAATACCTCCGTGTTTTTTAATCGCATCTTCTCCGGGACGAATATGTAAATGGTATGTATTCGCGATAAGTATCTGTCCGCCAGAGTCTTTAATGTCTTCACTGGTGAATGTTTTAACAACCGCCTGAGTGGCAACATTTACATATGAGGGTGTTTCAATAGAACCATGGGGAGTAGAAAGGACTCCAATACGAGCGTTAGATTTTTTTGATTTCTTAGTAATTTTAAAATTAATCATAGAGTAATAGAATATAGGATAAGCGTGAAAGGGTAAAGATGAGATGTATTCTTTAATTTTTCTTTTTCTTTTCTCCTTGTTTGCTTTTGGTTGAAGTGCGAATTGATTCAATTCGTGCCTTAAGCATCGCTGCTTTCTCAAACTGAAGATTTCGTTGAGCAAGATCAAGCCTTCGTTCTAATTCTTTAACATATTCTCGCGCTGCTTCGCGTTTTGGCTCTTCTTTTTCAACCTTTTCTAAATCATCTCGCAGGGTATACGTGATTTCTTTAACGATTTGTGCCGGAACAGTATTGTGTTTTCTATTATATTCTTCTTGAATTCTACGCCGGCGCGCCATCTCAGAGATAGCCTTTTTCATGGATTTGGTATAGGTGTCAGCATACATAATCACCAAACTATTGATATTGCGCGCCGCACGTCCTGAAATTTGAACAAAGGAAGTGGTATCGCGCAGAAAACCTTCTTTGTCAGCATCTAAAATGGCAACCAATGATACTTCGGGGAGATCTAATCCTTCGCGAAGCAAATTGATTCCTACAAGTACATCATATACGCCCTTGCGTAGATCCATAAGAATTTTAGGGCGCTCTAAAGTATCAATCTCTGAGTGTAAGAAGCACGCTTTAATTTTTTTATCCTTAAGATATTTTGCAAGCGTTTCGGAAGAACGTTTTGTGAGCACCGTAACTAACACCCTTTCCTTTTTAGAAACACGCGCCTGGATTTCTTTTATAAGATCAGGAATCTGTCCTTCAGTCTTTCGTATTTCAATCACGGGGTCTACTAAATAAGTAGGGCGCACGATTTGTTCAGCGATGTGAGCAGAATTTTTGAGTTCATACTCTCCTGGTGTTGCTGATACAAATAAACATTGTGAAAATTTATTTTCAAACTCATGAAATTGTAACGGGCGATTGTCTAGCGCCGATGGTAATCTAAATCCATGTTCAATTAAAGTTTTTTTGCGAGAACGATCTCCCTCATACATTCCGCGAATTTGTGGCACACTCATATGAGATTCATCTATCATAAGCAGATATCCATCTTGCCCACCTCGACTCGCGGAGCTTGTCGACGCGAGGCGGGGAAAATAATCCATAAGAGTAAATGGGGGAGTGTCGGCATCGCGTCCTTCAAAATAACGGGTGTAGTTTTCTATACCTTTGCACCAACCCAATTCTTTAATAAGCGCGATATCATACTGAGTGCGACGCTTAAGACGCTCGGCTTCAAGTGGCAAATTTTTTTTCTGTAAGGCGATAATTTGTTTTGCAAGATCATTTTGGATATTTGCAATGGCGATAGCACGCATCTTTTCTTCTGATATCCAAAACTTTGCAGGAAATATGTGAAATGAAGAGAGACTCTTTTTTTCTGCGGTGTAAGGATCCTGTAAGGTGAGAGCAGAAATGACCCCTCCTTGTATTTCTACGCGTAGAAAATTTTCAGATCCTGAAGGCCATACATCTATATAGGTATCTCGTTTACGAAATAGTCCCGGTTTAAATTCCAATTCATTTCGTTCGTATTGCAAAGTGAGAAGCTGTTTTAAAAATTCGCGGGAGGTGGTCTCCTGTCCTTTCTCAATGATTAAACTAATCCCTTTAAACGTCTGTGGAGATCCTAGGTTATAAATACATGAGACCGAAGCAATGACGATGGTATTTGAGTGTTGTAATACTGATTGTACGGCCGCGTGACGCAATTGTTCTATTTCTTCGTTAATCTGGGCAGTCTTTTCTATATAGGTATCTGAATTAGGTAAATATGCTTCTGGCTGATAATAATCATAATATGATACAAAATAGTGTACATGGTCATGGGGAAAGAATGCTTTAAATTCTTCGTACAATTGTGCAGCAAGTGTTTTGTTGTGAGAGATAATTAGTGTTGGTCTCCCTATATTCTGAATTACATGAGCCATAGTAAGCGTTTTTCCGCTTCCCGTGACTCCGAGTAGGGTTTGAAATCTATTTTTCTTTTTAAAACCAGCGGTCAATTCTTTAATCGCTTTCGGTTGGTCTCCGGCTGGTTGTAATTTTCCTGATATATTAAATGACATAGTTGAATTAAATCTTGTTTTGCCTCTTTCTTTGTTGCTTAATCGCAAATCTATGAGCTTCGTCCCTCATACGTAAAAACGTTTGGATTATACTATCGGGTAGAGAAGAAAGTTCAATAGCTTGATTGGTATATGGTGAATATAACGTCGCACGACCTGATTCTCGATTATACTTAGCAACACCAATAATGGGAAGAGGAGTGTGTTTTAATTGAGAAAGTTGTGACCGCCCACCATCTATCAAGATCAAATCGGGGAATTGCCACTCAGGATGCGTAAGGCGGCGCTCAAGAGTCTCTTTGAGTGCTCGCGGATCATCTCCATTTGTTTTACTCCGTATGTTAAATAAACGATATCCAGCTTTATAGGCGCGTGTTCCTTTAAATGTTATCATAGATGCCGAGGTATTGCTTCCATGTGTGTGAGAAACATCGTAACACTCTAAAAGTGGACTTTCTCCATTATAAAGTTTTATGAGCGCACGAGCCCCCTGTAACAATAAAGGATATTTTTCAGATATTTTTCCATGCGCGGGGCACAGGCCAAGATGATAATCCAAACATGGTTTTTCAAATTTATTTTTACACGTACGATAGGGGAGTAAGAGACGAATCTTTGCTAAAAACAATTTCAATTCTTTTGATTCAACAAAAGGACCAATAAATTCAGCATTTACATTTTTCGTTTGCCGCGTAATAAAAACACGGGGAAACGCTTCTTGGGTAATAGCAACACGAGCATACGATTTATCATCTTTGAGTTCAATGTTGTATTTTGGTTGATATAATTTAACCAGTTTTTGTTCCAAAAGCAGGGCTTCTTTCTCATCTCTTGTCTCTATACAATCAATCCGTTTCACTTGCGGGTATAACTTTGCAGAAATGGGTCTTTGTGATGATTTCTCAGATGAAAAATGAGATTGTATTCGTTTTTTGATATTAATAGCTTTCCCGATATATAAAATCTCTTCATTCTTATCCATAAACAAATACACCCCCGCATGAGTAGGGAGTTTTTTTATTTGTTCTTGTATTTGTTTAGATGCCATATAATAAACTATATCTATATTTTTATAATAAATAAATCCCCGGTGTATTGGGGATTTATGTCCTGCGATGATAAAAGGAGGGAGCTTTAAAATTTACTGTAATTCCAGCGGAATACAGCGGCTTTTCATCTCTTAATGAACACTCACACCCGACAAAAACATTATATTTTCCAAGAGATAACGAGATCCCTCCGCCGGGCATATTATTTGGAACATCCTTTCACAAGGAGAGAAAGAAATAATAAGTCAATATTAAGTTAACACATACATAATCTAGACCATAGTCATTGTAATATATGTAAAATCGGGTATAATCAACGGTTAATGCAGAAAAAACAACCACAAAATGAATATATAGAGATTGAGGGGGCAAAAGTTCACAATCTCAAAAACGTCTCTGTTAAAATACCAAAAAACAAATTGGTAGTTGTGTGTGGGGTGTCAGGATCTGGAAAGTCATCATTAGCGTTTGATACCTTGTATGAAGAAGGGCAGCGTCGCTATCTTGAAGGACTCTCGTCATACGTGCGTCAATTTTTGGGCGGTTTTAAGAAGCCCGATGTTCATAAAATTGTGGGATTGTCACCAACGCTCGCCATTAACCAGAAAAGTGTTTCTTCAAATCCTCGCTCAACCGTAGGAACCATAACGGAAATTTATGATCATTTTAGATTGTTGTATGCTCGCGCCGGAACTCCCCACTGTCCAGATTGCCATATTCCCATTACCGCACAAACGCCACAACACATCGCGCAACAAATTATACAACTCTCCAAAGATGATGAAGTTGTTTTACTTGCGCCAATTATTCAGGGGAAAAAGGGTGAGCATAAAGCGGTGTTAGAAGAGATACAGAGATCAGGATACCCGCGAATTCGTATAGATGGATATATATACCCGATTGATGAAGCTCTACAAAAGACATTAGATAAAAATAAAGCGCACAGCATCGAAGTCATTGTGGGTAATGTTATGACGGGATTTAAGATAGATATACAAAAAAATATTTCAAAATCGGAGAAAGATGCTTTAAAAAAGAAAAAGAAGAAACTAGAAAACTTAGCAAAGGAAGAAGAGGTTGAGGTTATAGAAAAAGTAAGAAAAGCGCTGCATCTAGGAAACGGCGTGTTACTGGCTCTTACCAGATCCGTGGACGGAAAAAAGAAAGAGGGGAAACAAATTCGTTTTTCAGAGCGATATGCATGTCCTCAATGTGGATTTTCTATGCCAGAGATAGAACCGCGATTATTTTCATTTAATAGCCCCTATGGAGCATGCGAAAGTTGCCAAGGATTAGGAACTAAATTGGAGATTGATTTAGAGCTTTTGATTGCTCCTGAAATCTCGCTGGAGGCAGGCGCTATTATTCCATGGTATTCACTAAGCCAAATCGGAAAACGTTCACTGGGAGTTAATTGGCAAAGATTTGTCACTGAAACCATATTACAGCAACATAATATATCTCCAAGAACAGCTTTTAAAAATATCCCCAAAAACATACAAAATATTATTTTATATGGAGATACTGAGAATAAAATAAAATTAGAAAACAATGATTGGGAGGGAGAAACATATTTTGAAGGAGTGATTCCTCGATTAGAACGTTTATATTACGAAACAGATTCCGAATTTATACGACACGAGCTCTCAAAATACATGGTAGAGAAAACTTGCCCCATTTGTAATGGTGCGCGATTAAAGAAAGAAGTATTAGCGGTTCTTTTTTCAAATAAAAATATTTGGGAACTTTCATCTCTTTCAGCAGAAGACTTATTAGAATTTTTAAAAAAGGTTCCTATGCATCTTGCTCATACTCAAAAATCTATTGCCGAACCAATCATAAAAGAGATTATAGATAAAACACAGTTTTTGATTGATGTGGGTCTAGATTATATTACCGTTGGTAGAAGCGCTACTACGCTTTCGGTGGGAGAGAATCAACGTATTCGCTTAGCAACACAATTAGGAAGCGGACTTTCGGGTGTTATCTATGTCTTGGATGAGCCGACTATTGGACTACACCCTCAAGACACCGATCGGCTTATAAAAACACTTAAATATTTACGTGATTTAGGAAACACCGTAGTGGTAGTTGAGCATGATGACAGAGTAATCGCAGCAGCTGATTGGGTTATTGAGATAGGTCCTTTGGCGGGAATAAACGGCGGAAAATTAGTTTTTGAAGGAACACCCACGCAACTCAAAAAATCAACAACACTTACGGGTCAATATTTTTCAGGAAAGAAAAAAGTTTTTTCAGGAATGCAAAAACAAATCATAAACCAAGAACGTTCACGTATATCATTGTGGGGAGCATCTCAATTCAATTTGAAAAAAGTTGATTTGCATATTCCTATACGCTCATTTGTAGCGATCGCGGGAATCTCTGGATCAGGGAAAAGTACTCTTATGTTAGAAGTTTTTGCAAAAGCGTTACAAAAAGAAGTATTAAAAATGAACGTAGTTCCTGGTGAATATAAAAAATTGGAAGGACAGGAGCATATTGATAAAGTGATCATTATAGATCAAAGCCCCATCGGTAAAACTCCGCGATCAAATCCAGCTACCTATACAGGCATATTTACTCCTATACGTACCTTATTCTCCCGTCTGCAAGAATCGCAAGTACGAGGGTATACGCCTTCATATTTTAGTTTTAATATAAAACCTGGCAGATGCGAAGTGTGTAAGGGAGAAGGATATAAAAAAGTAGAAATGTATTTTCTACCTGATATGTACGTAGAATGCGATACCTGCAAGGGAACTAGATTTTCTCCCGAGGTATTAGAGGTAAAATACCAAGGGAAAAGCATTTCTGACGTTTTAGCTATGTCAGTTTCTGAAGCGGGGGTCTTTTTCTCCTCTTTTTCGCAGATAGCTGATAAATTACAACTTCTTGATGAAATTGGATTGGGTTATATGAAACTAGGACAGGCGGCAACGACACTTTCGGGAGGAGAGGCGCAACGCATTAAATTAGCCGAAGAGCTCTCTAAAAGATTTACAGGGCGCACATTGTATATTTTAGACGAACCGACGGTGGGATTGCATTTTGATGACACGAGAAAATTATTATTCTTGTTGCGTTCTCTAGTACAGAAAGGAAATACGGTTGCTATTATTGAACATAACTTAGATGTCTTGCATGAAGCGGATTGGATGATTGAAATGGGGCCGAAGGGGGGTGATGGGGGAGGAAAAATTGTGTTTGAGGGAACTATCACAGACGCAAAGAAAAAAGGAACGGCTACGGGGAAATATCTATAACACGGTCGTTTTATTAACACTTAATACATGCTCCGTAATACTTTTTATGTTTATCACTATTCACGTCAAACCCAATAAAAGAAAAGAGGGGGTGGAAAAAATTTCCGACACTGAATTTGTGATATATACTAAAAAACCCGCAACAGAAGGGAAAGCAAATGAAGATGTTATAAAGCAACTAGCTAAATGCCTTAAAATATTAAGATCAGAAATCCATATAGTGCGTGGAATAACCTCAAAAAAGAAAGTTGTCAAAATAGGTATCTAAGTAAATATTTTCAATAATATTCCAACATTCTTGAGAATGTCGCGTCCCATGTTTAGTATTCAGTGTTCAGTTATCTGTACAAATGTTTAAACGGATTGACAATTCTATGCATGTTTGGTTTTTGCTTTCCAGAAATAGTGTCCGCAATAACAACGGCGATATCTTCTGGTTTATATAATGGATTTTTTCCTGGAGATGCTTTCTCAAACAACGCAGTTTGAGTGGAGCCAGGAGTAATGGCAACGGCGCGAATGCCATCTTTTTTTATCTCAGTATCAAGTGATTGAGTGAAATTAAGAATTCCCGCCTTGGTGAGCGAATATATAGATAAGTGAGAAACGGCATGTAGAGCTGATCCCGAGGCAATATTTATAACAAGCCCTCCTTTTTTTAGATAACGCAATGCCTCGTGAGTAACAATAAGAGTGCCTTTGATATTTACAGAAATAAGAGCATCCCATTCTTGAGAAGTTGAATCTATAAATAATTTTTTCTGTGAGATTCCAGCGTTATTAATCAAAACATCTAGCGATCCAAATTTTTTTATGGTTCTTTGTAGTGCAGTTTTCACTTGTTTTTCGTTCGTGATATCTCCTTGTAATATCAGCGCGTTAGGTAGCACGTCCAATATCTCAAGATCCTTAACATCAGGCTTGGTAAGAGAAAATATAACAACGTTATATCCCTCAGAAAGAAGAAGTTTTGCCGTTGCAAGTCCAATACCCGTTGCGGCTCCAGTAATAAATATCGTCTTATGAGCTGCGAGATTGGCTCTATTTTTTGTTTTTGTTGGCATATGATAGAATAGGGACATTGTATCATATTTATGGATAATATTTTAATACTTATTGTGGTAGAAATTGTGCTTTTTGGAGTGTTCTTTTTCATTATAAAGAGGGTTTTTTCAAAAGAAACGAAACAGGAAGATACAAATGGACTTCTGCTTATCCAGAATCAAATTTCTGAAATCACTAAAATGGTGGATGCAAAATTGGGACAATCACACGACGCAGTTCGCCATCAATCAGAGCAAAGCATGAGAATAATTACCGATGTCACTGAAAAACTCACCAGACTTGAGGAAACCAACAAACAGGTAATTGGATTTACTGATCAACTGAATAAATTACAAGATATTCTCAAAAACCCAAAACAACGGGGGATCTTAGGAGAATATTATTTAGAAACGCTTCTGAAGAATGTATTACCACCCGGAAGTTATCAAATGCAATATCCTTTTAAAGATGGAACCATTGTTGATGCGGTGGTTTTTGTAAAAGATAAAATTATTCCTATTGATTCAAAATTTTCTCTTGAAAATTACAATAGATTAATAGAGGCGCAAGACCCCACGGAACGAGAGCGTTTAGAAAAAGCATTTCGTTTGGATTTAAAAAATCGCATTGATGAAACCGCAAAGTATGTAAAACCATCTGAAGACACAATGGATTTTGCGTTTATGTTTATTCCGCATGAAGCTATTTATTATGATTTACTTGTTGCACAAGTAGGGGCGGTTAAAGTGAACACTCGCGATCTTATAGAGTATGCCTTTAAAGAACGACATGTTATTATTGTTTCCCCAACTTCATTCTTGGCATATTTGCAAACAGTATTACAAGGTCTTAAGGCGCTCCAGATAGAAGAGTCAGCAAAAGAAATTCGTAAGAATGTAGAAGATTTAGGAAAACATCTCAAGAGCTATGAGTCATTTATGCAAAAAATGGGTGGACATTTAAGTACCACAGTGAATGCATATAATGCGTCATATAAGGAATTTGGAAAAATTGATAAAGACATTAGAAGAATCACCGAAAAGGGGATAGATGCTGAAATAATGCAGATAAATAAGCCCCAAACAGAAGAAAAAGACGAAGATTGACAAATATAGATAATAGTGATATAATGCAATTACAAAAACAATGGAGTGACAAATGTTCACGTTTGAAAATATTTCTCTTGTTTCTGTAGTTGTTCTTCCTATGGCATGGGGCATTTTGCCTCAAAAAGTGACAGATAACACGAAAGCATTTATCAGAAGACACCGACTATTAAAAGGGATATTAGTTCTTCTGGTAATCGTTTTCGCCATATACGCTTTTTATATGGCAACTCATGATGACCTCATGACGACCGAGGGTTTAATGCGCGGATCTCTTTAACTGAACCGCGCTTTTTTATTCTTGATTTCTGTGTTTTTCGGCTTATAATACACAATATTCCGATGTAATATCGGGCTCCTAATTGGGGCTTAATACATACTACGTAATACATATTTATTATGAACTTAAAACCACTTTCAAATAA
>JAJYXK010000022.1 GCA_021801825.1 bacterium
TCTTGTCTACGGGCATGGTGAAAACATAAAGTTCTGCGGGGGAGAAGTGGGTGGTTGCTTCAAGATCGTATTTCTTAAATAGAGAAAAGTTTTTGGGAATAATTCCTAATTCCTCTTTAGCTTCTCTTGTAAGCGCTTCTTCTGGAGTTTCTGACTCTTCAATCCCTCCGCCAAAGAATCCAAACATATTGCCACCACGGGGATTATCTTTTGCTCTTTTTTGCATAAACAAATACACCGAATCATTAATAATTCGATAGGGGGTGAAGACAGATACTTTTCGTTTTTCTTGCATGTTCCAAGTATAAAACAAATTAAAAAATAAAACACCATAAGGGTGTCTCTGTTTTCCTGCTCCACGAGTCGGGCTGGGATTCATGATTGTTAGTTCCCATAATACCCGTTCAAGCGTCAAAAGTACATGCATCTCGTGCTGATAAAAAAGTGACATTTTTAATGTTTTATAATGTGTGTCTTTTTTGGTATAATATCTCTAAATTAGTGTAGTATTGCTATGAATACCAAACTTTTGGTGGGTAATACGAGATTATTTAGAATTCAAGAATTGAGTCAATATTTTGGTTGTGAAAATCTCTTAATTAAAGATGAATCAGAAAATCCCACAGGGACATTCAAAGATAGGCGATCCGAGGTTATTATTAAAAAAGCGGTCAAAGATGGTGTGAATAAACTTGTATTAATAACATCAGGAAATGCTGGATTTTCTCTGGCGCAATTTGCCAAGGGGACAGGAATTAAAATAGTTTGTGTTGTAGATAAACATTTATCAAAGCCGACTCTTAAAAAACTCGAAGATGTTTGTGACAAGGTGATAGCAGTAGATTTAAATAAGAGAGAGTTGACATCAAAAGATATTATTGAGTTAGCACGAAATGATAGAAAGGAGGTTATACGCGATGTCTCAAATGGCTATCATGATGCCTACATTTCAATCATTAAGGAAATTAAGAAAGAGAAGCCGGACTTTCTAATATGTCCTTTGGGAGGAGGGGAGGCTTTTGTCGGATTATATAACGGTCTAAAAAAAGAAAAGATGAGGATCTCTCTCATAGGAGTGGGCCCCTATAAAAATCCCTCACTTGCTGATAAGTTATGTACTCGTTTTACACCATATATTAGTAAGACCGCATCCATAGTTAAAGAAGGAAAGGGGGAGATATTTCGTGTCTCAGAAGAGAAAATTGCGAAAAACTTTAATTACTGTAAAAAATATATAGAATGTGAACCATCAAGTGCGATTGTTTTTTTAGCATTGAATAAAATAAAAAACAGAAAAGATAAAAAAATCGTCGTTATTAATTCTGGTCGTGGCTTAATCTAAGTACTATGGCAAACTTTGTAATGTATAAAAACAAAAAAGTTGAGCTTACGCTCAATCCGCAATTTATGATGCCTTATATGCAACAGGCACAAAAAGCTGAATTTTTAGAAATACAAAAGATTATTAACCGTGTATATATCCAAAAAAGGAAACCTATGCGCGTATTGGATATTGGTGTTGGTGATGGAAGAGTGCCTCGTATGTTGCGTAAAACTAAAGAATGGAGAAGAAAGGTTGCTGCGTATGTTGGAATTGACAACAATAAGAAAGCAGTAGAAAAATTAAAAGAGACATTAGTAGATAAAAAGATGAAATTCATCTATTTTGATGCAGTAAAACTCAGTGGCGCAAATGAAACCAGTATTTTGAAGAAGAAATATGATTTAATATGGACGACCTATTTTACAGCAGGAAATTTTAAGCCAATAGAAATAAAATTAAAAACAACAAAGTTGGGGATTATTTTGCCATACGCCAAAAGTTGTCTTAATCCTAACAAAAAATTTATACATGTTTTTAAATCTGCATATAATTTACTAGCAGAGAACGGCAATCTTATACTCGGATCTGTCTATGTGGACACAGATAAGAACAGAGTGAGGCAGGAGAGATTTTATAAAAAATGTGGTATGGAGGTGATTACCTCAAAGAAGGATTCATTTACTGCCACCCAAGAAGGGTTTTGGAGTCAGAGATTTACTAAAGAGTTAATATATAAATATTTCTTTTGGGTTGATAAGAAAAATATAAGCTTTGTACCCCTTGATAAAGAAAATTTTGCTCAGATGATTATTATTTCAAAAACATAAATTTAATCCCAAAACACTATGAATAATGTTGGTAACCATCAGGGGACTAGGGAGTTATTAATCGCCGTCGTTGAAAAAGAGGGGGCTATTTTAATGAGAAAGAAACCAGAGGGGACGCCTCCGTATAAAGAAACATGGTATTCTCTTGGTTGTGATCGAAATCCCGAAAGGAAAGATGAAGATACGATTATAAATTATTTAAAAGAAACTTTTGGCATTACTGTTCATTCAGTAGTAAATAGAGGTCAAGACGAGGAGATAAAAATGGACCATGATGGTATCGTTAAGCGATTTATCTATACGGATTTTGATTGTCTGTATCTTAGTGGTGAATTAAAAAAACCAGAGGGGATTGAGAAGTTGCAATGGATTCCTAAGGACGAGCTTCCTCAATATGATATAGTCCCGCCTTCTCAAAAGCTGTTTGGTAAGTTGGGATTTGTTGGGTTTTAATATTTATCTATTTTTTATAAATAGCAAAAATAAAAAGCGACCAATCCAGACGTGGATAGGTTGCTTTTACCAAGTTAATCTGCTCCCCGAGTCGGGTTGGGATTCATGATCGTTAGTCCCCATAATACTCGTTCAAGCGTCAAAAATACATTCTGACGACGCGTCTCGTGCTAATAAAAAAGTGACAAAAGTGACACATTTTCATATAATTAGAAAAAGTGACAATTCTAAAACCTTGATTATGGAACCCATAGAAAAATTTTTAAAAGAGAAAAATATACCATACAAACTTATCCAACTTGAACAGGTGGCATATACCGTGGACGAGGTAATTGCTTATGCAAAAGGGGATATACGCCCCGAGGAAATTTGCAAGACGATTATTCTAAAGGGAAAGAAAACGGGGCAGAAAGCAGCAGTTTTATTACTAGGAAATGAAAGAATAGATTTTTCAAAGGCAAAGAAAGTTTTTAACGAAGAAATGTGTGTGGCTGATAGAGAAGAAGTAAAAATAGTAAGTGGAGTTGATGCTGGCGCTGTATGTCCGTTTTTATTAACTATTCCGTTATTTGTAGACGAAAAAGCGCTAGCATTGGAAAAGATAAATTGTGGATCAGGAAACCATCTTTATGGTTTGGAATTTAAAACAGTTGACTTTTCCCACGGTGTTTCTTATAAGGTAATCTCTATAGGAAAGAGTAATTAAACAAACAATATGAACAAACAAGCCCCGTTAGATTTTGTAGAAAAGTACTATACTGATGATCTTGCCGAACGAAATACTCCTGAAAGTCTGTGGGCATTAAAATGGCTTGAAGAAGTCAAAGGTGAGAGCGTATTGAGTTTGGGATGTGGTCCTAATTTCTATGATGACGCGCAATTTTTTACCAATCTTCCAAAAGAGTTTGTGGGAATTGATCTAAATGAAAATAATATTGCGTTTTTGAAACAATCGACCCATCCTGAAATTATACGCAGTAAAGAGGTATTAGATAAGAATCACACGAATATCTCACTTATTGTTGCAAATATCAAAGAGAAACAAGATACATTTATTAATCATTTTGACACTATATACGCAAATGGAGTACTAGGCATGTTTCAAGAAGATAATTTTGTTAATCTACTTAAGCTTATTCATTTGTATCTAAAACCAGGGGGTGTATTGATTGATGTTGACTGGACAGATGTACGACTCACTAGAGAAAAACTACAAGAACGAGAAAGCTATGAGTGGTACTCTACCCAAGGACCCAGTATTCAACGAATTAATGAATTATTACAAAAAACGGGATTTACTATTCTGAAGCATGAAGTGTATACCGTACCTGATCCCATATCTTATAACTGGGGTAAGATTTATGGATATGTAGCAAAGAAAATTGATTCTGTGGAGATTGCTAACAAATGTTGGAATCCTGATACTGGAGTTGAAACTAATGATTGTGAGTTAAAAAAGATAAAGTAGAATTTAAAAACACCATTTTGAAAATGGTGTTTTTAAATAAACGCGTCTCGTGCAAGATAACTCGCCACAACTTGGCTCCCCAATCAGGATAGTATTATAAATGTATTAAC
>JAJYXK010000009.1 GCA_021801825.1 bacterium
CTTTAGCTCCTTTATAAAAAATGGGGAGTAATATGACACGGATGATAATTGTTAAAACGATTATTGCAATCCCTAAATCAGAAAAAACTATGTTGTATATAAAAAACAAAAGATTGAGTAATGGAAGGTACAGAAAATTGTGGAATAGCGATGACATAGAGGAATAGTATTAATGTTGAGTGTTAAGTATTCAGTTCAGATATAATCTTTTTTATAACAACCACCACGTCATCATACACGGTATCAGTATGAGAAACAAAGAACACCACATCAGAAACTGGAAGAGTTTTTAGATTGTCTTGTACTAAGGCATACACCACTCTCCGAATATGATTTCTCAAAACCGCGGTTTTCGCGACGCGAACCGGAACAACTACCGCGCAACGAAAAACAGAAGAGCCCGCCCTATATACTCTAACAGAGACAGAACTATATTCAAACGATTTTAGTTGCTGTCTCCGAGTACGAAAAAATCCTGCCGTGAGGCGATTCTTTTTTGCGAGCATAAATAGCGACTACTAATAAAGTCTCTTATTTTGATTTGCGAACGGTAAGTTTCTTTCTTCCCTTCGCGCGTCGTCGGCTTAACACCGCTCTTCCGGTAGGGCTCTGCATGCGCTTCAAAAATCCATGCGTTCGTGCTCGCTTTTTCTTTTTTGGTTGATACGTTACTGACATAAGGAAAAGAATATCAGAAAAAAGCAAAAAAGCAATGCTTTATATTGAAAAACTTTTTAGGTTATCCACACGTTGTTCACTTTATACGAGTTATCCACACTATCTAAAAAATCATAGTTTGATACAATGGGAACGATTTAGAAACATAACCATATTTTATCGCTGGATCTGGATAAAAAATTCAATATAATATAGCCAACATGGAACTAAAAACATTGTGGGAAAAAACATTGGGAGAAATAGAATTACAAATATCAAAACCAAATTTTCTTACATGGTTTAAGAACAGTCGCTTGGTAGAACGAAACCCTGAAACGGGAACGGTAGTAGTGGGAGTCCATAATAACTTTGCAAAAGAATGGATCCAGTCAAAATATAACAAGAGTATCCTTGATATTTTACAGACGCTTGATAGCACCATTCATCGCGTTGAATATATTGTGCTTACCGGCGACGCGCTTGAGAAAAAAATATTTGAAAAAGAAAAAGAAGAGAAAAAATCACACCCCGAACAACAAGTGGGCTTTATTGAATTTGCCGCCGACCCAGAAACAAACCTCCATTCAAAATATACCTTTAATACTTTTGTGGTAGGATCGTCAAACGAATTAGCGTTCGCGGCATCTACCGCGGTTAGTAAGGACATTGGTAAAAAATATAATCCCTTATTCGTATATGGGAGCACCGGATTAGGAAAAACGCATCTCATTCAAGCGATTGGAAACGAGATTATAAAAAATTATCACAATCGTATACGGGTAAAATATGTTCCCTCAGAACGTTTTGTGAACGATGTGGTGTGGGCTATTAGATCAAAACGAATGGACGATGTAAAAAACAAATATCGTAATATAGATGTACTCATTATTGACGATATTCAATTTATTGGCGGGAAAGAACGCAGCGAAGAAGAGTTTTTCCACACCTTTAACATTCTTTATCAAAACAACAAACAGATTATTATATCATCCGATCGCGCTCCATCAGCCATTCCCACACTAGAAGATCGTCTCCGCTCACGCTTTGAAGGAGGAATGATTGTAGACATAACATATCCGGACTATGAAATGAAGTTGGCAATTATAAAAAATAAGCTGCAAGAGAAAAATTTATCATTTTCCGATGAGGTGTGTAACGTTATTGCTTCAAAGATACAAAGAAACATACGAGAAATAGAGGGGATTATAAATAAACTGCAATTTTACAAGGAAGTCCGTGGACAAGAAGTAGACGCAAAGACTGCTGAGGAGGTAATTAGCAACACCATCCAGCAAACCATGGCAAACATCAATCCAAATCACATACTCAAATGTGTATCTCAGTTCTTTGATGTGAGCGCTACTGAATTAATTAATAAATCTCGTCGCAAAGAAGTGGTGGGGCCGCGACAAGTTGCTATGTTTTTACTTCGGGATATGTTGGGGATGTCCTACCCGGATATTGGGGATAAAATGGGAAAAAGAGATCATACCACCGCAATACACTCATACGAGAAAATAGCGCTTGAAATAACAACAAATAAGGCATTGAACCAAAAAATTATCTTATTAAAAGAAATAATTAATAAAAATCAATCCTCATAATTTCCCCATTTACCCACAGAGTTATACACATAAAACCAGAAACAAAAGATAGAAAAAAGCGTGTGTTTAAGAGCTAAAAACAGTTTATCCACTTATACACACTCACCTACTATAACTACTACTAATTATATTATTATATTATTATAGAAGATATGAATATTATCATACTAAGGAACAACTTAAAGGACGCACTTGCAACCTTAGGAGGAATCAAACGAGAGAATACTCAACTTCCGATATTAAAAAATATTCTCATTGATGCAAAAGAGGATGGTATTTATATTTCCTCAACTGATTTGGAAATAGGAGTGGTGCATAAAATTCCCGGGAAGATAATTCAAAAAGGAATTGTAACTGTTCCCTACTCAATATTTTCTCAAATCATTTCAAATTTATCATTTGAACGAGTAACTCTGGAATTAAAAGGTACTTCGTTTCTTATTACCGCGGATAATTACAAAGCAAAAGTAACCACAACCCCACCTGATGACTTTCCGATTATTCCACAAGTTTCCACTACGCAAGATTCTGTGTTTACTATAGATTCACAAATATTATTAGATGCTCTTTCGGGGGTGAGTGTTGCGTGTCAGGTATCGGATTTTCGTCCGGAATTAAGTGGGGTATTATTTCATTTTAAAGAGGGTCAATTTAGAATTGTAGCAACGGATAGTTTTAGATTAGCAAAACAAGAAATTTCAAACAAAAAAATAAAAACAAATTTAGATAAAGATTTTTCTTTTATTGTTCCATTACGGACCGTGCAGGAAGTGTTACGAATATTTTCAGTAAAAAAACAAGAGCCGGTTACTATTGCGGTTGATGATCATCAGATTATGTTTGCTAATGAACAAACTACTATTGTATCGCGGCTTATAAATGGGAAATTTCCTGATTATGAAATGGTTATCCCCTCTTCTTATGAAGTGGAAATGACGGTGAAAAAAGAAGATATTATTTCGGCGCTAAAACTCACCAGCTCACTTTCTAATAGATTATATGAAGTGCGATTAATTTTAGATGAAGACATGAAGTATGTGAAATTAATATCATCAAGTCACGAATTTGGCGAGGGAGAATACATGCTCTCGGTAAAAGCAAAAGGACAACCAATACAAATATCGTTTAATTGGAGATTTATACTAGATGGAGTACGAAATATAAAAACAGAGAATATATTCTTAGGTTTAAACAATGAACAGAAGCCGAGTGTAATACGGATTCCTGATGAAACATCGTACACCTACATTCTTACCTCAATAAAAAGCAACTAATAGTAACTAGTAATTTAAATAAAACCCCTTATAAGAGGTTTTATTTAATTATCAGAGATATTACCTTATTAACTGACTACTTGTTATATTCTGTGGTAAAGTTTGGAATATTTTGTTGTGCCCATTGTAAAACCGGTTGTTCCCAATTATAAAACTGAGGATCTTGTGATGGCGAAGTAAGAAGTGTAGTGGGGTTGTCTTTGTTAATATAGTAGAGAATGTTATGTATTTGTTTTGTTGGGATACCGTTCTTTTCTAGTGTGGGAGCGTATTGACCATTCACCATAGGAACATCAATAGGAGATGGAGTGTACGGAGGGAAATTCTCGGGTTGATAATCAGAAAGGGCCTGTTTCATGAATGCGCTCCAAATAGGAAGCGCAGCGAGAATACTTCCTCCTTTTTGTTGCATGGGTTTATTATTGCTATTTCCTACCCAAACCCCTGCGACTAAAGAAGGGGTATATCCGATAGTCCACGCATCACGATAATCATTTGTAGTTCCTGTTTTCATTGCAACGGTATAAGGATCGAAAACTGTTAAAGGAAGGCTAGCACTAAACAATCCAGCGCGTAGAGAAGCGCTCGAGAGGATTGAATTAATCATGCGTGGATAGAGTGGATCAACCACCTGTTCTGCGGAATCTTTGTATTCATATAATGACTCCCCTTTTGAATTCTGAACCCGTAGTAGTAAAGATTGTGCGTGCTTGATTCCATCCTGAGCAAAGACTGAATATGCTTCCACCATATCAATAAGTTTTACTTCACCACCTCCTAATACCAATGAGAGTCCATAACGAGAAGGATCTTGTAAGGTGGTTATGCCTAGTGTGTGAGCGGTGTTTAGTGCGGTAGGTAGCCCAACTAAATAAAGCGTCTTTACTGCGGGAACGTTAATAGATTGGGCGAGGGCTTCTTTCAAAGAAATAGGCCCACGGTACGTTCCATCGTAGTTTTCTGGAATGTAATCATAGTGTGGATCTCCATTGGTATTAAAGTTAGTAGGAACGTCAAATACTACTGTCTCTGGAGAATATCCTTTCTCAAACGCTGAGAGATATACAAATGGTTTAAAAGTTGATCCGGGTTGACGAAGTCCTTGCGCGGCGACGTTAAAATTTCCATCTATGGTTTTATCAAAATAATTTGCAGATCCAACGAGGGCAAGAATTTGTCCGGTTTTTGCATCTTGAGCAACGAAAGATCCATTGGTCCCCGCATATAATTCAGTATTTCGTTTTACTCCATCTTGTACCGCTTGTTCAGCAATCTGTTGAAGTTTCCAATCAAGCGTGGTGATAACTTTTAATCCCCCTTTTTCAACCTGTTCATCTCCATATAATTGTGAGAGCTGATCTTTTACCATAAGAGAAAAGTGGGGTGCTTTTATAACACCGATGTTTTGAGGAAGAAAAGTTAATTTTTCTTTCTTGGCATCAGAGAACTGTTGGTCAGTGATATATTTCAGAGAATGCATTTCTCCCAGAATATATTCTTTGCGCTGATTGAGTTCAGCAAGATGGGTTCCCCAGGGAGAATAATAAGGTGGTGATTTTGGTATTGCGGCAAGAGTTGCAGCTTGAGCAACTGAGAGCGATGATGCGCTCACTCCAAAATAACGCATACTCGCAGATTCAATACCATAACTATTAGATCCATAGGGTATTTGGTTTAAGTAAAAAGATAGAATATCATCCTTGCTATATTGTTTCTCTAACCAATAGGCTAAAATAGCCTCTTTGATTTTTCTTTGGATAGTTTTTTCATTAGTAAGGAATACGTTTTTTACTAATTGTTGGGTAATGGTGGAACCACCTTGGCTAAAATCTCCCGTGGTTATGTCCACAAACACAGCACGAAGCATACCCTTCCAGTCAAGAGCAGAGTGTTCATAAAATGTTTGATCTTCTGCCGCGATAGTTGCTTGTTTTATATAAGCGGGGATCTTATTAATATCAACAATAGTACGACTTTGGTCGCCGTGTATCTCATACAAAAGAACCGTCCCAGTACGGTCGTATACTTTTGTTGATTGTGCGGGTTGAAAAGTATTAAGCTTCTCGGGATGTGGAAGATCTTTAATAACAAGAATTATCTCAATAACTAAACCGACCGCGATGATAAGCGCAATAATTCCGATATAGCGCCATATGTGGCGAGATGATGGGGTACTCATATGATTAAGTATATAAAGTATATAACAAAAACCGCCAGTACTACTAGCGGTTTTTGTGAGGTAAACTAATTATCTTTCTCTCCCATCTCCATAATCATCTTCATTGTTGTCTACTTCTTCCTCTGTAAATTCTTTATCTTCTTCTTCGGTTAAGTCTATATCAATAAGGTCGTCTTCGTCTTTAAACTTTTGATCATCATTAATATCATGAAGAAGTCCGTCTCCCCCATCCTCATCTTCGTTTGGTTCGTAGGCATCACCGGTTTCTTCTGATTCGTCTTGATCATCTTCATTCGCAACATTAATCATTTGTAAAACGTTGAGGTGCATTGGGGACAAAAAAATATCTGTAGTCATTTTTATAATACTTTGGAGCGGCGACAAAACACACTCCGTTATAATTTGATAATAATGATAAAAATATAGACGAAAAATTTTTAATGTCAACCCAACCACACCTCTTTATATGAAAAGAATAAAAACGTATATATAAAATAATTTTAAATTCTCTTCTGTAAATTTTTATATGAATATCCAGTTACCAACGCTATCGCAATTGCATCAAATACGTCATCAGGTTGTTTTGTATATGCTGATGCGTCTATGGTTTGTTGCACGGATCGTATTATTGATTGTTTATCTGCATTTCCATACCCCGTCATCCCCTGCTTAATTTCTAAAGGAGAGAATTCATATAGCGGAATAGCGCGTTGTGCAATGGTGCAAATAATAACTCCACGCGACTGCGCTACTTCAATTCCCGTAGTCACGTTTTTTGCGAAACGAAGCGTTTCTATCCCCGCAATATCGGGAGAATATGTTTTTAAAATAGAAGTGCAAGAAGAAAATAATTCTGCAAGAAGTTTATTTTTGTCTGCGTGTGTTGTCTTTAATATTCCTGCCGAGATAATGGTCGGCTTAATATGCGTGGAGGTATATTCGATAATTGCGTATCCTGCACGCGTACTTCCCGGATCAATTCCTAAAATCTTCATATCGTAAAATTAATAATATTCTTATGGTGTGGTTGATTCAGCGTTGGTATAAATAGTAATAACATCAGGATGTTCGTCCAACGCTTCTATTAAAGAACCGAGTTGGTCTTGTGAAGTTGATGATATTGTTTGAAAAAATTTTGCGCGCCATTCCCCTGCCCGCCCCGACGCATCTTCTGTTCTATCAAACGCCCACATAACACTCCCTGGTTCTGCCCACTTTCCGTTGTGATCAGAAATTATTTTTTTTATTTCTGCGACAGTTCTATTCTTGTTGTCGGTAAGGGCAAAGATTAAGAGAGCCACCCCTTCTGGTCCATAAGATTCAATAAGCAGTTCAGAAACATCTTTCACATCTTGTGATTTATTAATTGCGCGTTCTATGTTTTCCAGCGGAACCGAAAATTCTTTTGCTTTTACTATTGCTGAACGGAGCGTTGCATTGAATTGTGGATTTGGTTCTTGTCGGGCAGCGACCGAGATGGCCCTTAACAGTTTAGAAAATAAAATAGCTCGTCGTTGATCGGTAACAGCCTTTTTATGTTTTATTTGTGTCCATTTATTGTGACCAGACATACCACAACTTTACGCGGTTGAGGAGATAATTTCAAATGAGATGGGTATTGTGGGTTATACGTTCTCAAAATGTTTTATAGATATAGGCCTATGATCGGACGAAAGGGTAATACACACAGCATCAAGTTGATATCCGCGGGAACACATATCTGGATTATTATTTGCGTACCACTGGGCTATCTTTTTAAATTTTAGTAGCTTTGCTGTTGATAGATTGTCCTCGGGCAGTATTGCCGATTTATTTGTATTTCCGGAAAAATGTGGATAACTTTCCGGAAATGAATCTATAAAATCAGAGGATGATTTTATAGTCTTAACCTCTATAAAAACCAAGGTTTTAAGCGGAGATTTTGCTATTATGTCTATTTCACCAAATCTAGTTCGGAAGTTTCTTTCCAGAATTTCATAACCTTTTCCACCAAGATATCCACAGGCTAATTCCTCGCCAATATCTCCAAGTCTCTTTGTATTTATACTCATTTTAGTATTTGTGAATGAGTTAATAGCTAAATTATACAATTTTTAGATTAAAAGTCATAACAAATGTTTCACGTGAAACATTTGTTATGAGAGGACACCCAAAATATGGTTCAAAATGTTTCACGTGAAACATTTTTTATAAAATAATCCGGCAAAACAATCCGGCAAAGGAAAAAGCTAGTAATAGAGCCATAGGTGAAGTGTGAAACATTTTACACAAATGTTTCACACTTGTTTCACACCTATATAAATAAGGAATGAAGCCACGGATGAATTCTGGCAAAGAGCGCCCCCACGTTTCCGGAAAAATACGGAAATGTGGAAACCTGGAAAATGGTAAATTTTATATATAAATGAAAAACAAAAAATAAACCAAGACAAGATGAGATCTTTTGATGTGGGTGGTTGCGTGTGTGGCATTTCATGATATAGTTGCTCTATGTTAATAGATGAAGTGATAATAAAAGTGAAAGCGGGGAATGGTGGGAATGGCGCTGTCGCATTTAATAAAAATTTGATGGAATTGGGGCCTGCGGGAGGAAATGGGGGAACGGGAGGAAATGTGTTTGTGGAGGGATCTTCCGACCTCACATTATTAAATCAGTTCCGATTTAAAAAAGAGATTGTTGCGGAGAACGGGGGAGATGGTAGACAACAATTTGTGGACGGCTCTCGAGGCAAAGATGTGATAGTGAAGGTGCCGGTAGGGACCGTTTTACACAACCTTGATACCGGGGAAGATTTAGAGGTTTTACAGATTGGAGAAAAAATTTGCATCGCTCGTTGTGGGCAAGGAGGTAAGGGAAATTTTCTTTTTCGATCGTCAACAAACACTACTCCTAAAGAATCTCAACCGGGAAAACCGGGAGAAAGTTTCACGTTCAAGTTTGAATTAAAATATATTGCTGATGTTGGATTGATTGGGTTACCGAATGTGGGCAAGTCAAGTTTGTTAAACGAACTTACAAGCGCAAAGACCAAGGTGGCAAATTATCACTTTACGACATTGGAACCAAATTTGGGGGTGTATTACGATTTAATCCTCGCCGATCTTCCGGGGCTTATTGAAGGAGCATCGGAGGGAAAAGGTTTAGGAATTAAATTTTTAAAACATGTTGAGCGAACAAGAATTTTGTTTCATTTAGTGTCAGCTCAATCGGATGATGTGGTGGGGGACTACAAGACAGTTCGAAATGAATTAAAAAGATATAACAAGGAACTTATTAAAAAGCAGGAATACGTTTTTCTAAGTAAGAGCGACGAGGTTTCGGAAAGTGAGGTTGAGAAAAAACTAAAACAATTGAAAAAATCAAAAGTTGTTGCGATACCACTTTCTATACTACAGGAAAAGAGTATTATTGCGGTGAAGAATATTCTTGCGACAACTCAACGAGAGAAAACAGCTTGATGGGAGTAACAAAAAACACCCGTGTGGTGTTTTTTTTGAGATAATGATTCTTGATTAAACCCGTGGGGCCCCATAGAGCCCCACACAAGAGTAGGGGGTGTTAGTGATCGTGGCGACGGGTCACTCTGAAATAAGAGGTGGCCCGTATAGCGGAGCCAGAGATTATAAATACAAATAACCATATCTCTTTCGGGAAAAGAAACAACAAACAAACAGTAATGAGTTGTATAGCTGTCATTATTTTGCTTGTGGAGGTTATAATGTGTTTCTTTTTTACCCTTCGCGCTTTGACAGCGAAAAGAAAAGATAGGGCCTCAAACAAAATAACCAAAATAGCAAGCGTCTCATTAAAAAGAAAAAGCACAAGAAGAAGGGCTCTGTCTCTTATCGGATCAAGAATCTCTCCAAAAGGAGATATCCCTTTTCCGGGAGCTCTTTTCTCTATGTATCTTGCGGCCACTCCATCGAAGTAGTCAGAGAGTCCAGCAAGAATGAATAGAAAAAAGGCAGAAAGCCTTCTCCCGTCCATGAAAACGATGCTAGAGAGCAGGATAAGAAATATTCCTATAATCGTTATTGCATTCGCGACGGTAAAAATTTTCCATTTTCCTAAAAGCATTTTTCCCCCGACAATTATTTTAAATTTCCACTAATATAGTACCAGAATTTTGTAAAACGTCAATATAAAGATGCTTTCTATTTTTATTTGTGCGCCCCTGCCTACCGGCAGGCAGGCACTAGGAATCTCACGTCGCTTCGCTCCCTAGAAACCCGCGGTTTCTAGGGTCCCGACATATTGTCGGGACTGGTTTCCTATACGGGGAACTTCCGTTCCCCGACCCCCTTGTGTTCAAGTCCCCGGAGCATAAAAAATAAAATACCCAAATATGGATATTTTATCTTTGTGCGCCCACTAGGACTCGAACCTAGGACCCCCGAGGTATAAGCTCGATGCTCTAACCAACTGAGCTATGGGCGCATGTTTTATAACACTAGCGTATTTTATGAAAAATTCAACAGGACTTAACCGTCTCCACGTTTTCTTTTTGTATTTGTATAGTATACTGGATACTATCTATTAACCACTAGTATCTAATCATATATGGATTGGCTTATCGCGTTTGGTCACAATCATGAGTTGCTCGTATACGGAGTTGCGTTTCTTATGATGTTTTTGGAGGGGGATATATCCTTGTTATTATTTGGAGCTTTGAGTCGTGGAAGATATTTGAGTTTCTCAACCTTATTTTTTGTTGCTTTTGTGGCGACGCTTATTCACGATATGATATTTTGGCGATTAGGAGAGTGGCTTGCAAAACGAGAGAAAAAAAAATATTTCTATTTTGATCTAGATAAGTTTGCGGGATTTATGGAACGATATCGTCCGTTCGCGGGACTTGTTATCGTGTTCTCAAAATTTGCGTGGAACTTCAATCGTATTATTTTAATCTCAACGGGGTATGTAAAAATCCCCTTGAAGAAAGTAATGAAATATTCTTTCTTAACCGCATTGTTGTGGCCCTCATTATATATGAGCATTGGATATATGTTTGCTGATCAAACCGACATATTTAAACAGAGGCTTGAGGTTATTGCGCTTGGTGTGGCAGGCATCCTCATTCTTCTTATGGTGTTTGAGCGGTATATTAGAAAAATTGTTGATAAAATATTTTTTGCTAAAACAAATGGCGTGAACGGAGGGGGTGAACATAAATAGGTGCTGATTCTTGTGTTTTGAATATTATTTTGATATATCTAGAACACACGATAAAAACACGCACCCTTAGCTCAGTTGGTTAGAGCGCTTCATTTACACTGAAGAGGTCGTAGGTTCGAATCCTACAGGGTGCACAAATATATTTACGTTACTAAAACAAACCCCGTACTTTAATGCGGGGTTTGTTTGGTTGAGTTATAGAGAAAACGTGGCTGGTTTTATTTTGAATTTCTCGACTAATTCATCAAACGATTCCTTTTCAATTGTTTCTTCGGTCATTAATTTCTGAGCGAGTGCATCAAGCGCATCTTTATATTTATGTAAGACGTCTTTTGCGGTTTTGTGCGCCGCAGCAAGAATGTGTTCTACCTCTAAATCAATTTCTGATGCAACCTTGTCGGAATAATTTCTTTCAGTTGAAATTTCTTTTCCTAAGAAAATTAATTCTTGTGTCTTTCCGAAGGTGATGGGTCCAAACTTACTCATACCGTAACGAGTTACCATACGACGCGCGATTTCTGATGCAACCGCCAAATCATTTGAGGCGCCGGTACTAATATCTTTAAAGGTGTTTTCTTCACTCGCATATCCTCCTAATGTCATCGCAAGATCAGCAAGGAACTGTTTACGGGTGCGTAAGTATCTATCCTCAATAGGAAGTTTTAATGTGTATCCCCCCGCTTGTCCACGCGCAATGATAGAAATTTTATGTACCGGATCGGCGTCTTTTAACGCGGCAGCAACGAGCGCGTGTCCCGCTTCATGATATGCGGTAATTTCTTTTTCCTGTGTGGAAAGGGTTCGTGATCGTCGCTCGGGCCCGAGGAGAACTTTTTCTATGGCTTCATATAAATGCGGTTGTTCTATAACGGTTTTGTTTTCTCGAGCGGCTAATATTGCCGCTTCGTTCATAAGGTTGGCAAGATCGGCTCCAGAAAACCCAGGAGTACGGACTGCGATTTGTCTATAATCAACGTCTTTTGCAAGCGCCTTATTTCGTCCATGAATACGTAATATTGCTTCGCGGTCATTAATATCAGGAAGATCAAGAGTAACGCGGCGATCAAAACGGCCCGGTCGGAGCAATGCAGGATCTAAGATGTCTGGACGGTTGGTGGCTGCAAGGACAATAACGCGACTTTCTTTTTCAAATCCATCCATTTCAACCAGGATCTGGTTTAGGGTTTGCTCGCGTTCATCATGTCCTCCACCAACTCCCGCCCCACGCTCTCTTCCAATCGCATCTATTTCATCAATAAATAGTATGGAGGGGGATGCTTTTTTGGCGGTGAGAAATGCATCTCGAGTACGAGAAGCTCCAACTCCCACAAACATCTCTACAAACTCTGACGCTGATATGTGAAAGAAAGGAACCCCCGCCTCTCCCGCAACCGCGCGCGCAAGAAGTGTTTTTCCAGTCCCCGGCATACCGAGTAAAAGCACTCCGCGAGGAATTTGAGCTCCGGCGTCGGAATATTTTTTTGGATTTTTGAGAAAATCTACCACCTCAATGAGTTCTTGTTTTACTTCTTTTAGACCCGCGACATCTGCAAATGTAACTCGGTCTTTAAAAGGAGAAAATAATTTAAGATTTGATCTTCCAAAATTCATTGCTTGTGACGCGCCAGCACGGGCTTGTTTAAACGTGAACCAAATAAATATCCCGATAAGAATGATAGGAAGCAGTGAAGGGAGTAATAAATTCAACCAATAGGCGGCCCCCGAAGGAGCTTTCATCTCTAAGGGTATCTGTTGCAATGTTTTAGCATCAACACCATAGTTTTTAAGAGTCTCTGATAATCCGGACTCAGTCTCTTTTTTGGTGACTCCTTCTGATCCATCTTTGAAGGTCGCGGTTACGGTATTTTCTTCAACGGTAATGTGAGCAACCTCTTGAGCATTTATTTTATTTGCAAGTTCATTGAGGGTAATATCTTTTGGTGGCGTGGTTGATGAAAACAAAGAAGCAAAGACGATAATAATTCCCGCAAACGCGAGTACGACGATAAAAATATTTTTTAGTAATGACTTAAATAAAATACGCATAGTACAGTGTAGTATACAGAAAATAAGTGGGTAATTCAAAGGAATGAACTTGTCCCACTATTCCATATATTAAGCGCATACCATATAATGTAAGTATTATGGATGCAAATTTTTTTAGTGGGCTTAGTAAACAGCAAATAACGATACTGGCGATCGTAGGAGGAATTATCCTACTTATTATATTGGGAGTAACGGGAATTATTCCTATTTTTAAATCAAGCACAACACTTGATCCCAATTTTCCGACAGGAAAGATAACGTTGGAAGTGTGGGGTGTTGGAGACGAGGCCGCGGCATTTGCGGATATTACGGCTGCATATCAAGCTCAGCCGGTTTCAAAGAGCGTGTCTGTTAAGTACACCAAGTTCGATTCTATTGATGCATATGAAAAATCATTAACCGCCGCGTTAGCAGAAGGACGAGGACCCGATATCTTTATGGTAAAGAACACCTGGATACCCAAAGATGCGGCAAAATTACAACCCGCCCCTCTTTCTATGGTGTCTCCCCTCACCATACAACAAGCATTTCCACAGGCGATTTTAAGGGATATGGTGCTTACCGCAAGCGATAGCCAATCGTATGTTTTTGCGCTTCCGCTTCACTTTGACGCACTCGCACTACTCTATAACAAAGATATTTTTAACGCGAAGACAATTGTGTATCCACCAAAAACGTGGGACGAGGTGGTGCAACTTATCCCAACGCTCCGTGAATCAGACGCTCAGAAAAATATACAAACTTCTCCTATTGCATTAGGAAGCGCGCGAACCATTGGAAACTTTGATGACATTCTCTCTTTAGTAATGCTTCAATCAGGCGCGGTTATAAATACCGCAAACGGAGTACTGCTTGATGGACCCGCGCAACAGGCAATTTCGTTTTATTTACAGTTTGCAAACCCAACAAACCCCTATTATGTGTGGAGTGATTCTCTAGGAAATGCGCGTGACGCATTCGCAGCTCAAAAGACAGCTATGATTATTGACACACATGCGGCGATTGCAGATATACGAGCGAAGAACAATTTTATAAATATTGGAACCGCTCAAGTGCCACAACTTTCTCGCGAAATAAAAGACACCCAAACACTTGCATCTTACTGGGGGTTGGGAGTTTCTCGTCAAACGAAGATTCCGTATGTGGCATGGCATTTTATACGATTTGCAACCATGACTCCTGAGGTGAGCAAGGCGTATGTGCAGAAAACTAATAAACTTCCCGCCCTCCTTACTCTTATAGAAGCAGATAAAAATGGTGAAAATAGCGCGTTTCTTAAGAGCTTTTTGGTGGCAAAGACATGGGCTCGTCCCGATGATGAAAAAACGAGGCAAGTATTTGGACAAATGTTAGAAAACATTACTCTGGGCAAGATGACGGTCTCTCAGAGCGCGCGCGCTGCGCAGGAAGCTCTTAACGGTCAGTAGACACAGAGCTCACTATACGCCCACTATTAATTTTGGTATACTTATTTTGAATTATGAAAAAAATTATTTTTGGTGTGTGTGTTATGGTGCTTGGTATCGTTGTTTCTCCAGTATTCGCGCAGACCCCAACTCCTTCTTCAACCCCGAGTTCATCGGAGGGGCTGGTTACCTGTGGGGGATATAACCAACCTCCCTGTACTTATAACGATGTAATCCCGACGATCAATAATATTATTAACAAGGGATTGATGTTTATTGTTATTCCTATACTCACCATCCTTATTATTGTTGGAGGATTTAAGATGCTCACTGCGGCAGGGAATGAGACTAAGTTTAAGAGCGGGCTAGATATGATAAAAGGGGTTGCGTGGGGATTTGGATTTGCGCTTTTGGCGTGGATTGTAGTAAGAACTATTTTGTCGTTCCTTGGTTTGACTACAAATTAATAAAGGTATTTAATAAGTCTATAATTTCATTATGAAGCATTCTATAAAAATAAAGGTTTTTGCTTCGGTATTCGCTTTGTTGGTGTTTACTTCATTGGCATATGCGCAAAATGTGACTATGCTTCCCAATCCGCTTGATCCAAATGGCACGGGAACCCTAGCCGACCTTCTCTCTAAGATCATTACGTATCTTACGATGATCTCGGCTCCGGTTATCACTATTATGGTTTTATATGGAGGTTTTCAAATGTTGATAGCTCAAGATAATGTGAAGAAATTTGAAGATGGGTTAAAGACCGTGAAACATGCGGCGCTGGGAGCGGCAATCGTAATAATTGCGGATGGTATTCTTTATATTGTACAAAGTGTATTATCATTAACATAAATTGTATGAAGTATCTACGAATTAGTATTTTTTCAGTGAGCGCATTTTTACTCGCAGGGAGCGCGTTTGCATTAGATAATAACCCAACCCCATCGTCTCCTATAAAAGATGCAACCGGTGTTCAAAATTGGTTAGTGGGAATAACCAAGTGGGGATTTCGCATATTCTTTATTTTAGCGGTTGGTTTTGTTCTACTCGCCGCATATAAATATTTGATGGCAAAAGATAATCAAGCAGAAGTAACAAAAGCTACGGCAGCTCTCAAAAATGCGGTCATTGCGATTGCGATTGCGTTAGTATCTGCGGGCGTTTCTTCTATTGTGGATTCAGCGCTTAGAATTCAATAACTATAAACATTTTTATGAAAAAATTTTTATTTATTGCATTGTTCTTGGTGGTAAGTTTGGGGATTGTATCATACGTTCCTCAATTACTTTCCCCGGTTCACGTGCAGGCAAGTGTTATTAATCCATTTGAGAATGATCCTAATATGCAGTCTCCGATTACCAGTGTTGGAGATCAAAATTCAGGAGTGGTTGGTTTAATTGTGGTGGCAATTAAATGGATGTACACCTTATTCTTTATCGTTGCGGTGGCGATGATTTTACTCGCTGCATATAATTTTGCTCGTGGAGGGAGTAATGAAAAATTAGTGACAACAGCAAAGAGTCAACTCAAGTGGGCGGCGATTGCAATAGCGGTTGCGTTAGTAGCAACGGGAGTAAGCTCATTAGTGCAAGATGCCCTTGTAAATGGAGGACAGTCTTCAACCCCAACCCCATCATCAACACCAACACTTCCTCCGCTGATTACCACTTAATAAGGGGGTTTGATTTTTTAATTAAACAGTATATAATAATAATATAATTATTAAATAACATATGAAAAAGACATTTGTATCAGTTGCAATGTTGCTCATTCTAGGAGTAATGTTTGCACCAGCAGTATTGGCAATCGGCCCAGGATCAATCCCAACCCCTGGAGACGTGGGAATACAACAAACCGGTCCGAGTAGTGTGACGGGATGGGTGGGAGTAGTGTTGACTGTTATTAAATGGTTTTACACCATCATCTTTATTGTGGCTATTGCGATGATATTGCTTGCTGCATTCCACTTTGTAACCAGTAAAGGAGATCCCACAAAAACCAAAACCGCAAAGAGCGAATTGTTATACGCAATCATTGGTATTGCGGTTGCGTTGCTTTCATACGGAATCGTTTCCTTTGTGCAGAATTCAGTATCAAGTCAGCTAACCTACTAATATCTAGGAAAGATATATAAAAATTAAAGACCCCTCACGGGGTCTTTTTTGTGAAACATAAAATTAGTTAGAAGCCACCAAGCTCAGCGAGCGTTGCGGCGGATTTGTACCCATACCATGAGTAGAGACGGACTTCCTCTTCGCCAAGATTTTTGACACAGATTCTATCTATGCCATCCATCTTGGATTTGGATATTTTTTTTCCCGGGGTTTCTTCTAAGACTTTCAATGTTCTTCCGTTGTTTATTCTGGTTACACGGATTTTGCCATCGGGGTCCGAATATCTGAATGAGTAACCTATAGAACGCGGGTCTCCCAATAGGACGTATACAGAATCTCCAGGGTTTATAACAAACACTCCGGCACAGCCATTAATTACATGAGTGAGCGGTAGGGGATTCCATTTGCTCCCGAGAGGAACGGGTGCTGGGGGGGTGTCTTTTTGAGACTCCACTTGTTTCTGCTTATCTTCGGTGGCTCTGTTTTGACCGTCCTTTTTAATGGCGGCCTTGCCGATGATGATCATTACAACGATGAGCAATGCCCAAAATATAAATTTAAAGAATTTCATTATTTACCTCCTCTGACGTTAATACCGGCTTTTCCGCTGTTATCGTTCAAGTCAATAATTGACTGGTCTATTTTTGAGCCAGGAAGTCCAGTTCTTAATAGGGTTACCGCTGAATTTGCAATTTGTGGAGCACTATCAGTTTTGCCTCCGCTTAATACATCAACGATTGGCTTCACTGCGTCAGCGAGTCCTTGTCCGATGTTTTTGAGTGTTTCCTTGTTTTTTTCTGATGCCTGGGATTCCATTGATGCTTTGTAGGGGAGTTCTCCTGCAAGACGAATTGCTGGATCCATAGCGCTTATATCAAGCGAGAATCTACCAACAATCATTCCGATCATTTCCATAACAAGAAATCCCGGGATTTTACATTTTGCAACAGTGCTTGAATCTGAATCGTCTTCTAATTTCTGAAGATCAGAGATGAGTCCAGTAAGAAAGTCTCCGCTTAATTTCTGAATATCGTCTGGGGTTGCGTTTGCGTAGGGAGCATTCTTATCTTCCATTTTGTTTCTAAGAAGCTGTTCCAGTGTTTTTGCGAATTCAACCTTTACGGCGTTAAAATTTGTTTCAGATATTTCATTTTTTTCAATCTTCCCACACATTCCAATAAACCGCATAAAGTATTCCCTTACAATAATGCCGCTGCATTTTATAATTGCTTTGTACGCGATCTTATTGCAGTCGATATTAAGAACTTCAATTTCCCACGAGACTGGTTTCATAGAAACCTTGATAAAGTTTTCCCACCAGAGAAAAAACGATCTTCCTCCGCAGAAGAGGAGAATGTTTTTATTTTGATTGGTGCGAGAGAGGATGTGATCAAGGATTGTTGAATCTTCTCTCTGAAACTCTCCGAGAATTGTTTTTGCAAACAGATCTGGGGACATGACTGTATTCCTTGTCATAAACGTGATTGCATATATGACACCAAGGGGAATTATCAATAGAGTTATTGTAAGAGCAGAATCTTCGTCAAGAGTTGTAGAAACGAGAATATAAGTGAAGATCATACTGATAACTACTATAATAAAGTAGATTAGTTTTGATGATCCTAAAAGCTTCATTTGATACCTCCATCCATTATTTTATGTTTTTTGTTTAATTATTCGTTCAAGACACCAAATGTCCTCAACGAATAATTAAACATAGTTGTCAAAGTAACTGACTATATTATAGCATATGATATGGTATCTTGTCAACATACACCACACGCGTATGTTTTTGGATAAATAATTAAAAAAATGGCTTAAAAAGCCATTAATTTGTGGGGGCGGAGAGAGTCTCACGTCGCTCCGCTCCCTAGAAACCCTCGGTTTCTAGCATCCCGACATATTGTCGGGACTGTTTTCCTACGCGGGAAACTATCGTTTCCCGACCCCTTCCATATTCGAGTCTCAAGCCCAAAATAAATAACCCACAAAGGGGTTCTTTATTTTTGTGGGGGCGGAGAGACTCGAACTCTCACACCTTGCGGCACAGCGTCCTAAGCGCTGCGTGTATACCAATTTCACCACGCCCCCAGCATTTCTCATACAACACATACCTGCGTTGAGAAATTAAATGTAGCACGAGATGTATTGGATTTTACATCTTTTTACCTTGTTTTCAAGGTGTGGAGATTTGAAAAAAGCACTCCGCGCATGATATAGTGGTCATATTCACATATATTATTAATTAAACAAATCAATGTTGTATTACATTATTTTTATTCCCATCGGAATTGCGGTGATATACACGGCATTTCTTATGGGATGGTTAAACAAGCAATCTTCAGGAAACGAAGAGATGCAAAAAATATCAAAGGCAATTCAGGTCGGATCTCGCGCATATTTAAATAGACAATATCGTACCGTGGGAATTGTGGCGATTGTTCTGTTTTTGGTTATCGCGCTTGCGTTAGGATGGACCATGGCGCTTGGATTTTTGGTAGGGGCGGTTGCATCGGCAGTCGCGGGATACATTGGTATGAACGTGTCAGTGCGCGCGAATACCAAAACCACGCAAGCGGCACACAAAGGAATTTCTAAAGCGCTTTCTCTCGCATTTAAAGCGGGGTCGGTGACGGGGTTATTGGTGGTGGCGCTTGGATTATTAGCGGTTGCAGGATTTTATGTATTAAGTGGTAATGACGCAAACGCATTAATTGGTCTTGGGTTTGGAGCAAGTTTGATTTCTATCTTTGCTCGTCTGGGAGGGGGTATCTTTACCAAAGCAGCCGATGTGGGGACCGACCTGGTAGGAAAAATAGAGGCAGGAATTCCTGAAGATGATCCGAGAAATCCGGGAGTTATTGCAGATAACGTAGGAGATAACGTAGGAGATTGCGCCGGTATGGCGGCAGATTTATTTGAGACATATGCGGTCACGCTCGCAGCGGCAATTTTGCTTGGATCATCATTCACCTATATCAAAGGAGAACAAGTTCTGTTCCCATTAGTGTTGGGAGCTATTGCAATTATTGCTTCAATTATTGGTACATTCTTTGTGCGAACCGATAGACATGAATCTATTATGAATGCTCTCTACAAGGGACTTTCAGTTTCATTAATTGTATCAGCGGCGTTATTCTTTATGGCGTCTGAGTTATTCTTCCCTGATATGGTGTGGACGGTGTTCATCCCATCGGTCACGGGGTTAGTGGTAACGGCGCTCATGGTGGTGGTGACTGATTACTACACCGCAAAGAAATACAAACCCGTACGAAGTATTGCGGAGTCTTCTCAATCAGGACATGGAACAAATATCATCATGGGACTTTCGGTAGGAATGAGATCAACATTTATCCCAATACTAATTATCTCTGCGGGTATTTTAGTTTCTTATTTGAGTTTTGGAGTATATGGAGTTGCACTTGCAGCAACGGCAATGTTGTCGGTTGCGGGAATTATTGTGGCGATTGATGCGTTTGGTCCGGTGACTGATAATGCAGGGGGTATTGCTGAGATGACCAAAGCGCATGAAGATGTAAGAAAAATTACTGACGCATTGGATGCGGTGGGAAACACCACTAAAGCGGTTACCAAAGGATATGCGATTGCATCTGCGGGACTTGCAGCGCTCGCGTTGTTCGCGGGATTTACCGGAGAGGTTGCAAGGTTGTTTGGCGCGCCAAGTGCCGAAGCGTTGACGGGATTATTTGATATCACCAATCCATTTGTGTTAGTGGGACTTTTGATTGGGGCATCTATTCCATTTCTCTTTGGTTCCATTGCTATGAAATCGGTTGGAAAAGCGGCGGGGGTATTAGTGACCGAAATTCGCAGACAGTTCAAAGATATAAAAGGAATTATGACTGGCGATGCGCAACCAGAATATGATAAGGCGGTTGATATTGTTACTCGAGCAGCTTTGAAAGAAATGATTGTTCCCGCACTCTTGCCGATTGTCGCGGTTCTCGTGGTTGGGTTTGGATTTAAATATCTTGCAATATTACTCTTTAGTGCATCAGGTCCACAAGTAGGAATGGTGGTGGGGGTACAGGCGGTAGGAGGTCTTCTTATAGGGACCATTCTTTCGGGATTGTTTGTGGCAATCTCAATGACCTCAGGAGGAGCTGCATGGGATAATGCAAAGAAGTATATTGAAGATGGGAACCATGGAGGAAAAGGTTCTGACGCGCATAAAGCAGCAGTAACGGGAGATACTGTGGGGGATCCATATAAAGATACCGCAGGCCCCGCAATCAATCCTCTTATTAAGGTTATTATGATTGTGGCGGTTTTGATTGTTCCGTTTCTATAGGATTTATTCTCAATATTGAAAAGAGGCGCCTTGTCTAGACTGGGGGCGCCTCTTTTTTATTTTAATAAAAAAGGTTACCCAGTGGATAACCTCTTTACTAACCGAACAAATTTTATTATTGGGAGTACTACTACGCACCCTATAACCAAGCAGACGCCGTAGAATATTATAGATGGTATTCCTACCAATAACAAAATAAAAAGCAGTCTTAGGTCACTCATGACGCCTCCAAATTTCTATACTTATCGTAGTGTATAAAGAATAAAGCGTCAAATTATTTTGTTTCTCTTCGTTTTCCGTGAAACGCTTTATGAACATCTTTGAGTTGCTTATTAGTAATGTGGGTGTATACCTGAGTAGTTGCAATATTAGCGTGTCCGAGTAATTCCTGAACTGATCGCAAGTCAGCGCCGTTAGAGAGAAGATCGGTGGCGAATTGATGGCGCAATTGATGGGGGACCACTTTTCCAAGAATACCCGCCTTGGCGGCATATTGTTTTACGAGTCGCTGAATAGTGCGTGGAATAATTCTTCCTAAAACCTTTGGATTTTTTGCTTTACTGAGACTGATAAATAACGCCTCATCTGCATCACCCCGTTTATCTAAGTAGGCGCGAAGCGCTTTCTGCGCGCGAGGAGAGAGAAATACCACACGCAATTTTGATCCTTTCCCACGCACAGTAAGCTCTCCGCGTTCAATATCTAT
>JAJYXK010000020.1 GCA_021801825.1 bacterium
CGGTATGGCGGCAGATTTATTTGAGACATATGCGGTCACGCTCGCAGCGGCAATTTTGCTTGGATCATCATTCACCTATATCAAAGGAGAACAAGTTCTGTTCCCATTAGTGTTGGGGGCGATTGCAATTATTGCCTCAATCATTGGTACGTTCTTTGTGCGCACCGATAGGCACGAATCAATCATGAATGCCCTATATAAGGGACTTTCAGTTTCATTAATTGTATCAGCGGCACTATTTTTCATGGCATCTGAGTTATTCTTCCCTGATATGGTGTGGACAGTATTTATTCCATCCGTCACAGGGTTAGTGGTAACGGCGCTCATGGTGGTGGTGACTGATTACTACACCGCAAAGAAATACAAACCCGTGCGAAGTATTGCGGAATCTTCTCAATCAGGACATGGAACGAATATCATTATGGGACTTTCAGTAGGAATGAGATCAACGTTTATTCCAATATTAATTATCTCTGCGGGTATTTTAGTTTCTTATTTGAGTTTTGGAGTATATGGCGTTGCGCTTGCGGCAACCGCAATGTTATCAGTTGCAGGGATTATTGTGGCGATTGATGCGTTTGGTCCGGTAACTGATAATGCGGGAGGTATTGCCGAGATGACAAAGGCACACGAAGATGTGAGAAAAATTACTGATGCATTAGACGCAGTAGGCAATACCACCAAAGCGGTTACGAAAGGATATGCGATTGCATCTGCGGGGCTTGCGGCGCTCGCGTTGTTTGCGGGATTTACTGGAGAGGTCGCAAAGTTGTTTGGTGCGCCAAGCGCAGAAGCATTAACAGGATTATTTGATATCACCAACCCATTTGTGTTAGTAGGACTTTTGATTGGGGCATCTATTCCATTTCTCTTTGGCTCTATTGCTATGAAATCGGTTGGAAAAGCGGCAGGAGTATTGGTGACCGAAATTCGCAGACAGTTCAAAGATATAAAAGGAATTATGACTGGCGATGCGCAACCAGAATATGATAAGGCGGTTGATATTGTTACTCGAGCTGCTTTGAAAGAAATGATTATCCCTGCGCTCTTACCGATTGTCGCAGTTCTGGTGGTTGGATTTGGATTCAAATATCTTGCAATATTACTCTTTAGCGCATCAGGTCCACAGGTAGGAATGGTGGTGGGAGTACAGGCAGTAGGAGGTCTTCTTATCGGAACAATTCTTTCGGGGTTGTTCGTGGCAATTTCAATGACCTCAGGAGGAGCAGCGTGGGATAATGCAAAGAAGTATATTGAAGATGGAAATCATGGAGGAAAAGGTTCTGACGCGCATAAAGCGGCAGTGACGGGAGATACTGTGGGAGATCCGTATAAAGATACTGCGGGTCCTGCAATCAATCCTCTTATTAAAGTCATTATGATTGTGGCGGTTTTGATTGTTCCATTTCTCTAGTATTCACATGTTATAAAAATAAAAAATTATCCCAATGTGTTGGGATAATTTTTTTATAAACAAAAGGCCGCTCGCGCGGCACAGAATCAGTTTTCTCAGTTGGTTTTTTTGGGATCTATTCCAAAAATAATTTCTACACCTCGTACAAGTATGTAGAAGATACACGAAAGTATAAAAGCGAGAAATACCCCTCCCCAAAAGAGAATATTCCATAAAGATTTCATATTATATCTCCTAATATTCTATAGAAAGCATATCGTGGGCTAGATGAAAATGTAAATGTTTTTATTTTGCTGACCTTCTTTTCCCATGAAATGCTTTATGAATATCTTTGAGTTGCTTATTGGTAATGTGGGTGTATACCTGAGTAGTTGCAATATTAGCGTGTCCGAGTAGTTCCTGGACTGATCGTAAGTCAGCGCCATTGGAAAGAAGGTCGGTGGCAAATTGGTGGCGCAATTGATGAGGAACTACTTTCCCAAGAATGCCCGCTTTAGCGGCGTATTGTTTTACGAGTCGTTGAATGGTGCGCGGAATAATTCTTCCTAAAACCTTCGGACTTTTTGCTTTGCTGAGACTAATGAATAACGCCTCATCTGCATCACCTCGTTTATCTAAATAAGCACGAAGCGCTTTTTGCGCGCGAGGAGAGAGAAATACTACACGCAATTTTGATCCTTTTCCACGCACGGTAAGCTCACCTCGTTCAATATCTATATATCGTGACAAGGAACATAACTCTGAAACACGAAGGCCGGTTGAGAATAACATTTCCAATATTGCGCGGTCTCGTAATGAGCGGAGGGAGTCTCCCTGGGGAGCATTAAGAAATCGTTCCAGATCTGCATATTCAATAATTTCTATTTGTCGTTGGGGGACTTTGGGAAGCTCTATTTGTTCGGGAAGCACCTGTGGAGAGATATCTTGTTTTATGAGATATTTAAGAAAATTGCGGATGGCGATGCTATAGTATGCCTGAGTATTTCGTTTGAGATATGTTTCAGCTCCTAATTTTTTACGCGCGAGAGAAAGGCGAAATTGTTTTATGGTATGAGCGGTGACATCGCTGAGATCTGAAATGTGTTGATCTTTTATGAATGTTTCAAGATAGCGGCGATAATTCGCTACTGTTTTTGGGGATCGGTTTTTCTCAACTTCCAGATAATCAATATAGTCCTGAATAAGTTTGGAAATTTGCATAATTTTGCTTTTACTATGTGATAGTATAGCACAAAATATTGTGCGACAGGACGTGGTTTGACTGTTGAAGAGGATTCCGGTAGTGTGGTGATAGTTCAAATCACAAAAAGGGAAACAGCGTATGAATGAAGCAGATGTTTTTATCCCAGTTATTCTTTTGGTGGTTGTATTTTTCACAGCGATCTTCTTTTCCCGGAAACGGAGAAAATCAGCCCCCTGCGTGTTTGGGAATCCATTTCTCACAACCATGATAACATGCGGAAACTTTTCGTTTTCTGTTGGGATATTTAGATCCCACCGAGAGGCGACTTTTGCAGACATGTTTCAATTTCCCATATTTAGAAAGGCAAAAGACGCTCTTCCGCTAGATATAGTTGATGGCTTTCTCATGGAAAATAAGGAGACTATTATTGAGGAAATGACAACGCATGAAGCAAAGGGGTTGTTCGCGTTGGTTAGCAATCTGGGTGGAAAAAAGTTGACGGTACTAAAAATAACCGCAACACAGAAAGACAGTCTTCAAAAACAAGAGTTGTCGCCGCTACTTCCACACCGGTGGCCAAAGGGATCACTTATTCTACGAGTATTAGCGATCCGCAAATAGGAACTTTTTATGTGTGCCGGACATTTGTCCGGCACGGTTCGTTTCATATGTCTTTGACATTTTGTCCTTTTTAGATTATACTGTTTTTATATGTTGACTATCCGAAAAAAGCAAAATGTAATAAAAGAAACCCAGAAACACGATACTGATACCGGATCAGCAGAAGTACAGAT
>JAJYXK010000017.1 GCA_021801825.1 bacterium
AACGGTCTTTTTTATTTTTAAACATACTCTTTATTTTTTGAGAAAAATCTTTTGTGTGTCATAATTATTCAAATGTTAAACGATCTTTTTATATTCATCGTGGCGTTGTTTATGGTTGTAAAAGGTGCAACCTCAGCAACGAGATACGCATCCACCATTGCGCGAAGTTATAAGCTATCAAAATATATCGTCGGGTTTATTATTGTCGCAATTATTTCAATACTCCCCGAGACATTTATATCAATTAACGCCGCTGTTGATGGTATCCCTTCTTTTGGGCTTGGGGTGCTTTTTGGATCAAATATTGCTGATCTTACTTTAATTTTTGCCATCATTACTCTTTTTGCGGGTAGAAGTCTTAAGATTGAAGGTAAGATTGTGAAGAATAGATTTGTATATCCTATTATCCTGCTTGTTCCTTTAGCTTTAGGTTTGAATGGAAACTATTCACGATTTGAGGGTTTGGCGCTTATAGTGACCGGAGGAGTATTTTATTATCTTGCACTAAAAGATGGAACCGATGGATCCAACCATATCCCCGAAGAAAATGGTAGATTAATATCTATAGCAAAACTGCTTTTTAGTATGGCGCTATTACTTGTTGGGGCACATTTTACGGTTACTTCGGCAACCTCACTTGCTTACGACATTGGAGTAAACCCTATTCTTATCGGAATGTTGGTTGTGGGATTAGGAACCACCATACCTGAATTTATTTTCTCACTCAAATCTGTAAAAAAACACGATGATTCTTTGGCAGTAGGAGACATTCTTGGAACCGTGCTTGCAGATGCCACCATTGTCGTTGGTATACTCGCAGTTATAAATCCATTCTCATTCCCTAAAAAAATAATATACACCACTGGATTTTTCATGGTGATGGCAGCGTTTCTTCTCTTTTATCTCATGAGAACCGGTCGCACACTTTCTCGCAGAGAAGCATTGCTGCTTATAGCGTTCTGGCTCACATTTGCTTTTGTTGAATTCACGGTGAATTCGTCCTATATCTAATCTCAAATATTTGTGCTTTATTAAAACGCCCATGAGGCGTTTTAATTTTTATTTTTTAGAATTTTCTTTATTTCATCTAAATCTTTTTTGATTGCTTCTATATCTTTTTCGTTTTTTAGATTCACTTCATACTCCGCATCGGCTCGCAATTCTGCGTGTTTACTCATTACATTCTGCCCCACCATAATAACCGACAACAAAACCAGTTGGAGGAATGTTTGCGCCATCCAAGAAATAACCGCCGCTCTTCCCGATTCAATCGCATCTGGGAGGCTTATAAGCGCGATAATGGTGAAGATATATGCGCACCACATGGTGCCAACTCCCCTTGTAATAAAAAGGGCTATTCTTTCTTGAAAACCTAAGTTCTCTTTGTGTTCTTTGTTAATATTTCTAATTGCCATATTGGTATATATATCCAGTATAGCAAAAATGGCGCGTGGTGGTCTATACTATCTTTATGACACCTAAATATCGTTGCCCTTGGGTTCCTAAAGACAACCCACTCTACATAGCCTATCATGACACTGAATGGGGCGTTCCTGTACATGACGACAGGGTTCTATTTGAATTCCTTGTACTAGAAAGTGCACAAGCGGGGTTGAGTTGGCTTACGGTGTTAAAAAAACGAGAAAATTACAGAAAAGCATTTAAGAATTTTGACCCACGTCTTGTGGCGAAATTTACTCAAAAAGACGTTGTGCGATTACTCAATGATTCTGGGATTATACGTAATAAACTAAAAATTTCTGCCACTATTAATAATGCGCAACGATTCCTTGAAATACAAAAAGAATTTGGAAGTTTTTCAAACTATATGTGGCAATTTGTGAATCATAAAACCATATACCATTCCATACAAGACTTAAAAGATTATCCCACTACCATACCAGAAGCTCATGCATGGGCAAAAGATTTAAAAAAACGCGGATTTAGATTTCTCGGACCCACTATCTGTTATGCGCATATGCAAGCGGTGGGCATGGTAAACGACCATTCAATACACTGCTTTAAACATCAACGCAAAAACAAAAAATAAAAAGCTTCTTGAGGCTTTTTACAATCCCACAGGCAATGAGATGGTGTTAAGTAACGTGGGAAGTAGAAATAGTACACCAACAAGTGGAAGAACCAGAACTACAATACTCATAATAAGAGTCCACAAAAAATATTTACGCGTACGTTCTACTGATTTAAAAATTGCATCAATTTTTTGTTCCTGCTCTTCCAGCTTTTTGAGAATTTCTTGCTCCATATAATTATTTCTTCACTACTCGGATTCTTACCTTTTCAGCTGGTTTTTCTCGTTTGATTTTTATTTCTTTCTTGTGTGGTGAGACTGCGTTTTTTATGGTCATCACGTCACTACGAATTTCGTCTATTTCTACGCGGATACGAGCAATTCGCTCGTCTTCTTGCTCTATTTCATCTTCTGTCTTTTCGTCAATTCGTTTTTCTTCACGTAAACCAGAAAGGAGAACTTGCTCTCCGATAAAGAAAGACACAAATGTTCCCGTTGCAAGCATGATAACCACGCTGGCAATTAACGACCAAAAAGCCGAAAGGTGCATCATATCAGCAAGCTCCCAAACACTACGCCAGAATAAAACAACGCACACTCCCCCAATAAGAGCATATAAAACAGGACGCTTGCTCAAGCGATGTCTAATTCTGTCTTCAAGTTTGTCAAAAATATGGATAAGATTGCGAAACATATAATTATTTATATCAGTATACTGGAAAATATTTTAAAACACAAAATAAAAAACGATTGTTAATCGTTTTTAAGATTTGGATTACTTTTTATAATAAAATTTTTTAATTCTTCCGCTCGTTGTGGAGATAAAAGTAGAACCGCATCAGGAACAATACTTGACGCTTCTGTACCCCGAGGATGCATAAAAATATTCAGCCGCACACAGAACATTCTTTTAAACGTTTCGTAAACAATCTCCACTTTTTTTATTTCGGTAAATAATACTACTTTTATCTCTCTTGCAGAAAAACCAGAATACATAACCAGTTTATCTTCATAAACTTTAAAATATTTTCCCGCATATACTACCCCCAAAATAACAATCCATCCAAGAGTTGCAACGGCAATAGGAAAAAGAAACAACCACATAACATCACCCCCATGTGTCAAAGACCCCAGAATTAAGAAAATAATAACCGACACAAACAATCTTAAAATAAGATTTACATAACCCATTCTTGAGGATCTGTATCTTTTATTAAGTACAATGGACATATAATTTTTATAGTATATACCCTCTTAAAAAACAAAACCACCATAAAAACATTTGACGATTTCCTGTTTTTCATATATATTTTCAATTGTCATCTGTATATACATGCGCCCGTAGCTCAGTTGGTAGAGCAGCTCCCTTTTAAGGAGATGGTCGAAGGTTCAAGTCCTTCCGGGCGCACAAAAGCACATTAAAAAACAGAGAGTTCGAAATTCCGTTTATTTAACCCATGCCAATAATTAAATGATGGCGCATCGTGGCAAAGCCAGTGCGGGGTAAAACCGAATAAGCCAAACTCTCTTCTTTAGAGAGAAGCTGAAAGCCTGAACCAGCTTGTAACCTGGACCGCTCCTTTGTTTAGTGCTTTAACCCGGATTCGTTCCGGGTTTTATTTTTATAATTTGTAGCTATTAACACAAATTAGTCTTTTTCAAGCTCCTTTGCTAGCTCTTCTGCTAATTCTTTTGCATGGGTAGACATTTTTTTAGGAGTCTTTACTTCCAGTTGGATAATAAGATCTCCATGTTTCTTCCCGCCAAAAGTCCCCGTTTTCATACGAGGCATTCCTTCACCCGGAACTACAATAGCTTCTCCTAAAACAAAGTTGTGTGGAATTTCTACGGTTATTTTTTTACCACTCACATGAGTCCACTCAATAGGTTTGTGACGCAAAATATCAGAGAATTTTACCTCCTTTTTGATAATAATATGCTCCCCTTCAACGGTCACTCCATGCGGATGCGTGACTGAGATACGAATTAACAAATCTCCATTAGGGATTCCTCGCTCTCCTGCCTCTCCCTGACTAGCCATACTAAGCGTAACGCCATTCTGAATTCCTGCAGGAATTTCAACTGATACTTTTTTTGTTTCTTCCACACGACCCGTTCCTTTACAATGAGTACATACTTTTTTAGGAATGTTCCCCGTACCATGACATGCGGTGCATTCTCGTGAAAACGCCACGGGACCCAAAAATGAATTTCGTTGTTCTGTAATTGATCCTGCTCCCTTACAGGTTTTACATGTTTCTACCCCCTCTTTTACCTCATATCCCTTCCCCTGACAGTGAGAACAAGAAACCCATGTCTTGAAGGAGATATCTTTCGTTACACCTGAAAATGCTTCTTGTAATGAAATTGAAATGTGTGTGCCAATATCATTCCCCTTTCTTTTTTTACGAGAACGAGTTCCTCCCCCAAAGAAGGAACCGAGAATATCCTCCATGCCCTCAAAACCACCAAATCCCTGCGCGCCCGCGAATTGAGAAAAATCAAACCCCTCAAAGCCACCAAATCCTTGCCCACCAAAACCTTGTCCTTGTTGGGAAAAGTTTTTTCCAAATCTATCGTATTGTGCTCGCTTTTCTTTATTAGAAAGCACTTGATACGCTTCGTTGATTTCTTTAAATTTTTTCTCGTCGCCTCCTTTTTTATCTGGATGATGTTGGTGCGCTAGTTTACGAAATGCTTTCTTTATTTCTTCATCTGATGCATCGCGTGAAACGCCGAGTATTTTGTAATAATCGTCCATAGCTACTCTAAAATTACTATCTTTGATTTTTTCTTATTTCAGAACTATACACTAACCGCGCCCTATTTCAATACTATTGATTCCTTATCTTCTTTCTTAAACGTAACCGTTACAAACTTTGAGAGAATACCTATCTCATAGAAAAGAAAAGCGATAGGAATCATAATAAGCCGCAACACCCAAGAGAAAATCTGTACCCCAAACAAGAATAATACTGAGAAGAAAAGCGATATTCCTCTTTTTGTTGGAGGATTCAAGCTATTAAATTTTGTTAACAATCCTGCATATAGAGCTTCGGATAATTTTTCGTTCGGCTGTATAGTTATCCCCAGAGATTTTTCAAACGTGCTCTGTATCTGCTTTACATACGCATCCATATACTTAATTCTCAACTCGGGCGTCATACTTCTTTGTATTATCCCGCTATTGGGGGTATTTGCTATAGCGCTAGTCACCCCTTTGTCGGCTAATTGGTTTAACGTAAGAGAAAGATCAACATCTCCGAGTACCGGCTTAATTAATTGAGATGCAATAGGCACCATACCATCAAACATTGTTTTGGGAAATAGAATACTGTTTTCTGTAAGTGGTTGAGAAATTGATGCTTGGTAAACCAAAAATGCAACACACAAGGCTAATCCAAACATCCCCCGAGAAACCACACTATTCAATATTTTTACAAAACGAATTTTTAATGCCGCTTCCGCTTCCCGTCTTCCTATAATTCCTCCATATATAAATAGGAGAATAAGCACTCCTCCGATGATTAGTAATTCATACGCCCCAGAGCGATATATACATGCCGTAATAATACTACCCGAAAGAAATCCAATAAGCGCCACAAACCATTTCTTATCAACACTCAAAACCACAAAAAAGAAAAACATTAAGAAAAACAATATGGAAATTGCCAACGGAATAAGGGTGACTGAATAAGAAACAGTTAGTTGTCCAAATGTCTTTTGTAGAAACGACCCCGTAAAAAATGCCATTACCAAGGTTATTATTCCTAACACAATTGCTTTAAGATAGAAATAAGACCGCGTGATTTTTTCTTCACGTAATGCTCCCTGAGAAGAGAAGTCGTTATACATGTTTTATTTTTGTGGAGAGATTATGGTTGTTGTGGTTGATCGGTTGATTCCGCAGAACCCTGATCAGAATTATTTTCTCCTTGCTTTTGAGTATACATCGTCTGCCCAATTTTTTGAAGTTCGGTAGAAAGTTCAGCTGAGGTAGAGACTATTTTTTCTTGATCTTCAGTTTTGAGCGCCTCTTGTACTGCTGTTATTTTTTGTGTAATACCCTCTTTAATTTCGGGGGTTATTTTTTCTTTCCATTCATCTACATTCTTTTGAGCTTGATATACAATTTGTTCCGCGTGATTTTTTGCTTCAATTAATTCCCTTTTCTTTTTGTCTTCGTCAGCGTGTAGGACCGCTTCTTGTTTTAACTTTTCAATTTCATCTTTTGAAAGTTGTGTTGACGCTTCAATACGCACTGACTGAACTTTTCCACTCGCCTTATCTTTTGCAGAAACGCTTAAAATACCATCTGCGTTAATATCAAATGAAACCTCAATTTGCGGAATACCACGCGGAGAAGGAGGAATTCCATCAAGAATAAATCTCCCCATAGTTTTATTATCTGTCGCCATGGGTCGTTCTCCCTGCAAAATGTGAATTTCTACTGATGTTTGATTATCTGCCGCCGTGGAGAAAACTTGCGATTTTGAAGTTGGTACGGTGGTATTCTTTTCAATAATGGGGGTAAATACTCCTCCCATAGTTTCAATACCGAGTGATAATGGGGTGACATCAAGCAACAATACGTCTTTTACATCTCCCTGAAAAATACCTGCTTGTACTGCGGCTCCAATAGCAACCACTTCATCTGGATTAATACTACGATTCGGTTCTTTTCCAAATAATTTTTTCACCGCATCCTGAATTGCTGGCATACGAGTTTGTCCCCCCACGAGTACGATTTCGTTGATATCGTTTACCGTGAGCCCCGCTTCTTTCATAACATTCGTAGTAATCGCTATTGATTTTTCAATTAGTGCTCCGACGAGTTCTTCTAACTTTGCACGAGAGAGTTTCAATAAGAAGTGCTTTGGACCATTGGCGTCTGAGCTGATATAAGGCAAGTTAACTTCTGTTTCCATTGCGGTGGAAAGTTCATGTTTTGCTTTTTCTGCCGCCTCTTTAAGACGTTGTAATGCGAGCGGATCTTTTGAAAGATCAACCCCTTCGGTTTTCTTATATTCAGCCACCAAATAATCCATGATGATTTTATCAATATCATCTCCTCCCAAGTGAGTATCTCCCCCAGTTGATTTTACCTCAACCACATCATCACCAATCTCAAGAACCGAAACATCAAATGTTCCTCCTCCAAAATCGTATACTACGATTTTCTCATTTTTCTTTTTGTTCAATCCATATGCAAGCGCCGCGGCAGTTGGTTCATTAATAATACGTTTAACCGTAAGTCCTGCCACTTCTCCCGCATTTTTGGTCGCTTGGCGTTGAGAATCATCAAAATATGCCGGTACCGTAATAACCGCTTCAGTAATTTTTTCCCCGGTTTTTGCTTCTGCGTCTGCTTTTAGTTTTGCAAGTACCATGGCAGAAATCTCTTCCGGTTTATACCATTTATCATTCATTTGAATCTCCACTCCTCCTGATGCGGATGCTTGCATAGCAAATGGGAACCATGCTTTATCGTGTTGCACCTCTTCATCGGTAAATTTACGACCAATAAGACGCTTTACAGAAAAAATAGTATTTTTAGGATTCACTACCCCTTGTCGCTTTGCCAACATTCCCACAATACGTTCCCCTGCCTTACTAATAGCAACAATAGAAGGAGTGGTGCGATTACCCTCTGCGTTCTCCAAAACCTTTGGTTCTCCGCCTTCTATAATAGCAACAGCAGAGTTTGTAGTTCCTAAATCAATTCCTAATATTTTAGACATAGTTGTAAATTTTAAACTTAATATCTTGTATTAATTATTTTGCCACCTTTACTCGTGCGGGGCGAATCACTTTTCCGCCCAACATATATCCCCGTTCAACTTCGTCGGTAATAGTTCCCGACTCTTGTGTGGATTCAATCGCTGCAACCGCTTCATGTAATGCAGGATCAAATACTTCGCCTACATTTGCAGAAACACGTTCAAGTCCATATCGCTTTAACACGTCTTCAAATTGGGCTCTGATAAGAAAGATTCCTTTCTCGGTCTTTGTTTCATCACCCAGCGCCGCAATAGCGAGATCAAAAGAATCCAATACAATCAATAAATCCTTTAATATCTGCTCATTTGAAAATTTTAATACTGATTCAAATCGTTTTGCTTCGTCTTTTTTATAATTGAGTAAATCTGCTTTAGCGCGCTTCCACCCATCAAGGTATTCATCCCTCTCTTTTTGTATAGTTTCTTTATCGTTCTCGGAATTTTGCATATCAGCGTTCGGGGAATCTACCGAGGGTGTCGTTTGTTGGTTCTGTTCTTCCATACGATATAATATATTACTAATAATCAGTATAGATTTTACTGTTTTCGTGAACAAAGTCAACTAATATAAATGGCTATTTTCCTAGTAAATAAAGTTCTTTTATATTATACTTACAGGTAAGTAGCGTTATTATTATGATTATAAAAAAGGGAAAGATTAGATGGATTAATATAACCAATCCTCATACTGAAGAATTGGCATCTCTTCAAAAAGAATTTGGTTTTCATCCTATCATTATAGAAGAGCTCCAAGACGTTTCAGCTCGTTCAAAGGTTGAAATTCATAAAGATTACTTATTTGTGGTCTTTCAATTCCCCATATATGATCCTCAAGAGCGAGTTTCCCGCAAAGGAGAGATTGATTTTCTAGTTACTAAAGACGCTGTTATTTCTGTTCACTACCAACCCATAGAGCCGTTGGAGCTTATTATGGATAAATTGGAACGTGATGAAGAATATAAGGAGCGACTCCTAGATGGAAATACTGCGCAACTTTTTTATTACATCACTCAGGCGTGCTTATTGTTTGTTATGCGTCAGTTGCATCATATAGATGAAAAGATTGAAGATATTCGCAACACTCTTTTTAAAGATCAAGAACGAACCTTGTTGGAGAAAATATCATATGTGAAACGTGATCTACTGAGCTACCATCTTATTACCCAGTCACAAATTGGAGTCTTTAAATCTTTACAAACACTTGGACCAGAGTTTTTTGGTGATAAAACATCTATTTATTTTTCAGATCTTGAGGGAGATTTCCTTAAGGTTGCTCAGCAATGTGAAAACTTTAAACAAACCGTTGAGGCATTTGAAAATACCAATACACAATTACTTTCTATTCAAATGAATAAAGTTATGCAACGCTTTTCGGTACTTGCGTTTCTTACCTTTCCTATCATGGTCATTCTCGCTCTATTTACCATAGACGCACAGGGGCGACCGCTTATTGGTTATACCCCTTATGATTTTTGGATTCTTGCGGGGGCGGTAGTTATTGTTGTTGGAATTATGGCGGCAATATTTAGAAAGAAAGGGTGGCTGTAGTTAATAAATGATGAGAAAAATATGGAGACACCAATTAATTTCGATATAAAGCCATTATTTAAATCTTCTGACATAGAAATTATTCCTCAACCAGGAGTAGTCCATCTATATGAAAGAATGGAGAGGCCTGAGGAAAACCCCGACAATGAGTGGATAAAATTGGGTCTTGTTGCCATGAAGGATCTATATGGTTCTGGGTTTCGTCCTAAGGCCGTTGCTGATATTGGGACTGGAAATGGAATATTGGCTATCGGCGCCGCTCATATATTTAAACCAGAGACCATATACCTAACCGACATAGTAGAGCGCGTGCTCCCCTTTTGCGCTGTCAATGTAAAAGAGAACCTGGAAGCACTGGCTAAATATACACCCCAAGTCATCTCGGTTGCGGGACGTGATACTGATCCTCTACCAGATAATTTGGTAGATTTATTTGTCTTTTCTCCTCCCCCTCTTATGATTACTGATAAAAGTAAGCTAGAGAGCGGTTTGACAAGAACTACACTTACCGAATATGACCATTATATACAATATGCGAATGGAAAAGATGATAAATTAGCAAAATGGTCAGTTTTACCTTGGTATGTGTTTCTCCTAAACGCTAAGAAAAAGATGAAAGAACACAGTGTTATACTTGGCATATATTCGGGAAGGATGCCGTTTGATGTTATTACAGAGGCATATAGTAGAGCAGGAATAAAAGTTAGCGTATCCAGGTCAATAGTGAAAAAACAGCAGGATCCTATATATCTAAAAGAGTACGCGGATTATGAAAGTGATTACCTCAATGGAGATACATTTTATTTCTATGATTTTGAGAAAGCACAATCATTAATGACACGCGCAGGAATAAAAATGCCCGGAATTATCACTCAGTCAGATCAAGAGATAAAAGAAATTTTATTCCCCGCAAAGATTTCTGCCCTTGAAGCGTATCAACAATCTCTTCGAGGATTATCTGTTGCACATATTGGACACGCGCTTATAGGAACTCTCGCCTAAACTAGAACCTTATTTATGAATTTATTTAATACTCTCTCTGGAAAAAAAGAATTAATAAAGAAAAGCAAAAAGCCGTTGCGGCTTTTTGTGTGTGGTCTCACGGTATATGACACTCCTCATATTGGAAATGCACGTACCTATGTGATGTTTGATTCGTTTGTGCGATATATGCGCTCACAAAAATATACTGTGACGTATTTGCAAAATATTACCGACATAGATGATAAAATTATTGACCGCGCGCAAAGAGAAAACACTTCATGGAAAAAAATTGCACATACTTATGAACAACTATATCACCAGAATGAAAAATCACTAGGTATTACCTCGGTTTCAACCTATGCACGCGCCACTGATTACATCCCAGAAATCGTGCGACAAATTCAAACACTCATTAAAAAGGGTTATGCATACCAAACTGACGACGGGTATTATTTTGATATAAAAAAGTTTGAACGCTACGGGCAGCTCTCTAAACGAAGCGCAGATATCGCAGAACAAGCCGTTTCTCGTATAGATGAGAGTATTACCAAACACAACAAAGGAGACTTCGCGCTTTGGAAATTTTCTAAAGAAGGAGAGCCCTCCTGGAAAACACCTTTGGGATCTGGACGCCCTGGGTGGCATATTGAAGATACCGCTATCACCGAGAAATTTTTTGGACCACAATATGATATACACGGAGGCGCCCTTGATCTAAAATTCCCCCACCATGAAGCAGAAATTGCGCAGCAAGAAGCTGCATCAGGAAAACATCCGCTTGTTCGTACGTGGATGCATGCGGGGTTTCTCCTCGTAAATGGAAAAAAGATGTCAAAAAGTTTGGGGAATTTTATTTCCATCAATGATTTTCTCAAAGAATATCACCCATTAGTATTTAGACACCTCGTGCTTACTCATCACTATCGTTCCCCTATGGATTACACAGAAAAACTCGTTGCTCAATCCACACAAACACTTGCATCACTTCAGAAATTTATATGGAAAGTTTCTTTCATACAAACCCACACAAAAAATCAAAAACAAAATGTGGCTGTAAAAAAAATACTAACAAACACCCAAAAAGAATTTCACAACGCTCTCGCAGATGATTTTAATACTCCTCAAGCATTGGCAAGTATATTTTTACTACTCACCTCTCTTGAATCTCATCTCACAAAAATATCTTCTCGTGATGCGCTCACTATTAATACAACCATTCTTTCCCTTTTGGAGACCATCGGAATTTCTCTTATTTCAAAGAGTAAAATACCCGCTTCAATACAGCGTCTTTCTGCTAAACGAGAACTCGCACGATCTTATAAACAGTTTATGCAGGCAGATGTCTTGCGAAACGAGATTCATCAGTTAGGATATATCATAGATGACACCCCCTGGGGTCCGCTGGTAATGCCCAAGAATATATTCACTAAATAAATATTAGAAATTCATGGACGCTAATACAAAACTCCCCCCTCAAGACATTGAGTCCGAGAAGTCAGTGCTTGGTTCAATCATGATTGATAAAAATGCCATTTCTAGAGTGGCAGATGCTTTGTTTCCTCAAGATTTCTATACTCCCGCGCACCAAAAGATTTTTTCAGCGATGTTAAGTTTGTTTGCTAAAAACGAACCTATAGATATATTGAGTGTGAGTAATGTTTTAAAATCACAAAATCTTCTTGAGAGCGTTGGCGGATCTTCTTATCTTGCTGATCTTATAAATGTGGTTCCCTCAGCATCTCATATTTCGCACTACGCGAAGTCAGTGCGAGAAAAGCGAGTGTTGCGAGACTTGGTGGGTATTTCTTCTGATATTCACGAATCCATCTTTGAACAGAATATGGGAGTTGAAGCATTAATTGATGCGATTGAGCAACGAATATTTTCTGTATCTCAAAAATCACAAGATAGACGATATGTACTCGTAAAAGATGAATTGCATGAAGCGTATGAACGCATAGAAAAAATTCACCAACAAGGAGGAGTTGCCGGACTTCGTGGGGTAACCACTGGATTTAGCTCTATTGATAATACCCTATCTGGATTTCAAAAATCAGATTTAATTATTCTGGGAGCTCGTCCTTCACTTGGAAAAACAACTCTTGCGCTTGATTTCGTGCGCGCTGCCGCAAAAGCGGGTCATGCCGTTGGTGTGTTTTCACTAGAAATGTCAAAGGAACAAATTATAGACCGTCTTATTTCTTCGGAAGCGCAGGTTCCCTTGTGGAAACTCCGCACGGGAAGATTAAGTGAACATGACTTTGATATGATCGCACAAGGAGCATTAGATCGTCTTTCTCAAATGAAAATCGTTATAGATGATACCCCTTCACTAAGTATTATGCAGATTCGCTCCATTGCGCGACGATTACAAGCAGAACATGGACTTGAACTTTTGGTAATAGACTACGTACAGCTTATTCAAACCACGGGAAACGGAGATAATATCGTGCAGCAATTTACCGAGATCAGTCATGGACTGAAGGCTCTTGCGCGTGAATTAAATATTCCTGTATTAGCGCTCTCACAGTTGAACCGATCCGTTGATAATCGTGAATCTCAAATACCAAAAATCTCCGATTTGCGAGAAACTGGATCATGGGAACAAGATGCTGACGTGGTTATGCTTATTTATCGTAAAGATCGCACCCGTATGGAGCCATCACTTGAAGAAGAGAATACCGCATCTATTATTATCGCGAAACACCGTAATGGACCTATTGGAACGGTTGATGTTAAATTTGATCCTGAGCGCGTTACCTTTAAAGAGATTGATAAAAAGCATAATACTGAAAACTTCTAGCTTATGATTCCTGAAAATATACAGCGCTTTGTACAAGCGTTCTCACGACTTCCTTCTATTGGACCACGTCAAGCAACACGGCTTGCGTTTCGTTTAATTGCGTCGGGCAAAAATCATATCGCAACACTTAGCCAAGCGCTTGCGGGACTTGCGCAAGTACAAATATGTTCTCAATGTTTTTTCGTACATACCCATCCTCATACCACTCTTTGTTCTATCTGCTCTGATCCTCATCGGGCGCAAGATATGTTTATGATTATAGAGAAAGAGACTGATCTCATCTCCATAGAACGAACCGGAAAATATGCGGGGAAATATCTAGTGCTGGGAGAGTTAACTAAAAGCGGCGTTTTAGAAGACATACACAAAACACGACTCTCTGTACTTAAGCATATTATTGAATCATTACCCACCAAACAAGCACAAGAAATAATTATTGCGCTTAACCCCAATACCTACGGAGATTTACACACTAATTTGCTTATTAAAGAATTGACTACTTATACAAAAAAAATAACTCGTTTGGGTCGTGGAATTCCTACCGGAGGAGAAATAGAATTTGCTGATGAAGACACGCTGGGGCATTCATTAGAAAGAAGAATCTAAGCACAAAAATACCCAATCAGATTATGTTTAAAGGTATACAAAAATTTTTTAAAACTGCTGGACCTGGAGTAATTACCGGTGCGGCTGATGACGATCCATCAGGAATTGCTACTTATACACAAACCGGGGCTCAATTTGGGTACGGACAATTATGGACTGCCGTTGCGATGCTCCCCTTTATGGTAGCTATACAAGAAGCATGTGCGCGTATCGGCGCAGTTACGGGAAAAGGACTTGCTGCAGTAGTAAAAGAAAATTACAGCAAGAAAATCTTATTTGGAACACTACTTCTCATTTTAGTCGCTAACACCATAAATATTGGAGCTGATCTAGGGGCTATGGGGGCAGCGGCGCAGTTAATAATTCCTATTGATTTTACTGTACTCACGCTTATTTTTACCGTTCTTATTCTTATATTAGAAATTTTTACTTCCTATAAAACATACGCGCGTATCCTGAAATGGCTTGCGCTTTCTTTGCTCGCATACCCCATTACCGTACTTCTTACCCAACAACCGTGGGGAGAATTGCTTCACGCCACCTTTGTTCCCCATATTGAACTAAACTTTGGATTTTTATTTATTATAACGGGGGTATTGGGAACCACTATTTCTCCTTATATGTTTTTCTGGCAAGCGTCTGAGGAGGTGGAGGAAGAAAAGAAACGACACATGATATGGGGAGGCGCCGTGCATATGACTAAACGATTTATGAAGGCGCTCCGGTTGGATAATTTTATTGGTATGCTATCTTCAGAAATTTCCACCTGGTGCATTATTGTGGTAGCGGCAACGGTATTGCACGCAAATGGCATTTTTGATGTACAGACAACCGCTGATGCCGCAAAAGCCCTAGAGCCGCTCGTTCATTCTTTTCCCAACGCAGGATTACTAGCAAAGATTATATTCTCAACTGGGGTTATTGGATTGGGGCTTTTGGGAGTTCCAGTACTCTCCGCATCGGCCTCGTATGCTCTTTCAGAAGCATTGAATTTAAAATCAGGGTTGAATCTAAAGCTTAAAAAAGCTCATGGGTTCTATGGCATTATTACTATTGCTACGCTCATAGGACTTATTATTAATTTTATTGGTATCAATCCTATTCAAGCGCTGGTGTTTAGCGCGGTATTTAATGGAGTTGCCGCGGTTCCTCTTATATTCCTCATCGCCCATATTGCGCGAAATAAAAAAATTATGGGCGAATATAAAAGTGGAAATATCTCAAACACGTTAGTATGGATAACTTTTATTTTAATGGCAACGTCTGCAATTACTATGTTTTATCTATTATTAAAATAAAAATGTTGTCATTCTCAATATAAAAATCCCGACGAACTGTCGGGATTTTTATGTTTTTATTTAATATCGGTGATTTGAACTTCGGTAAGCGGTTGACGATGTCCTTTTGTCTTGCGATATCTCACCTTTGAGTGAAATCTAAAGATAAGTTTCTTGGTATCACGAGTTTGACTTACAATAGTTCCGGTAACTTTTGCTCCCTCAACAATTGGTGTTCCCACGGATACTTTTTTTTCATCAGAGGTTAAAAGAACGTCACTAAACGAGACGCTATCTCCTTTTATTCCTTCAATTTTTTCTATCTTTAATTTTGTTCCTGGCGTGACCACATACTGTTTTCCGCCTGTTTTGATGACTGCAAACATATGCGCCATACTATCATAGATATCACTGGAAGTCAAAGACATTCGTGTTATACTATTTGTAGATCTCACACAAACAAAGAGGTATCGCCATGGATTCTCCACAAAAAGATCCAGATGTAGTGGTGTGTTTGTTACCAAGAAAATTGAAGAACCTTGGTATATGTTTAGAGATGGGTGAACACGCCCTACGAATGTTGGAACAATACCCCAACATTGAACTTATACGAGATGATGTCGTGTTTATTTCAAACAAGATACCATCTCATGTTGTATATGCCGTTGCGGATGCAATAACGTATATAGAACAGAACAACTATTCGGATATATTGTTACTGGTACCGCAGTTAGCTAAACACGCTCCGTCTCAAAAATTCTACGGAGATATTATTAACAAATTGAGTAAGGGGAATTATCATGTCCAAACCATTGAGTGCGTCGTCTAAGAGCTTCTCAAAGCATTTAATGTCCAAAGACAAAAGACGCAAAAAAACAACGCTCCAGTTATTTTACTCTCTCACAAAAGAGTGCAAAACAATATATGGAGCGTTTCCTATTATGCATTTAAAGAAAC
>JAJYXK010000024.1 GCA_021801825.1 bacterium
CGGGAGTTACGGGTTTCTTAGTAAATGAAAGATTTTGTTTTATTAATTCTCTCATGCGTTTTTCTAACGTTGCTAAATCTGCATTTGATATTGGTTTTACAAAATCAAAATCGTAATAGAATCCATTATCAATGACGGGGCCAATGCCCAATGTAGTTTTTGGATATTGTTCAAGCACCGCAGTTGCCAGCAGGTGAGAGAGTGAATGCCGTACCTTAAAAACTTGTCCTTCCGCAGCTTTAGCGGAGGAGGATATTCTTTCCTGTTTCATACTTTAGGAGTGTAGCAGAAAAGCGGGTTATTTGTACACCGTGTGAATTGACTTTTGAAGTGTAGTGTGCTATAATATAACTACATAGTCAAGGTGACTGTGTAGCACATAATAATTTAATATTTGAGGAGGTATGCGATGAAAAATCGTAAGCTATCAGTACATGTAGAGCATGAGCTTTTATTAAAGCTTGAATCTGCTGGTTTAAATGACGATTTAGCACAAAAAGTCATTGAATCAAAAGGAAACAAAATCGCAAAGCAAATGGTCGGAATCATTTTACCGGAACCAATTGTAGATGAACGCTTTGAATTTGTGAAAGAATTCAAGCTCACTGTTCCAACTGATTATGACCATGCGACACAGCTGGCAACATTTTCAGAGAAGTACAAAAAAGGATTTTATTCGTACAACGAAAATATTACTGATAATAATTTTGCCAAAGCGACCAATAAACTGGTTCCCGGTAAAACATACACGGTAAAAATCTTCGGAATCAAACAGACGATTCAATCACAGGATGGGTTAGGCCTCATTGCCTCACAGGAAGGAATTCTTGCCGGAGCTCAAGGTGCAAGTTTAGTATATCAACTTGCAAAGGATGAACTTCCTAAGGGCAAATGGTATATTTCTTTTGATGAGAAAGATGCTCTGTGGGTTGACTCCGATGGCAACCACCGCGTTCCGAATGTGGATCACAACTCGGACGGCGACTTCAAGTTCAACCTCGGCTACCTCGCGCATGAGTGGAATCCTGTTTACTGTGTCTTGTGTTTTTGCGACTCTGAATAGTACTTTGAATCTTTGGTTCTTAATGACCGTGCTAAGACCCTTAGACTCTTTTAGCCCTTGCTTTGCAAGGGCTAAATTTTATATAGTGACTCTGGATAGTAGATGGGATCATGCGGCTATTGCTTCATGGCGTCGAATTCTCGTAAAAGATTCTTGTCAGTAGTTCGTCGGATTATCTGTTTATAGCGAATATATCTTACGGGCGTGCGCATCCTTTATACGAAAAAATCACAGAGTCGGTGCGATATATGAGGGAGTATATAAGACTCCGCGAACTATTCAAGAAGTGACTGGCGTTGCTTCTGGTGTCAGGGAACATGTATCGTACACTAACAACACGGCACTCCGATGGCAACCACCGCGTTCCGAATGTGAATCACAACTCGGACGGCGACTTCAAGTTCAACCTCGGCAACCTCGAGAATGAGTGGAATCCTGATAACTGTGTCTTGTGTTTCTGCTACTTGTCTGATTTCTCCCGTTTATTGAGCGGGAGTTTTATTTTCTATCTGTCGCTTCCATCCTCCCAGCATGCGTCCAACCTCATCAAGTGATAACATAAGCACGCCATAATGTTTACTGTCTAGAATTTCATGTTCCCATGCAATTTGCAAAAGGAATTTCAATAAATCACTATCGGCGATAGATGAGGAAACAAAAGATAGTTTTTCAAGCTTATTTGAGGCAAAACTTGCTCGGAATAGATGTTCAAGAAATACTAAAAATATATCATCAACTCGCGTTCCTATGGTATAGCGATCAATTCGCTTTACGTGTGTCAACATTTCATGCCACACTTTGTATGTCTCTTTTGCTTTCACAAGCACAAGCGGTGCTTGTGCGGGGGGGGGGTAAAATTGTCATATAGTATGTTTAATAAAAAATATACAGACAGTATAACCATAGGAAATATCCTTGCAACATGGGAGCAATTTTTGCGTGGAAAGAAACAAAGAAAAGATGTCATGTTATTTCAAAGTAATTTAACTGAAAATATATCAGAGTTATTTCTTGAGCTACGTAATCAAACGTATATGCATGGCTCTTATGTGGCGTTTAATGTTTCAGATCCAAAACCGCGCATAATTCATAAAGCTTTGGTGCGAGATAGAGTTGTTCATCATCTTATATACAAGACACTGTATTTCTATTTTGACGAACGTTTTATTCACGATTCATATTCATGCAGAAAAGAAAAAGGCACACATCGTGCACTTGATCGGTTTAATACATTCGCTCGTAAATCGTCTCAAAACTACACACGCACATGTTATGTACTTAAATGTGACATACGAAAGTTTTTTGCGAATATAGACCATGGGGTACTTATACAAATTTTGCAAAGACACATCGCAGACAAGGATATGCTTTGGCTGATTGAGCAAGTGATACAAAGCTTTTGCTCTGGTGTAGAGGGTGTTGGGCTTCCACTTGGTAATCTTACTTCACAATTACTTGTTAACGTGTATATGCATGAATTTGATATGTATGTAAAGCAGGAATTGAAAGTGAAATACTACATTCGTTATGCAGATGATTTTGTAATACTTTCGGACAGTAAGACGCGCCTTGAGAATCTGCTTGTAAAAATAGATCTATTTCTTAATCAAAAACTTCATCTTTCTTTGCATAAAGATAAAACATATATCAAAACATATGCGTCTGGTATTGATTTTCTCGGATGGATACATTTTCCTCGGTATCGGCAATTACGTACTAGTACCAAACGACGAGTTATGAAAAATATGAGATACTATCCAAAACCAGAGACGATAAATTCATATCGTGGGATACTGAACCATGGAAATACACATAACTTAAAAAAAGAAATGGGCCTCGTGTAGTTTCTGGGGTTGAATGATTAATTTAACTTCAACACCTGATCACACACAATTTTTGTTTCATTGTCTCTATTAGAGAGTTTTCCTTGTACAATAAGAATATTTTTTTCTTGCCACGCCTCAGGGCGACGTAATAAAACCTCTTCAAACACAATCACTTCGGTTGCATCACTCGTATCTTCAATAGTCACAAACGCTATTTGTTTTTTATTTTTGGTTATTATTTTTTTCACTCCCGTAACCACACCAGCAATACGAACCATAGCTCCTCGTGCTGCAAGATTGGCATCAGCAAGTGTGGTTTTTATGGGAAGAACATTTTTTTCCTTCAGGGTTTTTTCGTGTGAACGCATCGGATGATCAGAAAGATAAAATCCCAAAAGTTCTTTTTCCCAGAACAGCATATCTTCGGTGCGTGCGGGACTGCTTGGTTTAAACTGGAGGCGAATACCCGCGGGAGCTGACGAAGAACCAAATAAACTGTGTTGCATGCAGGAGGTATGCTTACGTGCTTCTTGGGCGAATTGCAAAATAGCATCTAGATTGTCCAAAAGATTCTGTCGTTCGGTGCCGAGTGAATCAAACACCCCTCCTTTTATCATACTTTCAAGAGATTTTTTATTAAGGTCTTTGTGAAGCACGCGGGTGAGTACATCTGAAAAATCTTTAAAGGGACCGCCACGATGTCGTTCTTGTACAATTTCAGAGACAATTGCTTCTCCTACGTTTTTAATAGCGGTAAGTCCAAAACGAATTGCATTTCCTTCTGGCATAAAGAGCGCATAACTTTGATTAATATCAGGAGGAAGTATACCAACTCCCACACGGCGCGCTTCGGAGATAAGAAATGATATTCTGTCTATATCCCCACGATCTGCATTGAATAACGCGGTCATTAATTCAATAGGGTAATGGGTTTTAAGCCACGCAGTGCGGTATGCAATAAACGCGTAACACGCGGCGTGACTGCGATTAAATCCATATCGCGCAAAGGGAGGAAAGAGATCCCAGATTTTTTTTGCAGTTCGTTTATCAATACCATTCGCAATCATCCCTTCTACTAAGAGCTCTTCTTGTTTATCAAGTAGTTCTTTTATTTTTTTACCAATTGCTTTACGCAGAGTATCTGCTTGCGCTAAAGAGAATCCCGCCAAGTCTCGCGCGATACGCATCATTTGCTCTTGATAAATTCCAATACCGTGAGTGGTTTTTAATACCGGTTCCAATTTCGGATGCAAATACGTGACCGCCTCCTTTCCATGTTTACGCGCAATGTATTGAGGAATCAGTTCCATGGGTCCTGGGCGATACAGCGCCACCATAGCAATAATATCTTCTAGTTCGGTGGGTTTGAGTTCTTTCAAATAACGGCGCATACCACTTGATTCCAACTGAAACACTCCCGTAGTATCTCCTCGTTGTAATGTTTTAAACGTATCAGCGTCATCAAGTGGTATCTGAGAAATATCAATATCAATATCGTGTATTATTTTTACCAATCGCAAAGCCTCTTCAATGATGGTTAAGTTTTTAAGTCCAAGCAAATCCATTTTAAGAAGCCCCAGCGCCTCAATGGTGTGTCCTTCAAATTGAGTAATGATGACATTATCATCTTGCGGCGCATGCTGCAGCGCAATGTATTCAGTTAAAGGCTTTTCCGAAATCACCGTGCCGCACGCGTGTACTGATGCGTGTCGCGCAACTCCTTCCAATCGTTGTGCGGCGTCTATAAGTTTTCGCGCATCTGAATTTGAATCATATAATTTTTTAAGATCGGGAGTTTCTTCTACCACAATACGCAGTGGTTTACGAGTTTGTTCGGTGGTGAAGGGGATAAGTTTAGCTACTTGATCGCAGAACCCATACGAAAGTCCCAGTGCGCGCCCTACATCACGTACTGCCGCGCGCGCCGCCATAGTTCCAAAGGTGATAATATGCGCCACATTATGTTTTCCATATTTCTCTTCCAGATACCCCATGACTTCATCGCGGCGCACATCGGTAAAGTCTATATCTATATCAGGCATCTGGATACGCTCGGGGTTCAAAAAACGCTCAAAAAGTAGATCATATTTTATGGGGTCCACATCGGTAATACGCAAAATATATGACACAATACTTCCCGCGGCACTTCCTCTACCGGGGCCCACTACAATTTTTCTGTCTTTTGCCCAGTTAATAAAATCCTGCACAATCAAGAAGTAATCTTCAAACCCCATCTTTTCAATAACGCCCAGCTCATATTCTAGCCGTTGTCGTATTTCATCGGTGAGCACGGGGTATCTATGCGCAATACGCTGGTCTATGAGTTCACGCATATATGCGGTGGGTGTTTTTCCCTCAGGGACAGAAAATTTAGGTAAGAAAGTACGTCCAAGCTCTATATCAATATCGCATTTCTCAGCAATAGCAACGGTATTAGTAATAGCTTCGGGATAATCGGGAAACAGTGCCTCCATCTCTTCGGGTGAACGCATGGAAAAATCTCCCGCACGTAATGTTAACCGGTCATCATCAGTTATTTTGTTCCCTGTTTGAACGGCGAGCAGAATATCGTGATAGAAAGAATCCTCTTTGCGAAGATAATGAATATCTTGTGTTGCCACGAGAGGAATTTGTTTTTCTTGTGCAAGTTTAATAAGAAGCGGACGAATTTTTTGTACTTCGGGAATATGCTCCTGATCCCAAATTTCAATATAAAAATCATCACCGAATAAATCTTTGTAGAATTGTGCTACCGCATATGCCTCATCTTTTTTATTTTGAGATAACAGACGAGAAATTTCACCACTCATACATCCTGAAAGCGCAATAAGACCATCGTGATATTGGGCAAGAATTTCTTTATCAATGCGTGGTTTATAATAAAATCCCTCCAAGTTTGCGAGAGTAACCAGATATAAAATATTTTTCCATCCGGTTATATTTTTTGCGAGAAGGGTGAGATGATAATATTTTTCGGTTCCTCCATTTGCTCTATCGGTACGATGTTTGGGGGCGATGTATGCCTCAACACCTAGAATTGGTTTAATGCCCACCTTCTTTGCTTTTTGATAAAATTCTATTGCTCCGTATACATTCCCATGATCAGTAAGTGCGATGGAATCCATACCCAACTCTTTCACGCGTTCCACAAGGTCTTCAATTTTCGTGAGTCCATCAAGGAGAGAATAGTGAGAATGAGTATGCAGATGAACGAATTTTGATGGCATAGGAGTGGTGTGGTTGTCTGTATTATACCCATCAAGTTTTTTTATGCAAAGTATAAAAATTTCATATAAAATGGTGTATGCTATAAGCGCATAATATGCCTATAAAATACGAATATAGTATTGGCACAGACAAGGCGGGGAAGGGCGTCTCAAAGAGACGAGCCTCATCCAGCGCCTATATAATTGGGATTGATGAAGCTGGGCGGGGTCCACTTGCAGGAAGTGTGTATGTGGGTGCGGTTTTGTTTCCGAAAAATCATACCGCGTTATTCAAAAAGACAAATGCGCCCAAAAAACTTACTGACTCAAAAAAACTTTCTCCAAAACAACGAGAGGAATGGCTAACGTGGATGAAGGAGAACAATATTGTGTATGCATATGCTACCGCGACCGCTCAACAAATAGATAAAATAAATATTACCCAAGCAACCAATCGTGCAGCACAGAAGGCGTACGATAAAGTAAGACGTAAAAGTGGAAAGTTGAAAGTGGAAAGTCAGATTGAGGTGGTTCTTGACGGTGGGTTAAAAGTTTTTGTTGACAAAAAGAGGTCCACTCACACATCAAACAAGCGAACGCGAAGTGTCTCTAAAGAATCGCTCGTCCTAGTGTGTGGGTTTCCCAAGGCGGACGAATTGGTTCCAGCGGTTTCACTCGCATCAATAGTTGCAAAGGTATACCGAGATGCATACATGAAACGAATGCACGCAAAACATCCACGCTATGGATTTGATGAGCACAAGGGATATGGAACTCGCAAACATTATTGGGCGCTCAAAAAACACGGAATAAGCCCTATACATCGTTTGACTTTCCTGTCGTCTTTGCATACAATACATAGAAAGAAGTAATTTTCTTTTTAGTTTTTAATATTTAGTTTTAAGTTAATCTATTACTATGGGAGGAGTACCAATGCGACACCACACAAGTTCTAAAGTTGGTCGTCGCCGATCACACGAAGCGTTAAAACCAAAACAACATATCGCGCCATGTCCTGAGTGCAAACACCCTGTTATGTCTCATCGCGCTTGTTCCGCATGTGGATATTACCGAGGGAAAAAGATTGCGGTAAAGAAATAATTTTTTCAAGATTTGTTTGTAGTTTGAAATTTGTTATTTGAAATTTACACATCTATGGCCACACGACATCTTGCTCGGTCCATCATTCTCCAGTCATTATATGAGTGGGATTTTTCCAACAAAGAAGGTGATTTGGTTCAAATTACACAGAGAAACCTTGATGAATTTGGTCCTGGAATAGACGAGCCGGAATTTGTGTGGAAAATAGTTAAGGGTATTATTGAACATTTGCAACAAATAGATACTATTATTACAGCCTCTGCGGTAGAATGGCCGTTTGATCAGATCACCCTCGTTGACAGAAACGTTTTACGCATTGGCGTGTATGAGCTTATGTTTGCGGATCATGACGAGGTTCCGTTTAAGGTTGCTATTAATGAAGCGATAGAGCTGGCAAAAAATTATGGGGGTATTAATTCGGGTAAGTTTATTAATGGAGTATTGGGCACGGTATTTAAGCAAATAGAACAAGTAAACAAAGAATCAGAATCAACGACAGAAGCTCCACCAACTTCCGCGTCCTAATTATTGCTGATCATTAAACTATCTACTCATTTCGTATGTCTCGTGATTTTGACGCATTTCAAAAACAATTAGGTATTACTTTTCATAACGTTGATTTTTTAAAAGAAGCGTGCACGCACCGCTCATACTTAAACGAGAACCAAGACTGGCCATTTTCTCATAATGAACGACTTGAATTCTTAGGAGACGCGGTGTTGGAATTGGTTATTACCGAGGCGCTATTTAAAGCATATCCCGATGATGATGAGGGGCATCTGACGAGTGTTCGCGCGGCGTTAGTTAACTATATATCATTAGCGCAGGTAGCTCGCGATGTTTCGTTAGGGGAGTATATTCTTCTTTCTAAAGGAGAGGAAAAAGACACGGGTCGCGCTCGTGAAGTAATTTTAGCAAATGCATTTGAGGCATTATTGGGAGCTATATATCTTGATAGAGGGTATGAGGTGGTAGCAGAATTTATACGCGACAATGTGTTTATTCACACACAAGAAATTATTGATAAACAATTATTTAAAGACGCCAAGAGTTTATTGCAAGAACGCGCCCAGGAAAAATTTAAGACAACGCCTTCATATCAAGTACTCAGCGAATCAGGGCCCGACCACCATAAAGAATTTTTAGTGGGAGTTTTCTTTAAAGATAAGAAAATTGCAGAAGGGAAAGGATATTCAAAACAGGAGGCTGAAGTTGAGGCCGCGAAGAATGCATTAGAGGATGTAAAATAATCGTATATGGCTTTTTTGAAACGACTAGAAATTAACGGATTTAAATCATTTGCCGCAAAAACTACCTTTGAATTCTCTGCTGGAATTGTGGGTGTGGTGGGGCCCAATGGTTCGGGGAAATCAAATGTTATAGATGCGATCCGTTGGTTGCTCGGAGAGCGGGAAGCAAAAAATTTACGGGGAGCAAAAATAGAAGATCTTATCTTTGCCGGAACAGCAAAAAAACCGCGCATGTCTCAAGCGCAGGTAAGTTTGGTTTTTGACAACACACTGGGGAAATTGCCGGTTGATTTTAAAGAGGTGGTTATTACGCGAAAAGTAAATCGCTCAGGAAACTCTGAGTATTTCATTAACGATGCCGAGGTTCGTCTAAAGGATATTATAGATTTCTTTTCTAAAATAAAATTAGGAACAAAAGGATTAACTATTATCGGGCAAGGAGCGGGAGATATTTTCGTAAAAGCATCTCCGCAAGAACGAATGATGATGGTGCAGGAAATTTTAGGACTCCGAGAGTATCAATTAAAAAAGGCAGAGGCGCAGCGAAAATTAAAGAATACCAAAATCAATCTTGAAAAAATTCAAGCGATGATTCAAGAAGTTGGTCCGCGATTGCGTATGTTGAAGCGGCAAACTTCTCGGTGGGAGAAGCGATTTGAAATTGACCAACGCCTCAAAGATGTTGAGCAACTACTATTCGCAAGCAAGATCTTTATGCTCACAAAAGAAGCGCAACATATCACCAAACCAATCCCGCAGTATGAAGCGGAGTTAGCGCAGCTTGAGAAAGAAGAGGCACGGGGACAAAGAACTTTACAGGAATTAGAAAAGACATCATTGACTGCAGACCGAATGCGCGAAGTACAAGAGAAAAAGAAAGTTTTATTTGCGAAAAAATCGGACACAGAGAGACATTTATATAGATTAGAAATTGAATTGGAGCGAGTGCATACCAATGAAAAACAGGGAAGTGTTTCTTTAGATGATGCGCATAAAGTAATTAAAAAAATACGAGAGACATTAATGCGTGCGTTAGAAATCGGCGAGATAACTTCTGTACAAAAAATGCTCCAATCTGCTCTAGAACATATTGAAGAATTTTATGAACCGAAGCAAAATGTTCCGTTAGCAGAGGATATAAAAGTACGAGAAGAAAAAACTAAAGAAAAAGAAAATCTCGTGGCTTCTATTCAAGAAATAGAAAAAGAAATTACGCATATTGATATGCAAGAACAGGAAGTTTCCGAAGGATTTGAAGCGTTTAATAAGAAATTTAAGGAGGCGTTTGCTCATCTTGAATCAATCCGCTCTCATATGCGTGAGATACGAGGGCATATTGAACGCATACAATTTGAATCGGAAAAAAATCAATACAAACAGGAAGAATTGCGCAACTATATTGCATCTATAGGAGGTTCCTACGACTCATTTGCTTTATGCGCGCAACAATCTGGTTTTAAACCTATTACCGACGAACGAGAATTAGCAGAGCGAGAACGAGAAAGTATGCGTTTGCGTGGAGAGATTGCGAGTATCGGAGAAATTGACGAGGGACTTATTAAAGAAGCTCAAGAGGTTGAAGCTCACTACGCGCACCTCACAAAAGAATCGCAAGACTTAGAGAATGCTTCTGCTGATTTATTCAAACTTATTATTGAGTTGAACGAGAAGATAACCACACAATTTAATGAATCATTTAGAAAAGTGAATGACGAATTCAATAATTTTTTCCGTCTCATGTTTGGGGGAGGATTTGGTAAGATGAAGGTTATAAAAAAGGAGCGCCCTACTCTAGAATCATTAGAGGAGGGGGAATCAAGTGAGGGATCTCCCGTTTTAGTAGACGAAGAAAAAGAATCACAAGATGAAACTCTGGGTATTGATATTGAACTCGCCATCCCTCAGAAAAAAATAACCAGTTTAGAAATGCTGTCGGGAGGGGAGAAGAGTCTGGTATCACTTGCGGTGTTATTTGCTCTTATTTTGGTAAGTCCGCCACCATTTCTAGTTTTAGATGAAGTGGACAGCGCGTTAGATGAAAAGAATTCCCGCCGATTTTCGGAGTTAGTAAAAACATTTGCAGAGCACACACAGTTTGTTATTGTGACGCATAATAGGGTAACCATGGAAGCAGCCGACGTTTTATACGGAGTGACTATGGATGAAGGAGGGGGCTCAAAAGTTCTCTCTCTCAAAATGGTATAAGGTACATATTTCTTGACTTGCCCGAGGTTTTTGTCTACTATTACCCCATAATAAATTTTTAGCCATGTTAGCAATTAAATTACGACCGATAGGAAAAACAAAGCAGATTTCATACCGCATTGTCATTGGGGAGAAGCGTTCTAAATTGAACGGTAAATCTCTAGAAGACATCGGATGGTATAATCCACATACTGATAAGTTTTTTGTAAATAAAGAGCGAGCATTGCATTGGATACAATCGGGGGCAATTCCAACTGATTCAGTGCATAATATTTTAGTAACCGCCAAAGTGATAGAGGGAACGAAAGTTGCTCTACACAAGAAGAAGAAAGAGGAAAAGAAATCATAAACATTTATAATCTGTAAAGAAAAAGGTCGCCTCAAACAAGAAAGAACAGACATTCATGGAACAGTTCAAAGATCAGGAATTTCTTGAGTTTCTCGTGAAGTCAATCGTTGACACTCCTTCTGACGTAGTCGTGGAGCGAAAGATTGATGAAATGGGAGTTCTTCTTACGCTCAAAGTAAACCGCGCTGACATGGGTCAGATCGTGGGTCGTCAGGGATCAACCGCGAAAGCGATTCGTTCTTTGCTCCGCATTGTGGGTATGAAGAATAACGCGCGTGTAAATCTTAAGATTCTTGAACCGGAAGGAGGGTCAATGCCTCGTCAACAAGCCGAAGCAGAACCTTCAGATGTTGATAGAGCAATGGAAGAGTTGAAGAATCTCTAGGAATTAGTTTGATTATATACAAACCCCGTCTCTGTAAAAAGAACGGGGTTTTGTTTTTAAGCAAATGTCAATAAAATAACCCATTTTACCCCACTGTTTTCCCAGAGTATATATTTGACATATTGTTTAATATATGTTATACTTGTACCAGAAACTTACAATAATTCAGTTGTTTTGTGGGCATATTTAATTATTATATCCGCAAAACAACTGAATATAATAAAAGGGGGGAAAACCACCATGAAAACAAAAATCTTTTTTATTTTATGTATTGGAGTATTTGTATACTGGGGAGTTGTGCACATAATACAATCGGGTAGATCTGGTATTGTCACCTTCCCACGTCTCTCTGCGGACGGAGAAGTTTTTTCATTTGCAGGAAAACGCACAACAGATATTCTTCACCCAAATAACGATTATCAGAAGGTGGAGAGAATTATTGTTTCCGAAGGAGAAATTTTTATTCTCCTAGAGAGGGATTGGGAAACAGCAATATCCCGCTTTCTTCTTCTCTTTTTGCTCCTTGTGGCGGTTTTTATCTTCATTTTTCCACGGAAACAAGAAGGGTAAAAGTTGGAAAGTAAAAGTTGGGCGGGGCGGGCATTGTGTGCCCGCTTTTTTGTGTATTCATTTTCTACTTTTTGATTTTATGCGCTATACTGATTTTATATATGACTTTCCACATTATTACTCTTTTTCCCGAAATTTTTGATTCGTATTTTCAGGCGTCTATTTTAGGTAAGGCACAAGAAAAGAAATTGCTGAAAGTTAAAACGCATCAATTACGAACATGGGCTACTGATAAACATCATAAAGTAGATAATAGTCCGTATGGAGGTGGACCGGGGATGGTGCTTATGGTAGAGCCGATTGATAAAGCGGTTCGTTTTATTAAATCAAAAATAAAAAATAAAAAACAAAGGACGAGGGTGGTGTTGTTGAGTACGCGGGGAAAAATTTTTAATCAGCAAGAAGCAAAACGGTTGGTAAAATATGATCAGCTGATATTTATTTGTGGAAGATATGAAGGGGTAGACGAACGTGTTGCTCAATATATAGCGGATGAAGAGATTTCGGTGGGGGATGTGGTCCTTTCGGGTGGAGAAATACCTGCGATGATGATTATTGATGCTGTTGCTCGTTTTATCCCAGGAGTGTTAGGAAAAACCGAATCGTTGGAAGATATCAAAGGGAGTTATCCTACCTACACACGTCCTGAAATATATGTTCCCGATAAAAAAAATCAAAGAAAAAAATGGCGCGTTCCCAAGGAATTACTTTCAGGAAATCATAAAAAAATCGCGGAGTGGAGAAAAGATATTTGACCAGAAAATTCTTTTTTGTATACTAGTATATAGAATTCATTTTTAGGAGATATTATGTCTAAGGTTCATTGGCCCCATGTGTCACTAGCCGTGGGTGTTTCTCTGTCTCTCTTATTGGGAATTAAATTTTTCAAAGGCGTGAGAGAGGTGAGAAAAACAAGATTACTAACGCACTCCGGTCAGAGCTGAAAAAATGGTCGCTTCTGCATTGTGATGATTTTCAAACAATGCATACAAGCGACCTTTTTGTTATGTGCTAGTTGCATTAAGGCTGTTTTTATGGTACTCTCGGATACGTCGAAATAATAAAAAATAAACCTATGGCAAACGAAGAAAAAACAGGGGCAATACAGACCGATGCGGGAGAGGAAAAGAAAAACGATCAGCTCGCGTCCTTGTTTGCGTTGCAACAGGCGCCGGTAGACGAAGAAGTTTTGGTTGATATGACCAAAGCGGGAGTCGTTTACGGGCACAAAAAGTCACGAAAAAATCCTCGCTTTGGTGAATATATATTCTCAGTGCGTAATGGCATTGAACTGATTGATGTCACCAAAACATTGCATGCAATTGAGATTGTCGCGCAGTTCTTAAAAAAGAACAAAGTTGAGGGGAAAAATATTTTAATCGTGGGAACGCAAGCGGCGGCACGGGAAGGGGTTGAAAAACTCTCGGCTGCATTGGGAAATTGTCCATTCGTAGTAGATAAATGGATTGGAGGACTGATTACTAACTTCTCAGTACTTTCAAAACGTTTAGATTATTTTAAGCGTCAGAAGAAAGGATTGGCAGAAGGAGCTTTCGCAAAATATACCAAGCGCGAGCGACTACTTATGGAGCGAGAAATCGCAAAGATGGAAAATAAATTTAAGGGATTGGAAGATTTTAAGGGTGTTCCCGATATTATGTTCGTCATTGACGGATCGGTGCGGGGTCACAAAACCGCAATTCATGAAGCGGTAGTAAAGAAAATAAAATTGGTAGGTATTATTGATAACGATGATGATCCATCAATATTCTCATTCTTTATTCCTGCAAATGATCATTCTCGTTCATCTATAAACTGGGTAGTGGATAAATTGGTATCACAATTGACTAAGTAATTTACAATTAATAATCGCGTTTATTTATGGCACACGAAGCTATTGTACAACTGCGCGAATTAACTGGCGCAGGAATGATGGATTGCAAGCGAGCGCTTGATGATGCAAACGGAGATATTGAAAAAGCAAAACAACTTATCTTTGAGCGTGGATTTGCAAAGGCCGCAAAAAAGGAAGAACGCAAGACAGGCACGGGATATTTGGAAACCTATATCCACGCAGGACGCATTGGAGTATTATTGGAAATGCGTTGCGAAACTGATTTTGTGGCACGCAATGAAAAATTCATTGAGTTAGCGCATGATATCGCTATGCAAATTGCATCAATGAATCCGGAGACGGTAGAGGAATTGCTCGCTCAAGCATTTATTAAGGATCCGAGCAAGACCATAGAGCAATGCATGCAACAAGCAATCGCAACCATTGGAGAAAATATGAAAGTGGAACGATTCTGTCGTTATGAGGTATAATAAGATACCTAAATAATTTTCAACTTGTACTCGTATGTGGTTGTATATTGCAAAAGGAATTTTTATTGTCGCGCTTTCAGGAATTGTGTATCTTATGATTCGCACGTATCCGTTGGTTCGTGAACAACAAGAAGCGGAAGACGCTCTTACTAAGAAATCACGCGTAACGAGCGATACGATTTATGCATTTGATAAGAAAATACTTGTGTTTATTGAGAAAGGGTTGCGCAAGGCACGAGTGGCAATTCTTAAAATAGACCACGCAGTTTCAAAAAAAATTGATGGAGTTAAGAAAAAAAGTGAGGCGCGAGAAAAAAATTCATTAGAAGTTTTTGCAGAGCTTGAAAAAAAGAACGAAGAAAAGATATCTGATGAAGAATAGGGGACGGTATTAATAGAGTTCATTACATATGGAGCACAGAGTGCGTGGGTGGCGGAGCGGTCAATCGCATCAGACTGTAAATCTGACGCCTTTATGGCTACGTAGGTTCAAATCCTACCCCACGCACTCTGTGCTCCATAAAAGAATTATTTTTAGAGAGATGTTTAAAATGTGGAGTGTGGGGGGGTCATCTCACACCTGCGTGTGAGATGCAAGGATTTGAACGCCGGAGCATGTGCGAATAGTAATGAGCACAGCGAGGCGGTGCCTAACCCGAGGAGCGTGACGACGCGACGAGAGGTGAAGGAAAATCCTACCCCACGCACCCTGTGCTCCATCTCTATACTTCATTCATAATTGCAATTGCCGATGTAGCTCAGCTGGTAGAGCAACGCTTTTGTAAAGCGAAGGTCGTCGGTTCAAATCCGACCATCGGCTCAGAATATATAGTTGATTTTCTATATATTTTTGTTTAGTATAAACAAATATTTGCTAGAGTAGTTCAGTGGTAGAACGCTTTCTTGGTAAGAAAGAGGTCGGGAGTC
>JAJYXK010000011.1 GCA_021801825.1 bacterium
GTAAAAATAAAGCAAACACTCCTCGCGATAGGTGATATCGCCGCATTATATCTCAGTTTAATCATCACCTTATTGATTCGCTATGGCGTTATAAACGACGAGTATATCCATGCGCACCTGGGTCCTTTTTCTATTATCTTCATTCTCTGGATTGCTATTTTTTATATTGTGGGACTATATGAGATCCGCAACCTGCGCACTACATTCTCATTCATACGAAAATTCGGCATTGGTATCTTTGCGGGAGGTATTAGCTCCATCGTTCTTTTTTACATCATCCCTTATTTTCACATCTCTCCAAAAACAAATCTCGCGCTCTTCTTTGTTATATTTATTGTTATAGGGGGGGCCTGGCGCCTACTATTTAACCGCACCATTCGCGTGCCCCAACGACGCGTAGTGCTTATTGGCGACGGGAAAGAAATGGAGGAACTCAAAATACACATGCAAGAAAATCCGCAAATTGGATATCATGTCATACAACACATCACCACACCACAAAAAACACACACCATACAAGAACTACGAGAAAATTATCACCCCGACACTATTATCATAAGTGAAACATTACATGCCCCCACGCTCATTAAAGAACTCTCACAAGAATTAGCACACGGCATAGAGATAACAGATAGCACCACTGCATACCAAATTATATTTAAAAAGCTCCCTCTCTCGCAGATGCAAGAGCTATGGCTTATTGCCCGCCTCTCTCGTCCCAAACGTGTGTATGAGACCATTAAACACGTATATGAACCTATATTCGCACTATTACTCTGCATAGCACTCTCACCCTTACTCATACTTATCTATCTCCTCGTTATAAGCACTTCGCGCGGCCCCGGTATCTATAAACAAATCCGCGCAGGAAAAGGAGAACACCTATTTTGGATATATAAATTCCGCACCATGATTGCACACGCAGAAAAAAATGGAGCAGTCTTTGCGCAACACCATGACGCGCGCATTACTGCGGTTGGGAAATGGTTACGCTTTTCTCATCTTGATGAGCTTCCTCAAATTTTTAATGTCATCCGAGGAGATATTTCATTTGTGGGCCCTCGTCCCGAGCGCCCCGAGTTTATTACCCAACTTAAAAAAGAAATCCCCTACTATGAGCTTCGCCATATCGTACACCCAGGTATTACAGGATGGGCACAGGTAAATTATCGTGCCAATGTGGATTTAATAGAAGACACATATCACAAACTCCAATATGATATGTTTTATATTCAGGAACGATCTTTTATATTTGATATTCTCACCATATTAAAGACTATTAAAATGTTTCTCTTCAACTACAGATAGGTGCATAAGATCTCAACTATTTTAAAATACGCTCTTGAACAGAGCGTATTTTTATGGTATCGTATATTCAGTTCATAAAATAATTCAATAATAAGAAAAAGGAAACGAGATGAAAAAATGGATTGAAAAGATAGGAGTACTCATTCAAGGGCGGGTATTCATTATACGAAAATGGGGAGTACATATAGAAAAGACGTTGAAAAAATTCCTTCGCGGTGAATATGTCGCCGTAAAGAAAGATTTTGGCGCCGGAGTAATATTAATACTCACCATAGGAGTAATACTTCTACTCATCCAAGTGGTAATGAAGGTATTAGCCCCAATTGTACTCATAACAAATAACGAAGTCCTCCAGATACTACTGTCTCTCGGCATAATACTCATTCTCGGGCTTCTCTCAAGAAAACTAAAAGAAAATGAAAAAACCGCATGGTTGGTAGATTTTCTCCCCTCAAAGTCAATGGATCAACCAGAAATGACCTATTGGCACAATGGGAACTATCACTCAGGAATTCTATTGGGTTACAGAGAAATAAACGGCCCTGGGGATCGAAAAATTAAGTGTGCCGCAATTGCAAAGGTGTGCGCGGGACCAACCAGCATTACACTTCTTTCTCCCGACTACATCCCCATATCAGAAGATTTGAAACCAACGGGAAGAACCATGAAAGATGTGGTGAAAGAACTTGCCACATTAGGAACACTCTACACATCGCAAGAGTAGAGATAAAATAAATTTTTATTCACAAACACACGGAGCGCAGAAGCGCTCCATTTTTTATCTCTCCCACTAAAGCTATGAATTAAAACTCCTCATTGAAACTTATTGATCTATCCATATTTTAATGCCCCGCACACTTCAACACACTACACATCACATATCATACATTTTATATATTGGTGATTGACTCACATTTTCGCATATGCGAAAATGTGAGTATGATATTTATAATGTTATATATTATATAAACATGAAACAATATACACCATCGGAAAAACACATATCGGCAGCAAAAGAGATTCTAAAAACTCTTCTTGTTGCGGGCATGTTTTGTGTCGCAGCAACAAATCCTTATTTTGTAAGGAATGTACTTAAAGCATATTTTAAAAATAGTTCACAAAAGAAGACAAAAAATTATACTCAATCATTTACTCGCCTCCATAACAAGAACCTCATAAACATAACAAAAGATAAAAAAGGAAATACAGTTATAACCCTCACTAAAGAAGGGAAGGAATATATACACAAACAAAACATAGACGCCATTCAAATAAAAAAACCAAAACAGTGGGATCGTCAGTGGAGGATTATGATGTATGACATCCCCGTTCATCATAAAAAAGCATCTGATGCGTTCCGATTTAAGGTAAAACAATTGGGGTTATATTCCATACAAAAAAGTGTGTGGGTGTACCCATATGATTTTTATCAAGAAATGGAGCGCGTATGCGAAATATTTGGTCTTGACACAAAAAAATATATTCTCTACTTCATCTCTCCACATCTGCCTAATGAAGCAAAAATTAGGGAGCATTTTAAGCTGTAATATATCCCCATAACAACTACACCACTCACAACCCTACTCAAAATCCCGCATATGCGGGATTTTGAGTAGGGTCCAATGTTTATTAGTTTCTGTGTTTAGTTTCTGTGATTCCGTTATTTAGCTTTCAGAGGTGCTCCGTTTTTTATTTCAAAAGAAACTATACCCCTTTTCGCAACGCAATAATTCTATCCCACACAAACACAATACTCTCTTCGCGCAGGAGAAGCAGAGATCCCAAATAAACAAGCATGCTCACAAAGACGTTCAGATATACATGCACTCCCACCGCACGTAATACGAGCAGTATAATTGCCATAAAAATAGTAGCCCCTGCAAGTTTTTCTATTTGATGTAATATACGAAAGTGTAATTCTTTACGTAAGAAATAAATAAGATATAACGTAAGAATAATTTGATTCAACACCGTAGACAGAGCCGCTCCTTCAATCCCTAAAATAGGAATAAGTAATAAATTAAAGAGGAAATTACCAAATATACCAATAAGTACATATAGAATAAGTTTCTTCTCTTTATTGAGCGCGAAAATTGCATTCCCAAACATTGCAGCTAAAAACACTGGCAAGAATGTGAGTGATAATAATCGAAGAGCTCCCGCCGCAGGCATATATGAAGGTCCATATAATAACAAAGTTATATCACCAGCAAGCAACGCTCCTCCAATAGTGAGTGGAACTGCAAACAACGTCATAATAGAAATACTTCTTTCCAATAAACGTCTCATAAGATCAGAATCTTTTATTGCGCGAGACATTGCAGGGAAAAAAGCAACAGACAACAATCCAGGAACCAAATATACTAATTGAATAACTCTTTGTGCCGCTCCATAAAAACCCACGTCGTCAATACTACGATACCATCCCACCATAACAGTATCAGTATTGAGCATAATTGCCCCCATAACTCCCAACATACCAAACGGCCACGATGAAATAAAAATCTTTTTTATAAGATGTATATCAAAATTCTTCCATAAATTCTTAAAATAAGATCGGAAAGGATAGAATGCGGCAACAGTACCCAACCCAACCCCCACGATATATCCCCACGTCAACGAGCCTGCTGTTCTTGCAAAATACAGCGCGGCAAGACCAGCAAAAACAATCATCGCATTTGTGAAAACTTGAATAAATGATTCAATTTCCATACGCTCCCATGCGCGAGAAAGGGAGGCGCCAAAATCACGGAGTCCATCTAAACCCAACATAATCACTGCCAAAGGAATGAGAATTATGATTTCATGTTGTTTTATAAAATATGGAGAAACAATAAAGGCAAGCACAGCGATAATAAAAAATAATATCACCTTAACAATTAACGCGGTGGAAAAATAAATTTTTTGAGCCTGAATATCACGCGATGATTCACGAGTCACAATAGCATTCACCCCAAAATCCATAAAAATAGTAAGTAGTCCAGCCAAGCTAAGCACATACGAAAAGGTTCCCCATTCCGTGGTGCCCATAACCCGAGCCGCATATACTAAGAGAATAGCCTTAATAAGTTTAGAAAAAATCTGTCCAAAAACGAGCCAAAAAGTATTCTTGGCTATTGTCTGCCCAGTCGTTTTGTTTTCAAAAAGAAAAGATTTTACACGAGAAACCATACAAGCACATCCTAGCGTAGAAATCCTATTTTTTCTAGTGATACAAAAACATCGGATACCGAACTATGAATTGAGAAAAGATGGGTATAAGAAGAATGAGGAATCATACAGCGTGCATCAATCCACCATGTTTTGCGTGATATCTGTGGCACATAGTATGCACCCTCATTCACGACGCATACAATATGCTTTCCCACCGCAAGCCCCAAATGCATCGGAAAGGAATCTATCCCGAGCACACACTCAGACTTTCTCATAGCATATGCTAATTGTGGAATAGAAAGATTCGTATGTATCACAACGTTTGTGTCTCCCACCTGTTCAGCAATATGCCGTAAATATGATTCGTGAGAAGGAATCCCGCTCAAAATCACCGCAACGCCCCGCTTCTTTAAAAGAACAATAAGACTCACCCATTTTGTATCGCTCCATTGCCGCTCTATATCAAACGAAACAGGCGCAATAACCACAAATGGAGTTGTAGGAAGTGGCATCTCTTCATAATTATAAATTTCAGGTTCAAAATCGGCGTGATGAATAGAGATTTCCAAAGGAGTCAATAATTTAAGATAATTTTGCCATTCTTCAGCATAAAGATCATAGGAAACACATACATCTGCTAAAAAGCTATGCTCTGCAATATCAAATGAGATGAGACTTTTTGGACGCGCGAGCTTCCACCAAATATTAGTACTGGGAATGTACGCACGGGTATTGATGATCACATCATAGTGTGATTGTTTCAAAATTTGTATCGTGCGACACGCGTTCACAAAAGCAGAGAGAAAACCTCCTTTACCACTACTCTTTTCCCGCCCCAACACAAAGCGGAACCCCACATCATCCCAATAAAATATTTTGCGTATGTGCGGATTTTTCTGTAAAAGCACCTCTGTTTTTGGATGTATGAGATAATCAATAATCGCGTCGGGGTATTGTTGTTTAATGAGCGGGACTAGAAAGGTTGAAAACAATACATCACCAAACTGATCAATTTTTACAATAAGAATTTTAGGGGAAAGAGATATTCTAATTTTTTTATGATGATTTTTCCAGAAAAATAACAAATCCCCCACTATCTCAATCACAAAACTAATTAGAAAATAAAAAAACTTTAAAACTTTCGTCAATTTTTTCTTCCACCCAAAACGAGGACGTATAATATTCCCCACAAATCGCTGTATAAGTTTCTGATACTTAGAAAACATAGAGGTCTATCTTTTATACGGATTAAAATTTAACAAAAACGCACCAAATATTCGCATTATTTTAACATAAACCAACAAAGGATGCTGGAGAATAAACAACGGGTTACGTTTTAAAAAGGCACAGAGTATTTTTAATTGCATCTTTTTTGCTTTCCGTATATGGCGACTCTCGTTTTGTGTATGAGACCTCCACACCGCAAGTGGCTCCGCAATATACCCAAATCTTGAACCACATTCCAAAAGTCTAAACCACACATCATAATCATACGCCCCAAGATATGCAGTATGTATCCCACCAATTTTATCTAATGCACTTTTTCTTACCAGTACCACAAGAGGAGCACAAATAAAATTTCTTTTAAAAAGCTCTTTTGCACATTCTGTATACCCTCCCTCGCACGGCACAACTTTTCGCGTTTGCATCCATGTGTGATGTGTGAGAGCTCCGCGAGCATCACCAATATACGCATCTGAATAAACAAGATCAACATCTTGGTGTTCTTCTAAAAAATGAATCTGTTTCTCAAGTTTTTCGGGTAACCACCAATCGTCTTGATCGCAAAATGCAATATATTCCCCATGGGCATGCAATAACCCTTCAGCAACAGCAGATCCCGCGCCACCATTTTCTTTATAAAAATATTTTATGCGTGGGTCTTTCTCTATAAATTTACGTACCACTTCTTTCGTGTTGTCTGTTGAACCATCATCTACTGTCAACATTTCAAAGTTTTGAATAGTTTGGCTTTGAATGTTCTGAATCGCCCATCCTATAAAACTTGTACTATTATATAATGGACTAAGTATTGAAATTTTAGGCATAGATTTGTTACTCATCAAAGAATTTAAGAGGAGGGATGTAGCATTTCCCTTATAAATATACGGACGGGACGAGTTGAAGACAAAATTATATCAAAAATAGTTTTTGGGAAAATAGAAACGACAAAAGCAAACAATTTCAAGATGGCATTTCGCTCATTACAGAAGTATTTTTGATATAAAGCCAGATTAAATCTTCCAGACGCTCGGTAGCTAATAAGATATTTCAAGTTTCTCCATGGTTCGGGAACAATAATTTTTTGTTTTGTTGCGTCGTCTATACTCTCTAATGACCAAACCAATTTTGGCCATTGAGACATCCAAATATCAAATCCTCTCGGTGTCCATTGTGCATTATTTAAACGGATAATTATATACGGATGAGCAATCACAAGAACAGAACCCTTAAACATCTTTTGAAAGATAACACCCACGTGAATAAATTCAGTACCAAAATATTTTTTTCTATCACGACTCAACCAAACATCTCTTTGAATTATAACTCCGCCAATAAAAGAGAGGTAGTCTCCTGCGATCTGGAAAAGAGCATTCATTTCATTTGGAGAGAATTGTTGATCAGATAAAATTTTTATACGTGATTTTTCTAAGATAGTAGATAGATTCTTATTACGCACCTCAGCATTAACAATAATTAAATCATATCCAGTTATGATTTCCTTCATTACTTTACTGATCGCCCCAGGTTTTAATAAATCATCGTCGGTAAAAAGCCAACAGTATTTTCCGTAGGCAAATTCAACGCTTTTATCATAATCATGATCAACCCCCCCCTTCAAAGGAAGACGAATATATCGAATTCGTGAATCTTTTTTTGTGAACGCTTCGATAACCTCTTCTGTATTATCCGTAGAAGCACCATCAACAACTAAAACCTCTACACCATCAACCAATTGATGAATAATACTATTCAATGTCTCTGTTATATATGAAGCTCTGTTATAAGTAGCAATACAAATTGACAAGATTGGTTTCATAAAACTAATAGAATCTATCAAGATTCCATCATCATATCAGCTAATTGATAAAAATCTACCGAGGGACTCCATCCCAAACTCATTATAAGAGATGGATCACTCACAAGAACACTATATTCTGACACATAATTCGTATTTTTTTCAATAAAATCAACATAATTCAAGCCCTCTTTAGAAAAACAGTACTCAATCCATTCTCGAATAGAATATGATTTTCCACTTCCAATAACGGCCTCAAAAAAATTATTCTGATTAACTAGAAGCCATATTGCATTTACAATATCGCCCGCATAATTAAATTCCTTTTTTACATTCATATCGCCTATCACCAGCTTATCACGAGAACCATCTTTTGCCCGTTTTACGAATGTAGTAATTTTCTTATTAATATGTCTCTCGGTGCGGAGTGGACTATCATGATTAAATAGATACCCAATATACACAGAGATCCCAAGTTTTCTATAATATCTTGCCAAGAAAGTAGAATATATCCTCTCAACAGCATATAAACTATTCCAATCAAAAGGAGTTTTCTCATTTATAGGAGATCCATTATTCTGAAACTGTAGAGCGCTTCCAGATAAAAAGATTTTTGTCTTTTTTGAATGTCTAAACACAGATTCAAGAATATTTAACGAACCATCAGAAATACTCTTATGATTCTCAAGGACGACACTGTGATTTGCTGTAGAATTCGCAGCAAAGTGAAAGATGTAGTCAGGTGATTCTCTCTTTATTAAGTTTTCTACAAAAACAAAATCAGAAACATCCCCCCTTTCCCAATCCCCATCAGAACGAGAGACTCCAATAAAATCAATCCCATTATCGTTTAATAGTTTTGAAAGATAGTAGCCATCTTGTCCATTAATCCCAAAGATAATTGCTTTCATATTTTTTTATTTCCTTTTAAATGTACGTACAGAAAATACAAAATTTTTATAGAAAGAGGCGAAAATATTTTATATAAGAAAAACATCAAAAATCCATTTAGAGATTTCTTTGGCTTATATAAGGAGGTAGCAAGGTTATCGAGATCATTCATTGCATATTTTGATAATTTGTTATGAATAGCGAGTTTAGCAAGAAGTAATCCTCGAAATTTTACATCATTCCTTAAAACTCTCAAAATATGGAACATTTCATAAGACCCTTCTCCAAAAATACTACTCCCAACATGTTGAAAAGAATCAATAAAGATACGATATACATCAATATAATCCCCATCAGAAAAAGAATCATTTCCACCTCTTCGATGAAGTAATTTTTTATTTGTATATTTTATAACACTATCATGAGAGAGTGTAGGAAGTAAGTGCCCCGCAATAATCCAATGAGTACCATAAAAAGATTCTGGAACACCATGATCGTCCCAAATCTTTTTTTTAAAGATGGGTCCAGCCAAAAAAGTAAAGAACGCTTCACTGGTTCTCGCTAATTTAAAATAATTTTTTCTCTCGAAATCATTAGAGAAATAAAATACTTTTTCACCTTTTATATTGAAAAATATTGGATATTCCTTTATAAAATCCATTTCGTTCGTACATAAATCATGCGTACAAAGATATATATCATAACCAGAAGAGATCTCAGAGAGAACGTATTGGATTGAATTTGGTAACATCACATCATCAGCAGAAAATAGCCAGCAGTAATCACCATCAGCAAAACTTACTAATTTTTCTATATCTTTATCTATCCCCCCCCGAAATTCTTGTTTATAATATTTTAAGAAAGGATAATATTTTTTTTTGTTTTCTACAACACACGAAGTATCGTCAGTAGATCCACCATCAAGAATAATAACCTCAACATTGGGCACAATTTGAGAACAAATACTATCAATTGTTTGCCCAATAAATTGACCAAAATTATATGTTGGAATGCAAATTGAAAGTTTTATCATGATTTTTTTACTCTCATAAAATGTTTTTTCTAACCACAAAAGTCGCAAACGTATACCGGAACCGGTTTAAATAAAAAAAATCTGGGTTTTCGCAATCCCATTGTGGTCCATCAATAAAAGAACATCCACTCATCACTGATAACAATCTATTTTTTAAATCTTCTTGAGTATATAGCCTTGCATTAACATCGGGTTTTTCATCACCTACTTGCCATCCATCTTTATAATCACATGTCATAACAAAGAGTCCACCAGGAGCCAATAACCCAGAAATACAGCGGACAAAAGATTCATCATCTGGATCGTGTTCTATAACAGACGTTGAAAAAATAATATCATAAGAATTCAATTTTGTGGTAGGTTTGGTATAAAAAGCCTGCAAAGAATAATTAACAACTGGATCTATTTCCTCAATTTCATATCCCATCTTCGTGAGGGACATACTTGCCGTATCTTCATAACTACCAACACAAAGGATTTTTGGATTTTTATAATCTTTCAAAAATCTGAATACTGAATCAAAGACAAAGGCCTGATTAATGTTTGCTCTAGGAATTTTTTTTGACATGGTGCGTGGTACCAGCTGAAATAGTGCATCAACTGTTGGTTGATATAAAGTTCTCATATGATCATCTAGAACACCATTAAATGAAAAATTTGAGGGCAATACTAGTGGACTATATTTTATAGACAGATTAATGTCTTTATAATCATCTTCATACAATCTCTCCGTAGTCCTGATCCAACTATGGGCTTTGTAATAAATTCCCTTTAAGATAAATCTCATAATGGAACTAAAAAAAGAAGTTTCCCTCTGTGGTTCATTGGAAATAACCCCATCAATGATTCGCTCATAGTCCCAAATAAGATTCTTTTCGTTCCACTCTAGAAGGTATTTTTGTAAAGGTACTGTACCATTTTTGATTATAGTCTTTAGATTATTCTGAGAAATGCGAATAGAAGGATTCGCGCTAAAAATATGCCTAAACATTGTTGAGTCAGAAACAGCGATTGGCTTCCCTACAGCCAGTGCATAATCAATAACACTAGAAACACCCCTATTGGACTGGGATTCATATAAGAAAACATTAATAGTATTCTTGGCTAGAAAATTTAAAAGATCCTCATTACTTAAAAAAGTATGCGTGATATAAATTTTTATCCCCTGCTTTGTTATTAAAGATCTACACCGATCAGCGATCGCGAGTGCATTAACTCCATTATCATCACCAAAGTCTGCGGGTGGTATATTAAAACGAATTATCGCTTCATTAAATTCACTCTGAACTAATTGCACAATCTCTTCAAATCCTTTTTTTGGTGTGCCAAAACCAAAACTTCCAATTATAGGAATATCATCAGCCCCGTAAGTTTTTCCCTCGTACTTAGGAATAAGTCTTCCGGTCTTAAATACAATAGGATTTTTAAGAAGTAGGGTTGGATCAGCAGCGATATAATAATCAAAGAGAGAATTTATAAAACAGCCAGCTTTCCCGAAAATTAAAAATTTTCTGTAATAGTTTGTTGCGGAATCGGCAACTTCTTGAGTAACCTCGTGTATAATACCAATCTGAGGTATCTTATTGAAATATAAAGTATTATTGATATATAATCGTGGAAAAAGTTTAGTTGTAATCCATGCCATTGTTGATGGATTATAATTATATATAATTACATCTGGATGATTTGTCTCAATCTTAGCCTCCAATTCTTTTAAACTTTCACATTCAACATAAATAAATTCATATTTTCTTGAAAGTAAAAGAGTACTAGCAACATTTTTACCAAACTCATAGACTCCACATTTGGCTTTCTTATGGTTGACAAATAGAACTCTTTTTCTGCTCATAGATTTCACTTATATATTAAACTATCTCTATTTTAGGTAATGGGAAAATTAGTTTCCCCCCAGAAGCAAGGAAATTCTTTTCCCTCTCAATAATCCCCCTTCTGAAATGCCATGGAAGGACAAGATAATAATTAGGATTTTTTTTCGAAGCATCTTTTTCAGAGATAATAGGAATTTTAGTTCCCGGAGTAAGTCTCCCAAATTTATATTCATTTACCTCAGATATATATGGGATGTCAAAGGAAGTCAATTCACAATACTGTAAGATAACATTCCCTTTTGTAGATGCCCCATAACCAAAAACGACCCCCCCTTCTTCTTTTATTTTTTTAAGAATACCCAAAAGATCATTCTTATGTTTTTCTGTCTTTCTTCGAAATTCCTCGTATACATCCATTGAGTTAAATCCACGCTCATCTTCCTCACGAAGGACCCTTTCTATTTCGGAGGATGCTTCTTGATATTTTGATTCTTTCTTAGCTAAGGTTAAGCAAAAGCTTGCGCCATTTGTATCATTAAATTCTATATCAATAATTTTAAGTCCGGAACGATCAGCCATCCACTTAAATTGTCTTAATGCATAATATTCAAGATGTTCATGACAAATAGTATCATAAGAAACATTGTCTATCATGGTGGGCATGTAACTTTGTTCAACCACCCAAATCCCGTTTGTATCCAAAATATCTCCTATATCACGCATTATTTTAATTGGGTCAGGAAGATCATAAAACATTGCAATAGAAGTTATAACTTTTGCTCTTCTATCTCCATGGATATTTCTCACCGCGTGGGCAGAGAAAAACTCCGGTATGTGCTTGATATAACTCGGATAGAAAGAACTGAATTTGTCTGATGTTGGATCTATACCTAAAAAATCTAACTTCTTATTTGTATAAGCTGATAATAACGTTCCATCATTACTTGCAATATCAATAACCAAATCACCATCAGAGAGATCAATCCTCCTCTCTATTTTCTCTACAATAGAACGCAAATGATTTATCATTGATTTATTAAGCCCCGAACGGTATCCATAATTATTGCCATAAAGTTTTTCCATCTGATAATCATGCCTAAGTTGGACAAGTCCACAACACTCACTATTATTTAAAGAAGATACTCCACACTTTACAATTTCCAATGGCCCCCTCTCTACATCTTCTCCCACAACAGGAAATACTCCGGTCAGTGCTTGATCGCCAAGATTAACGATAGAGATTAAATTAGCACTCCCACAGACTCTACATTTTGTTATTTCTTTATAAAGCATAGAAAAATTATTTATTAAAAGATGTTGCAAATAAAACGTACTTCTTAACATATGGAGGTACGGACGATGGTATATTTTTAAACCAAAAAATATCCCCATCAAGTCCAGATTTTTGATTCTTCTTTTTAGACACAGTAACAAGAAAAGTTATATTAATGGTGTGTGTTGGAACACCAAACTCACTTGTTTTAAAGAACGTCTCTCCGGCAGGTAAAGGAGTAATGCAAGTAACTAACCGTTTTGAAATCCCCGCATCTTCCTGTAGTTTTCTAAGTATAGCCTTCTTAAAAGTCTCTCCTTTTAGAATTCTCCCCCCTGGAATCCAAAGTTTTCCTTTTGCTGGCTTGTGGTTTCTTTTTACGAGAAGCACCTCATCTTTACATTTTACAATAAGATCAACGCAAACCACTGGAACAGATCCTAGTATATTTTGATACTCACGAGCAGAAAGAAATCCGTTCTTTATATTCTTCTTATTCATTATTTTCCCTCGTTAACTTCTTAATATCATGTTCAACCATAATTTTAACCAAATCACGGAAGCTTGTTTTAGGTTCCCACCCAAGATCATTTTTTATTTTTGTTATATCAGCTATTAAGTCTTCAACCTCAGTTGGACGAAAATATCTTTGATCAATCTCCACAAAAGACTCCCAATCACCAAGACCAGCGACAATAAAAGCCTCCTTAAGAAAATCCCTTATAGAATGGGACGTTCCAGTTCCAACCACATAGTCACTTGGTTTCTCGGCTTGTAACATCATCCACATAGCTTCCACATATTCTGGAGCATACCCCCAATCTCGCCGAGCATCCAAGTTCCCTAAATATATTTTCTTATCAAGCCCAGCTTTGATGCGAGCAATTCCTCGGGTAATTTTTTTTGTGACAAAAGACTCTCCCCTGCGAGGACTTTCATGATTAAATAATATTCCATTCACAGCAAACATATTATATGCTTCACGATAATTCACAGTCGCATGATATGCAAAAACCTTAGAGCAACCATATGGACTTCTGGGATAAAAGACAGTAAGTTCGTTCTGGGGAGGAGGAGTCGATCCAAACATTTCGGAAGATGATGCTTGGTAAAATTTCACCTTTTTCCCAGAAACACACTCAAAATTTCTTATAGCGTCAAGAATACGTATGGTTCCAAGAGCAACTGTATTTGCTGTATACTCAGGGATGTCAAAAGACACGCGGACATGACTCTGTGCTGCAAGATTATATATTTCATCGGGCTGAATGTTATAAATCAAAGAAAATAAACTGCTGGAATCTGTTACATCTCCATAATGTAGTGTTATTCGTACATTCCCCTGATGAGTATCGGGGTGGAGGTGTTCAATTCGACTTCTATTAAAAACAGAGGATCGCCGTACCACCCCATGAACTTCATATCCTTTATCTAACAAAAATTCGGCAAGATAACTTCCATCTTGTCCCGTGATACCAGTGATAAGAGCTTTTTTCATAATGTTTTAGAAATCGTATCATTTTGATACGATAAAAACAATATTTCAATACAATCTAAAAAATATTATTTAAACTCAATATACTGCCATGTTTTTCCCTCTATATTTTTAATAATTGCATCCAATCCTTCTTTCTTTTCGGGAACCATAGTTTGCAATTGTTCTGCACATACCTTTGCCCGCACATCATGTGCCTTATAATAATACTGCAATAACATATAATACGCTGTCACTACCCCCTGTTCTTGTTGATAGATATCCGGACTGAGCTGTACCGCGCGTTCTAGTGAGTTAAGTCCATCAGCATAATACTTTTCTCCAGCAGATATCTGCACCAATGCAAGATATGCATAAGACCG
>JAJYXK010000010.1 GCA_021801825.1 bacterium
TATGTCTTTGACATTTTGTCCTTTTTAGATTATACTGTTTTTATATGTTGACTATCCGAAAAAAGCAAAATGTAATAAAAGAAACCCAGAAACACGATACTGATACCGGATCAGCAGAAGTACAGATTGGTCTTTTGTCTCGTGGTATTGAGGAACTTACTAGCCATCTTAAGAAGAATCAAAAAGACAACAGTTCTCGCCGAGGATTGTTGAAGATGGTGTCAAAGCGCCGCAAATTACTTGATTTTTTGGCGCGTACCGATGAAAAGTCATACGGTAAATTGATAAAAAAACTGGGGCTCAAAAAATAAGCCATGCTCTATAATCGCGACCAACGGGTCGGTGTGTTTATTGATATTCAAAACCTATATCACTCTGCCAAAAATTTATATAAGGCACGGGTGAACTTTGCGGCGTTGTTAAAACAAGTGTTAGGAGATAGAAAACTTATCCGTGCTATTGGATATGTGGTGAAAAGCGAAACTTCACTTGGAGAGCAATCATTTTTTGAAGCACTAGAAAAAGCGGGTATTGAGTTGCGCATTAAAGATTTGCAAATATTTGTGGATGGAAGCAAGAAAGCAGATTGGGATGTGGGGATGGCGGTAGACGCTATTCGTATGGCGCAGTCTCTTGATGTAATCATTTTAGTTACCGGAGACGGAGACTTTGTGCCGCTCGTGGAATATCTCAAATGGGGCAACGGATGTCATGTGGAGGTGGCGTCGTTTGGCAGAAGCACCTCTTCAAAACTGAAGGAATCAGCGGATTTATATATAAATTTAGAAGAAAAAAATAATCGCCTGCTTATCCGTGGCGGAGCGCGAAGAAATAGAAATAATTATGAACTTAAAAAATAAAAAAGAATATAGTCTTCCATTTTTTGGTCGCGATATTACTATCACCGTATCTGATTTAGCGGGGCAAGCAAATGCCTCAGTTATAGGACAATATGGAGATACAACCGTATTAGTAACTACTGTGATGGGAAAAGAAGATCGGGCAATAGATTTTTTCCCGCTCACTGTTGATTACGAAGAAAGATTTTATGCGGCAGGAAAGATAATGGGAAGTCGTTTTGTGCGACGGGAAGGAAAGCCGTCTCTTGAGGGAGTACTTTCGGGACGATTGATTGATAGAACTATACGGCCACTATTTAATGAGCGGCTTCGTCGTGATGTGCAGGTGGTGGTGACGGTGCTTTCATACGATGAGCAAAACGACCCTGATTTTATTGCGCTTCTTACCGCATCAACCGCGCTCTCAATTTCTGATATTCCATGGGCTGGTCCTGTGGCGGGTGTCCGCGTGGCTTATAATGGGGCGGAAATAGTGATGAATCCCACACTTTCTCAAACGCAAGAATTACTCGTGAAAAAAGGAACAGGAGAAGCATTCTTTGCGGGAGTTTCAGATAAGATAAACATGATTGAGTTAGAGGGAAGAGAAATCCCCGAAGCGAAAGTACAAAATATTTTTGAAGAGGCTCAAAAACAAATCGCACAACTAGTTGCGTTTCAACAGACGATTGTAAAAGAGCTTGGAAAACCAAAAACCGAAGTGGCTTTGGTGCAAGATGATGTAACCATTACTACCGCAGTCCGCTCGTTTACATATGATAAATTACAGACGGCAATCTATGCTCCCGACGGAGCAACTAGAGATGTGCAGATGAAAGAGCTGCGCGTAGGATTATATGAGCATCTTGCGGGATTAGGAATTGACGATACCGCGACTGCAGAGCGAGTATTGGAGCAGGTTATTAATGAAGTGGTACACATTAACATTATTGAAAAAGAGAAACGACCTGATGGAAGAAAAGTTGATGAGATCCGTCCGCTGTATGCAGAAGTTGGTCTTTTAAAACGACTACATGGATCAGCAGTTTTCTTTAGAGGACAGACACAATCATTGGCGGTAACAACGCTTGCCGCGCCAGGAGCTGAGCAGATTGTGGAAACTATAGAAAACACCAGCAAGCGCAGATTTATGTTGCATTATAATTTTCCTCCGTATGCAACGGGAGAGGTGGGACGATTAGGAACTCCGGGTCGTCGCGAGATGGGACACGGAGCACTTGCCGAAAAAGCATTGCGCGCGATGATTCCAGCAAAAGAGGTTTTTCCATATACCATCCGCGTGGTATCTGAAATAGTCTCCTCAAATGGATCCTCGTCTATGGCATCGGTGTGCGCCGCAACACTTTCTCTTATGGATGCGGGGGTGCCGATAGAAAAACCAGTTGCTGGTATCGCGCTGGGGCTTGCAACACACCAAGGATATAATCCTGCGAGCACCGCGACCGAATTTAAAGTATTCACCGACTTACAGGGTTTTGAGGATTATTATGGAGACATGGATCTTAAAATTGCAGGAACCAGAGATGGATTGACTGCAATACAAATGGATTTGAAGATTGAGGGTATCACTCCAGAAATTTTTGCTGAAGGTGTTCGTCAGGCGCACGATGCGCGTATGAAAATATTGGACGTTATTCAAGCAGCAATCCCCGCACCACGTAAAGAGCTTTCCCCATTTGCCCCAGTTATCAGCATTTTACAGATTAATCCTGATCAAATAGGTTTAGTTATTGGAGCGGGAGGAAAAATGATAAATGGTATTATTGAACAATATGGATTAGAAACTATTGATATTGATGATGATGGAAGTGTGTTTGTGGCTGGTCCGGATCGCGCAAAAGTAGACGCGGCGGTTGCATATATTAAAAATCTTACCAAAGAATTTGTAGTAGGGGAGGTAGTGACAGGGGAAGTCATAAAATTATTAGACTTTGGAGCTATTGTTGATTTAGGGGGTGGAAAAGATGGTATGGTACATATCTCTGAGGTGAAAAATGGATTTGTTGATAAAATTACTGATGTGTTGAAATTGCATCAAACCGTAACTGCAAAAGTGGTGAAGGTTGAGGAGGGAAAAATAGGGCTTTCTATAAAAGCGCTTGCACCAACAAGTCCTCAGAAACCAAAGCCCGAATTGTAAGAAAACTTAAAAACGATATACTATAAAAACAGTGACCCCAAAGGAAGGGGTCACTGTTTTAGTTATGCTTGATATCTGTTTTATAATACAAAACCTCTGATGTGTAGAGGTTTTGTGAATTCGTCGGTCAGATTATAAATTATAGAAGCTCAATCTTGAGCGGCTTTTTACCAAAATCAATTGCTTGTTCTTTACTTCCCATCCATACATCAACAATTTGTACATTGTTGTAACGAGAATTCATACGATCTTCAACAGTAAACACTTTATCTCCAAATACCTTTGGAATACGGAATTTTGAACCGATTGGCAAAAAGTTTGCCGCCGCAACTCCATCGCGTACGGTGCTTCCTGAAGCGGTAACAAACGGAGTATCGTCGGTTTCATCGGGACTGCTTGAATATGCAGTGACCCATACATCCAACGGCTGTGATTTTACTACAGGGATTACCGGGGTATACCCCGCAATAGTGGGTGTTTCTACTACCGCGTCATTATTTACTAATTGGTTTATGTGTGCCGCGGCTACGGCAGAAAATCCTTGTGCCTGTGTATGAAGTGCGTACAATTCGTTTAACGCGCTAGTTTCAGTACTATTTCCGGGTGTAAGACCCAAAAATGAAGTAGTTATTGAAATAATAAGCGCGATAGATAATGCAATACGTTTACCCATATAGATAGATATTAGTGTAATTCAGGTAGAGGGTGTTTTTATAGCGACTTCTTGTTATAGATAGATATAAAGCCACTTTTTTGCACTCCTCAACCACGGAGGCTACATAAAGGCCATATAAATGACCCCCATATAACGCAAAATTCCGCCTTCGCGGAACCGTACTACAATTATAGCTATCCCCCAGGGGAAGTCAAGCAGTAGGGAGCGGGGTTGTGGATAACTTAGGTGCCATAGTTTATAACAGAAAAATACAGATTTCTTATAAAGATGAGCAAATAAGCCATTATTTGAAGATATAATCAGTTGTTTTGCATAATATTTGGGGTATAATAGCCATATTATGACCGAGTTTTATACCAGGGCAATAGTCCTAGAAAAGGAAGATTTGGGTGAGACCGACTCGGTTGTCCATTTATTTACCGAAAAATATGGGAAAATTGTAGCCAAAGCACGTAGTTTACGGAAAATAACCTCAAAATCATCTGCTCACCTACAGCCGTTGCGGATCGTGCAAGTTCGGTTCGTTTCATCAAAAAAAATAGGAGGAGGATTTATTATTATGGATGTGCTATGGGATGAGCCCACAGAAAAGTCCTTGCCAGAGATCCGCCACGATCTTTTTCCGATCATGAGGGGATTAAACAAACTTACATCCGAGTTTCAAGCGGAACCACAAGTGTGGGCACTCATAGAAACCGCGCTCAAAGAACCGTATACCCCCGCCGATATAACGCGAGCGCTGCTACATATTTTAGGATTCAATCCTCAGCACGCGCAATGCTCGATGTGTTTTAAAAAAACAGTTAAGACATTTGTGGTGGAGAAAGATATATTTTTATGTGAGCCGTGTACTTCTCAATTACCTGCGGATGCGATAGTATTAGAGATATAAAGAAGGGATATGTATGAGGTAGTATGTATTAAGGAATATTATTTTTTGAAATCAAAGAAGTTTTTCATACTACATAATACTAACCCTTAATACTTTTATTATTATGTCTCTAGAAGATCTTGAAAAAGAGTTATACGGGCAACGCCCTGCGCAAACAAATAAAACCACTCAGAGCGGTGTGGTAACGGCAAAGGAAAAATCCACCGATAATTCCTCTCGCTTTGATCCATGGAATACAGAAAGGAAACAGCAATCTGAAAAAAATACAAAATCAATCACCATAAAAGATCAAACGCAGAAATCGGGTGTTATGGGGAGAGGAATTTTGCTGGGTGGAATTATTGTTTTACTCGTTCTGGTAGGGTTTGCGGGATATTACTTGTATCAGTATTTCACTACAAAAGATATTGCGATTACCATTACCACCCCAAACCAAGTGTCGGTAGGGGAATCATTTACCGCAACACTGTCTTTTGAAAATATCTCTACCAAGAAACTCATTGCCCCCAAAGTGTATTTAGCGCTTCCAGAAGGGGTAGTTTTTGCTGATACGCCAGATAAGCGAACACGCGAAGCAGATATTCACGACGTTGATCCGCAAGAGACAATACAGATGGAATATGCACTATTAGTTATCGGAAAATCACAACAGACCTATGAGCTAGAGGGGGGCGTGTCCTATGGATATGAGGCGGCGTCTCTTTCGAGCCGATTTGATAAAGGGGCGACTGCGAGCATAGTCGCCGTTGATACCGTTTTTGGTTTGGATATCACCGCCCCAGAAAAGACACTTAATGGAGAGGAGTTTGATATCAGCGCTCGTTATCAGAACTTAAGCAACCGCGATCTCGCAAGCTCTACTATTGTATTTACCTTCCCCAAGGGATTTGTGGTGACGGGGAGCAGCGTTCCTCTTGATAAGAACAATGGTGTAAATATAGATCTAGTCCCAGCTCGTGGCGAGGGTGTTGTTACTATATCGGGATACATTATAGGAGATGAGTATTCATATTTTACCACTCAGGTTGATGCACGCGCCCAGATTGGTTCTATAGTAGTCCCCCTTGTTACCAAAACCGTTTCATCGTCTATTCTCCCCTCTCCGCTTTCGGTACGAGTAGTGAGGGACAGAGCAACCAACCCCGATGTGGTCTACGCGGGCACCAGAATCTCTTATAAGGTTCAGGCAGAAAATACTAGTGATACTCCTCTAGTCGATGCGGTTGCAAGAGTTTATTTAAAGGATTCTCTATTTGATACCGCCTCCATAGAAGGATCGGGGCACTTTGATGAATCAACAAAGGCGTATACATGGACCGCAGCACAGATTCCAGCGCTAAAAGAAATTGGATCGCACGCTTCCTTCTCTATTCCGTTCTCTATTATGTTGAAGCAGGCAAATGCAAATGACGTTCTAGAACAAAAAACTATCACCGTGCGCGCTCAGATAACTTCGCCAACGGTTCCACCGCTCATGAGCGCAAAAGAAACAGTAGGAATTGGACAGGCAGAATCACGGTTAGGAGGAGCGCTAGGGATTACTCAAGAAGCATATTTTCAAGAACCATCATCTGATATCGTAAATCAGGGGTCGCTTCCACCTCGTGTGGGGGCTCCCATTCAATACACGATTCATTGGAAGTTAAGAGGTATGGGTGATTTTAACAATGCGATTATCCGTGCAACTCTTGCACCGGGAGTTTCATGGACGGGAAAGTTAAAAGTTTCGGGAGTTGACGCCTCGCCTACTTATAATGAAAGAACCCAAGAAATTATCTGGTCAGTTCCCACTATTGCCGCAACTACACTTGCGTCTACTACTCCCGAAGCGATATTCCAAATAATGTTTACTCCTTCATCTCAGGATAGCGGAAACACCTTTAATCTTATTTCCGATGCGCAGATAACCTCGGTTGAGGTTGCATCCCAGAAGCAAATACAAAGTTCTGCGAGAGGGTTGTCCTCTCGTCAATTACAAGACGCGCGACCTCCTGAAGGTTACTATCGCGTACTTCCTAAATAATTTTTTAGAGCCTCTATCTACTAGGGGCTTTTTTTATATTTCTTTTTACGCTACTATTTTCATATGCAACAAGTTTCAATGGATCAGCTTATATCGCTGTGTAAAAGACGCGGATTTATATTTCCTGGATCTGAAATCTATGGTGGATTGGCAAATGCGTGGGATTTTGGTCCTTTAGGAGTAGCGCTAAAAAATAATATCAAACGTTCATGGTGGCAAAGATTTGTGGAAGAGCGAGATGATATGTACGGATTAGACGCCGCGCTTCTGATGAACCGCAGGGTGTGGCAGGCATCGGGGCATGAGAGCACGTTTTCTGACCCATTAGTGGAATGTAAAAATTGTCATACACGCATCCGTGAAGATCAACTTCCCGAAGACAAGAAATGCCCTTCGTGCGGCAAAAAAGAATTTACTACTCCGCGGCAATTTAATTTAATGTTAAAAACCTTTCTGGGTCCCGCGGAAGAAGATGCGAATATAGTATATTTCCGCCCCGAAACCGCACAGGCAATATTTGTAGATTTTAAGCAGATTATTGATACTTATGCGCCGAAACTGCCATTTGGTATCGCACAGATTGGAAAGGCGTTCCGTAATGAAATCACACCAGGTAATTTTATATTTCGTACGCGTGAATTTGAGCAGATGGAAATTGAATATTTTATAAAGAATACCGATGTATGGAATGATTCTTTTGAAATGTGGCTCAAAGAAATGAATAACTGGATGACTTCTATTGGTATTGATATGCAGAAAGTGCACAATCTTGATGTTCCCAAAGAGGAGCTTGCTCACTATTCAAAACGAACCGTGGATGTAGAATTTGATTTTCCATTCGGTAAGAAGGAATTGTTTGGAATTGCATACCGAGGAGATTTTGATTTGCAGAGTCATCAAACGGCAAGTGGAGAATCATTAGAATATTTTGATGAAGAAACAAAAGAACGCATACTTCCGCACGTTATTGAACCGAGCATTGGAGTTGAGCGCATGTTGTTGGCAATATTAGCAAGCGCCTATCGCGAAGACCCGCTGGAAACTACTTCCAGCGAGGCAGGTGAACAGGAGAAAAGAATTTGGTTAGATCTACCTATGCGCATGGCCCCGTATAAAGCGGCGGTGTTTCCTCTGCTTTCCAACAAACCAGAATTAATTTCAAAAGCACAAGAAATACGGGCGCGGCTTCAAGGAGCATGGCCTGGATTTTTCCCTATTGCATTTGATAAGAGTGGAAATATTGGAAAGCGATATCGTCGGCAAGATGAGATTGGAACTCCCTATTGTTTTACGGTTGATTTTCAAACATTGGAAGATAACACGGTTACTGTTCGAGATAGAAACACTATGCAGCAAGAGCGTATTTCTGTATCAGAAGTGCGGAAATTCCTTGAAGGGAAAATGCGAGAATAAGTGACCATAAAGATAATAAACACAAGCGCCTTATGGTGCTTGTGTTTTGAAGAAAGATGTTATATAAAGAACTTAGCAAATAAAGAAAGGGTTTTTATGAGTGATCGAAATAACCAAGAATATTCGATTAATGTTTATTGCTCACTGTCTTTAAAGAAGGATCTTTTTGGAGCTGATGTCCATAGAAAACACATGGACATTATGGACGCCATGATTGAGAGGGTTCTAGAAAAAGAAAACAGAAACAGGCAATATTCAGAAGATGTTACAAAGAACAAACCTACTACCGAAGAGCTGGTCGCAACAACAATCCTTCCTAAAGCAGTTAAAGCAGAAAATAAAACAACTACGGCAAAGATTTTTTTCCTTGCTAGTAGAAAAGTTTCTTCCGGGCGCACCTCTTAACTTCTGCGCCCGCCTTTTTTAAATAGAAATATCACGTATAATATTGCATATATGATAAAACCGAAGACAAAGAAACTTAAAAATGGACTACGAGTGCTTATGATCCCCATGCCCGAAAGTACCTCAGTGACGGTGGCTATATTTGTGCGCGCAGGATCTGCGTACGAAACACAGAAAAATAGTGGCATTTCTCATTTTTTAGAGCATATGTGTTTTAAGGGTACAGAAAAATATCCTCGCCCAATTGATATCTCTATTGAATTAGAAAAAATTGGCGCGGCAAGCAACGCATTTACCTCACGGGATATTACAGGATATTATGCGAAGACTGCGCCTCAACATTTTGACCGCGCATTTAATGTTGTTTCTGAATTATATTTACATCCACACATTGATGAAAAAGAAATGGAGAAGGAAAAGGGGGTAATTATTGAAGAGATTCACATGTATGATGACGACCCTCGTTCAAAAGTATCTGAAATGCTTGAGGTGGGGTTATATGGAAATCAACCTGCAGGATGGAGTGTCGCGGGGACCCCACAACACATTACACAAACGACAAGGGATATGTTTATACAGTATCGATCTGCGCGGTATCTTCCTCAGAATACGGTGGTGGTGATAGCGGGATCATTTCACGAATCACATGTGCTCCAGCTTGTAGAGAAAGCATTTAGTTCTGTACAAAACACACAGAAATCTCCTGAAGCACAAAAATTAAAAACGCGGGAAAAGGGAAAACAATTTTCTATTCTTGAAAGAAAGTTAGATCAAACTCACTTTGCAATGGGGTTTTATGGAGTTCCTTTAAATTCCTCAAAACGTCTTTCGGTCTCATTGCTTGCAAAAATTTTAGGAGGGAGTATGAGCTCTCGGTTATTTCAGCGAGTGCGAGAAGAATTGGGGGCGGCGTATTATGTTGGCTCATCAAATAATATGTATGCAACACATGGATTTATTGATGTCTATGCAGGCACAAACCATGCAAAAACAGGGGAAGCAATCCAGGCTATTATTTCAGAAATTCGCTCTATGGTACGCGCGGGAGTAACGACAGAAGAGCTGCGTCGCGCGCAGGATTATTCAATTGGGACCTTTTTGCTTTCATTAGAATCTTCTAGTGACCTAGGTTTCTATTATGGACAACAAGAAACCGTGCAGGGGAAAATTGAATCTCCCCAGGAAATTATTAAACAATTAAAAAAGGTGACCACTCATGATGTTCATCAAGCAGCGAAAGAATTTTTCAGATTGAGTACCATGAGATTCTCCATGGTGGGGCCATATAAAGAAAAAGATGCTGAGAAATTTAAAAAATTAATACGGAGGTAACACGCTCCGTATATCTGTGGAGGTTAAAAAGCCCCATGACGATAGGGCTTTTTTATTTTTCGGTTTGTAGTATGATATATCTAATTATGGAAATACGGCGCATTGAGATATCATGGACTTCATTATGGAGAATTGTGGCCATAGGCGTACTACTCGTCGCCGCGTTTTATGCACGCGATGTTTTTGTGGTTGCATTTATTGCTCTTATTATTTCTTCTGCGCTCCGTCGCCCTGTTGACTACTTAGAATCAAAACGCATCCCAAGAATTCTGAGTGTACTTATGATTTTTCTCATTGCGATTGCAGTGGTTGGTCTTATTTTATACGCCATTGTCCCGATTGTTCTTATTCAAATGAAGTATGTGATGACGAATATTTCGGAGATACACATACCGCTTCTGGAAAGTGTGGGTGGGTCACAAGTCATTACCAATCTTGATAAGAGTATTAGTGGTTGGATTGGAAATTTCTTCTATGGGGGATCTAATGTGCTTGATATGCTTGGCTCTATTTTAGGGAACGCAATTTTGGTTTTTGTGGTGGTGGTTCTTTCTTTATATCTTTCTATTAGTAAGGGATCTATAGAGAGATTTATCCGCGACATAGTTCCTTTAGATAGAGAAGCATATATACTCGGATTATATAGACGAACACAGCATAAATTGGGAAGATGGCTCACGAGTCAGGTTATTCTCAGTGTTATTGTAGGAGCCATGACGTTCGCAGGACTTTTAATTTTGGGGACGGATTACGCGCTTATTATTGGAATATTTGCGGCGCTTCTTGAAATTGTTCCTTACGCAGGACCGATTGCAACAGGTATTGTGGCATTTGTTATGATTGTTCCTCAATCTGCGTCTTTAGCGGTTGCGGCTATTGTGTTGTTCTTTATTATTCATCAAATAGAGAATCACACCTTGGTACCATTGATTGTAGGAAAGGCAGTTGGCATTGACCCCGTTATGGTGGTGCTTGCAATATTAGCCGGATCTCAAATAGATGGTTTAGTGGGAGCGGTCCTTGCTATCCCAGTTGCTATCATTCTCCAAGAAGTGATGGATGATTGGTCGGAAAAAAAGAGAAATAATAAAGAATTGATAAACGATAATGCCTAAAGAAAAATTTTACATAACGACAGCGATTGATTATACCAATGGCGAGCCACACATCGGGCACATGTTGGAGAAGATACAGGCTGATGTAATTGCACGCTACGCGCGCTTACAAGGGAAGAGCGTTTTTTTTCTTACGGGCACCGATGAGCATGGTACCAAAGTATCAAAGACGGCCCAGCAGAAGGGAATGACCCCAAAGAAATTTACAGACGAGATTAGTAAGACGTTCAAAAATCTTAAAAAAGAGGTTAATCTTTCGTGGGATGAATTTATACGCACGAGCGACAAAAAGAAACATTGGCCCGGAGCTATTAAATTATGGAAAGAGCTTGAAAAAGCGGGTGATTTATATAAGCGTACGTATCGGGGATTATATTGTATGGGATGCGAATTATTTATGACTGATAAGGATTTGGTGGAGGGGAAGTGTCCTATTCATCAGCGTGAACCGGAATTAATTGAGGAAGAAAATTATTTCTTTAGGTTATCCGCATACGCAAAGATACTCAAACAAAAGATTCGTTCAAAGGAATTAGAAATAATTCCGCAATCTCGCGAGAATGAAATATTGGCGTTTATAGATAGGGGTCTTGAGGATGTAAGTTTTTCTCGTTCGTCTGATAAGTTGTCATGGGGGATCCCAGTTCCAGGAGATGCTTCTCAAACCATGTATGTATGGGCGGATGCGCTTTCAAATTACATCTCTGCTATTGGCTATGGTCGTGATAGTGAGCTGTTTAAAAAATGGTGGCCTGCCGATGTGCATGTTCTCGGAAAAGATATTTTGAGATTTCACGCAGCGATTTGGCCAGCAATGTTGTTGTCAGCAAAACTTCCTCTCCCTAAAAAGATATTTGTGCACGGGTATATTAATTTAGAAGGACAAAAGATATCAAAATCATTAGGAAACGTCATCGCCCCACGTGATTTAGTAAAAGAATTTGGAACCGATATGATTCGCTATTATTTCTTAAGAGAAATCTCTCCAGTTGAGGATGGTGACTTTACGAGAGAGCGCTGTATTGAGCGGTATAATGCTGACTTAGCGAATGGATTGGGAAATTTGTGTGCGCGAGTTACCGGAGTTGCTTTAAAATTTCACAAACCAATCGCAAATGATTTTAAAATGATGGATTTAGCGGTTGAGCAAAAAATAAAAGCAATTCAAAAATCCATAGATGAATATATAGGCGCGTTTCGTTTTAACGACGCACTCGCTGAGTTATGGTCCCTTATTTCCTTTGCGGATTATTATATTAATGATAAAAAACCGTGGTCTGCTGAAAACCCACTCATTGAAAATGAAAAAATATTATTTAATTTACTTGTTCTTGTTAACAGCGTGGGGGTTTTGCTTGAACCGTTTATGCCGGAAACTTCAAAAAAAATAACAAAAAACCTGGATTTTAAAGGGAAAATTATAAAAATTAGAGAAGCGCAGAGGTTGTTTCCGAGAATGGAAATAAGCGGTTAATCTTGTATGGATATAAATATTATAGACGCGCATACGCATGTAAACATGATGGACCCCACGCAACGAAGCGCGGTGATGCAACGAGCTCTTGATGGCGGCATAGGGGTGATAAATGTGGGGGCCGACGAATTGTCGTCTCGCGACGCCGTTGCTCTCACTCAAATATATAAAGAAGGAGTGTGGGCAGTGGTAGGGTATCATCCGCACGAAGCGCAAAAAGATCTTAATATGGAAAGTCTTCAAGAATTAGCGCGAGATACACGAGTGGTGGGAATTGGAGAATGTGGGTTGGATTACTTTAAATTAGATAAAGAGAAAGAAGATGAAATAAAAGAAAAACAAAAAGTGTTGTTTGAATCACAAATTGTTCTTGCACATAAACTAAAAAAGCCACTAGTGATTCATTGTCGCGAGGCATTTGGGGACACAATTGCGCTTCTAGAAAAGCATAAAGATTTGTTATTGCCTGAAGCGGGCATACTTCATTTTTTTACCGGAACTATTGAAGATGCGCGCGCCTTGTTAAACCTTGGTTTTTCGTTTACGTTTGGAGGGCTTATAACCTTCAACCGTTCATTTGATGAAATCATTTCACATATTCCAAACGGACGCATTCTTGTTGAAACTGATGCTCCATGGGTTGCGCCACGGTCACATCGTGGGCAACAAAATGAGCCTTCATATATTCCAGAGATAGTAGAATCACTAGCATTAATAAAATGCACTCCGCTCAGTGAAATGAAGGGGGTATTATTAGAAAATACAAAAAGAATATTTAATCTCAAGTTCTAATTATTTATTCGTTTAATTTTTATAAAACGCTCAAATTATTGAGTGTTTTTATTTCTTGATCATTAGATAATTTGTCCAAGATTTTTGACGATCGTCAAAAATCTTGGACAAGGCAAACCGTTCTTGAGTTTATGGGGGGTAAAGAGTAGGATTGCCGTATGAAATTAAAACAGGATTCTCAGACTTCTAACTTAATAAAAGAACAACAGCGGATAGAAGAGGGGCAGATAAATCTTATCGCTTCAGAGTCCTATGCGCCACAGGCGGTGCTGGATGTTGTGGGTTCAATACTTACTGATAAATACAGCGAGGGGTATCCTGGCAAAAGATATTATCCAGGAAACGAGATTTACGACAAGCTTGAGTCGCTGGTTCAGAAACGCGCGTTAGATTTATTCAAATTATCTTCAAAGACGTGGAATGTAAATGTGCAGTCATATTCAGGAGCTATCGCAAATGGTGAAATTTATTCAGCATTGTTAGAGCCAGGAGATA